>NZ_CP102409.1:67500-400000 GCF_024628725.1 Ruegeria sp. YS9
TGAGTAGCGACAAAGAGTGTGAGAGACACTCTCGCCGAAAGTCCAAGGGTTCCTGCTTAAAGCTAATCTGAGCAGGGTAAGCCGGCCCCTAAGCCGAGGCCGAAAGGCGTAGGCGATGGGAACTAGGTTAATATTCCTAGGCCAGGAGGATGTGACGGATCACAGGTGTAGTTCAATCTTATCGGATTGATTGGGCTGCTGAGTGGTTCCTGGAAATAGCCCTCCATCAGACCGTACCCTAAACCGACACAGGTGGACTGGTAGAGCATACCAAGGCGCTTGAGAGAACGATGTTGAAGGAACTCGGCAAAATACCTCCGTAAGTTCGCGAGAAGGAGGCCCGGTTCCTAGGCAACTAGGGGCTGGGGGCACAAACCAGGGGGTGGCGACTGTTTATTAAAAACACAGGGCTCTGCGAAGTCGCAAGACGACGTATAGGGTCTGACGCCTGCCCGGTGCCTGAAGGTTAAAAGGAGAGGTGAGAGCCTTGAATTGAAGCCCAGGTAAACGGCGGCCGTAACTATAACGGTCCTAAGGTAGCGAAATTCCTTGTCGGGTAAGTTCCGACCTGCACGAATGGCGTAACGACTTCCCCGCTGTCTCCAACATCGACTCAGCGAAATTGAATTGCCTGTCAAGATGCAGGCTTCCCGCGGTTAGACGGAAAGACCCCGTGCACCTTTACTACAGCTTCGCACTGGCATCAGGATTGTGATGTGCAGGATAGGTGGTAGGCTTTGAAGCAGGAACGCCAGTTCTTGTGGAGCCTCCCTTGAGATACCACCCTTCGCACTCTTGATGTCTAACCGCGGTCCGTTATCCGGATCCGGGACCCTGCGTGGCGGGTAGTTTGACTGGGGCGGTCGCCTCCTAAAGCGTAACGGAGGCGCGCGAAGGTTGGCTCAGAGCGGTCGGAAATCGCTCGTTGAGTGCAATGGCAGAAGCCAGCCTGACTGCGAGACTGACAAGTCGAGCAGAGTCGAAAGACGGCCATAGTGATCCGGTGGTCCCGAGTGGAAGGGCCATCGCTCAACGGATAAAAGGTACGCCGGGGATAACAGGCTGATACTGCCCAAGAGTCCATATCGACGGCAGTGTTTGGCACCTCGATGTCGGCTCATCTCATCCTGGGGCTGGAGCAGGTCCCAAGGGTACGGCTGTTCGCCGTTTAAAGAGGTACGTGAGCTGGGTTTAGAACGTCGTGAGACAGTTCGGTCCCTATCTGCCGTGGGTGTAGGAGACTTGAGAGGAGTTGCCCCTAGTACGAGAGGACCGGGGTGAACGATCCACTGGTGGACCAGTTGTCGTGCCAACGGCAGTGCTGGGTAGCTATGATCGGACAGGATAACCGCTGAAGGCATCTAAGCGGGAAGCCCCCCTCAAAACAAGGTCTCCCTGAGGGCCGTGGAAGACCACCACGTCAATAGGCCGGAGATGTAAGCGCAGCAATGCGTTCAGTTGACCGGTACTAATCGCCCGATAGGCTTGATTTGATCCAGTAACAGAAAGACAAATCAAAAACATACACACCTTGGACCAAGGATGGCTGTGTCGCGCCAAGCGACACTGTTGATTGACATAATAACCGTGCGGGAACGCGCATTCGCAAGCGAATACGCTGCCTCCCGCGCGTCGCCTTTTTGCAAAGCAAAAAGAGCGACGGGGGCTTTTCCTCGGTTTGGTGGTCATAGCGCAAGTGAAACACCCGGTCCCATCCCGAACCCGGAAGTTAAGCACTGCCGCGCCAATGGTACTTGGGCTCAAGCCCCGGGAGAGTAGGTCACCGCCAAACCTAGAAAAAGCCCACAATCAAAATTCTCTCTTACGATATCGAACTCATTCGACCCCGGCCTCAAGTAGCGTAAGCAACAGGCCGAAAAACGGTCTCAAGTAGCCGAATAGGCGGTAGACCACCAAAGTGTCGCGGGATGGAGCAGCCCGGTAGCTCGTCAGGCTCATAACCTGAAGGTCGTAGGTTCAAATCCTACTCCCGCAACCAAAAATAACAGCCAAATATCAAACTCTTAGCATCGAATAACGCGAGGCTTGCTGCGTCGAACCATCCGCGCGCAGGCATACCTACAAATTCAATATCCGCCGTTGCCCACATGTCGACATGAGCCGCCAAAGGCCGATATTCCGGAACACGTACTACGACCGGCGTGAATGCGCTTGTTCCAGCCCCACCTGCACATCCGACATCTACAACCGGAAACGCAATATATGTAGAAACGTCAAAATCGTCAGTGCCAAGTTCCGCAAGCAAAGATTGTGCGGCTTCTGGATCGGCGCAGCCTACAGCGTCAACAAAACTACGTACTTTATCGTTGATAATAGCCTCTCTGTCAGCAACCATTGCCATCGCATTTGATACGACCAATGCCATCGCTCCAGCGGATGCGATAAATTTCTTCATTCTGTGCCCTTCGTGGAGTTTTTGACCACTCCACTTTTATAAAGGCGAGTGTGGTCGTAAAGTGAGCCATTGTTCGTTTGCATTGCCCTGCGCTTCCGCCACTGCCCGGAGGAAATGGGATCCAATTGAAACAAGAGAAATTCTTCGCTTTCAGAAAGTGACCGCTCAATCGAAGCAGCGATGCCGATTGATGCCGATTGGGGATTCGATGTGCTGTGGCGTTTCGAGTCTGGTGGTTCGGTTGTTTCACGTTGGAACATGCCCCAGAAAAAATTCTCAAAATCTGGCCCATGATCCGGTTATGTTGGCGTCTTTTGCCGTGATTTCAACGGGTTCAGCAATTTTTCAGAGAGGGGCGCAAATCAGATATTTCGCCTTGTATTCCCGTCGCTTGCAAGGATATACCCGTCGGCGGAGACGTGGCCGAGTGGTCGAAGGCGCTCCCCTGCTAAGGGAGTAGGCGGGAAACCGTCTCGAGGGTTCGAATCCCTTCGTCTCCGCCATCCAATTTTCTTTATCTTTCTGTCCGGTGGGATGCGGCTCGAAGATGGCTGGGCCCCAGATATCCTGTTTTGCATTGGATTCTGCAATTTCTCGACAGATCGGAAAGCAGCGGCGGGGCTTGGTGTCCAGCGCGATCTAAGCCCTTTCTATGCTGGGTATTCTCAATGTGTTGCAGAACAGGGCAAAAAGCCGGCCGGAATGACCGGTCACGATCCGGTAACGGAGTCGTGCGAATCGTTGTTTCCGTCGATCGGGAGAGCAACATGCCGCAACATATCGTTCCGTCTGAACCCTGGCAGGACCTGGAAAAGCCCAATCGCGGATTGAACCGGGATCAGTGTCATTTGAACGCGCCGATTGGTGCCCGAGACAGGGCGGCCGAAGAACATAACGGCGAAGCAGACCTGTTTGCCGGGACTTGGCCCACGAGCTTTTCTAAGGGCTTGCGGCATGACGAAAACGGCATTGTCGACGCGCAGGTTTATACCGAATTTCTGGAAGAAGTGGCTGACCCTACCTGCACCGACAATCAAGGAAACAGGCTGACGCTGTTTGACACGCCAGCCTATTCCGGGCCCTTCCGCACCGCGCCATCAGAGGGTGGTGAATTTAGATGGCGTGCGTGGGAAGGGCCTATCCTGGGTCATCGGTTGGGGTTCAATGGTTTGGACGCCGGCGGTTTGGGTATTGCCCCGGCGCCCAGGCTTGGGTCAGATGAATTGGCGGCAGAGATGGCCGAACTCTATGCGATGGCCTGTCTGCGGGATGTGCCCTTCGAAACCATTCGGGATGGTGCCGAAGGAACCGACAAGGTACTTGGCGCCCTTGGCCGGTTGGAGTGGTTCCGCAAAGACGGTTGCCCAAAGGATGCCAGTGGCGCCGCGATCGGGAAAGTACCGGCAGCGCGCCGGGTTCGAGATGGCGAAGGTCTGTCTTCCCGAACCTTGTTCCGCGGCTCGAGCCTAGGCTGTTCGGACGGGCCCTACGTGTCGCAGTTCCTTTTGCAGGGGTACGACCCGCTGCCCTCGGGCGCGGCGCATGTGCAAGGGCGGTGGTTGGCAAAAACTACAGAATCAAAGGCAATGCCATTTGGTGCATTGCGGCTTGACCAAAGGGTTGCTCCTCAGGCTGTTGGCGTGGACTATTTGCGGGACTGGGCCGAGTGGCTGGACGTTCAGAACGGGGCAGACGCGACCGGTGAACAAGCCTTTGAGACCTGTGGCCCGAAATTTGTCGAAACACCTCGTGACCTTGCTGCCTATGTGCATTTCGACACGGTCTATCAGGCTTTCTTCAATGCCTGCCTGTTGATGTTGGGCCGAGGTATTCAAGCAGATGACGGTCTGCCCGAAGTCTGGAATTCCCGTGCGGAGGATGGCGGGGCCCATTGGGGCGGATCGCACGCGCTTTCAATGCTGGCGGAAACCGCGACCAGGGCAATGCGGGCCGTGCGACGCCAGACCTTTCAGGTGCACAACCGTGCCCGCCCTGAAAAGCTGGGCAGTATTGCAGCTCTGGTGGCGAATGGCCACGGTGCGGTGCTTGGGGCAGCGGAACCGTTTGCCGCAGCCCATCTTGAGAAATTGGAAAGCGCCGCCTGCGAAGACTTCAGTCTGATGGACGCCATTGCCGCCGCGCCAGCCACCAGGCGGTTCGCGCACAGCGCGGTTTCTCATAACGGGCTGCCGCGGATCGATCGCAACCTGCTGTTGCCTGTTGCCTATCCCGAGGGCTCGCCAATGCAGCCGTCCTACGGGGCGGCTCATGGGGCAGTTGCCGGTGCATGCGCGACGCTGCTCAAGGCGTTCTTCAGGACACATGCGCCGGACGGGTCCCGGGTAACTTTGGCAGAGGCGGGTATGCCGCGCGTCTTTGTTCCGGCTCCGGGTGGAAGGACACTGGTTGAGTCCGTGCGACCAGAGGATAGCGCGGCAAAGCTGACGCTGAATGGCGAGCTGAACAAGTTGGCTGCGAATATCGCGATCGGGCGCAATTTTGCAGGGGTACATTTCTACAGCGACTATTTCGACAGTATCCGAATGGGTGAACGCGTTGCAGTGGGCATTCTGGCGGAACAGATGGCGAATCTCCGGGTTGCCGCGAAAATGTCGCTCGAAACGTTTGATGGAGATCGCCTCAACATCCTTGGCGGTCGTTCTTGCGGTAGTGAAATCCACATTGTGAACAGTACGCCCGAATTGTGGTGGACCCGTCATTTACCTGAACAGGCGGGGTGGGCAGGATGAAGGTATCGTGCCCCGTGACAGGTCGATTTTCATGATGCTTCCTTGTTCGTCACCTTCGGCGATCGCCCCGTCGGAATTGAAACCCTGCGGGCATCGACCGCTGACTTTCCATTCCAGTGTCTCTGAAACCCAACGGTGTTCTTTGATGTCTGTATTCCAATCGCCGGGACTTGCTGATCAAGGCGTGAACGAAGCCACCCGATCAGCGTGGAATTCAAGCATTCAGAACATATTTGACGTGCAAGGCGTCAGCCCGTTTCTGGTCATGGATCCACGTGACATCGAGGCGGGCCAGCCTTCGAATGGGTTCAGATGGCGCGCCGATCCCCGGGAACCGCGGGACTGTCTGGGTGATGAGCTGGCGGCGCGCGTGTCTGACCACGGCTGGCCCGGCAGGGTTGAGCTGCACAATGAATATCTTGAATACACGTTGGTAATGCGACCCGATACCGGTGGCAGACTGCGCCCGAAGCGTTTTATGGCCACTACCGAGTTTGCGGAGTGGTGGCAGTTCATGGCGGTGTTCGATCTCGATCACTTCCTGTCGGTGGTCGCGTCGGTGACCGGGCGCTTCTACTCCTGCAAGGACCTGTTTGAAGTCTCACGGTCGGATTGGACGTCGATGGATGTTTCCGAGCGCGCGGCCCGCTTTCACAAAAGGCTGGTGGGTACGGATCACGCGCATGCGCCGGAACATCCGTTGAATATCCAGCATGCCCTGTTTCTGGCCAAGGGTACGAACCGTTTGACCGATCTGATCCAGACCATGCATTTTTCTTCCTTCCCGTATCTCGTGAAGGACGGCGAGAGCAGGCGGCGCGCCCGGCTTGAAGAAGTTCTTGATTTCGCGAACCGGCAGGATCAGTACAGCGGGCATGCAGGGGTCCGCCTGGTGAGCGATACGTTTGAACTGGCTGCGGGGAGGAAATGTGGCAAGTCTCCTGCGGGCCAGGCGATGGCATTCTCTGATCCGCTTGGGCTGTATATTCGGGCATTCCATACATCACAACTGTTTGTGGGTGCGGGCAGGGTGCCTCGGGGCTGGGTCCGGTTCAGGCGCGGCGCGCCAGGAATGCACATGCGCCTTGAGTTCGGGCCTGCCGACGACGATCCCCGGTTTCTGGATGATATCACGCTGGGAACAGGCCCATCGGCGCGCCCGGTCTCGGGCTATACCCTTGCCAGCCTGATCGAGGTCGGCCCCATGATCACAGTTGCCGCCAGGCCACGCGTGATCACCCGTGTCGAATTTGTTGAAATTCCGCGTGTTGATCCAGGGCGGGTTGTCCGCAGCTTGCCCGAGACCGAACGTTGCAGGCATCTTCTGGAATTCGCGGACCGTTGCAAGGCAGAGACCAACGGCAACATGACGCGCTGTCGTGGAGACGGATCCTGACAGGTGCTCAGACTGGCACGGATTTGACCACCGGCAGGGGAATTTCAGGTGCCGTCATGTCAAAAACCGCAACCGGACGACCGAGAGCGCGGCTTGCGGCCGTCAATACAGTCGTCAGCGACGGGTTCGGGCTGTCCCACGCCTGCGTGTCGAACACCCGCGTCGGAGCGACAGGCCGGTCATTTTGCGCGCCGCGATAAAGCCGGAACAAGCGCGCCTGTTCGGCATCCATGCCGTGATCCGTCACACCGTTGTGTTCAAGCATCACCATGTTGCGCCAGGACACCACCGCCTCGGACGCTGCGTGCCAGACGCCCTGCGCCAGATCTGCGGAAAGCGCCGATCCATAGGTCGGCCTGCCGCCATCCGCATCTGCGCAGACCGCGCGCAGCAGAAGGCCGATGCCCGGAACTTCGAGGATGTGAAGGCTCAGTTGCCGCAGGTGAACATTCAGCCACTGCGTCAAATCGTGGGGCAGTGCAGTCTCCGGCGCCAGGTGGTCAAACCCCTGCGATCCAAGAGCGTGTTCCAAACACTCCATCGCCGCCCAAAGGGCGGCGGCTTCGTGTGTCGGGCCGGCTGCGGCACCTTTTGAAGTGACCTTTCCGTCACTGCCCGGAACACCCAGTGCAAGCGCGTCGTTTGGCATCACATGGGATGCGCCATCCGACGCGATCAGGCTTTCGCGGGTTCGTGGTGCTTCGGCACTGTATTGCAAGGCATAGCGCTCAATCGCCTCAAACCCGGCCAGCCGCGCCGCCTCCTCCGCCGTGCGGCCTGTGCCGAAAGACACGCGATGGTCCATCCCGCCTTTGGGGGGCAGAGTCCCGTTGCGCAGCTCGATCAAGCGAAAAGCCGCGTGGATCGGCGCACCCATGGGGAATTCGGCAAACGAGGGTTCGGAAACTAGCCGAGCAGTTTCAGCGCGTTCAATCAACGTGTCGGGCATTTTCGTTTCCGGATAAGCATGTAACGCGGTATACAAGTGGGCATTGTTGTTTGAGAAGGAGATTTTACATGGCTCGTTTGACAATCAACCCGAACTATTCGTTGAAAGACTTGGGGTGCGAAGTTCTGAATGCCGCGCGCGGCCGTGCGCTTGGGTCGCAAGACGATCAGGACGCGGCGGAACGCAAGATTCAAGAAATCCTTGCGGACAGTGGCAACCCAGAGGTCAGGTTTGTCTATGATACCAAGGATCTGGTTCATATCGTTGTTCCGGACCTGAGTGACAAAAAGCCGGATCCGAACCCCGATCACGAGTCATGGTGCTGCAAACTGGCCTATGAAGCGATGGGCGGTATCGTCATATTTGGATGCAGCGGTTAACGACAACCCCCGAACGTTTTTGAGGGCCGTTAGTGACTGAGGCAAAAACCAAGGTTTTTTTGACCGGACCGTTTCAGATTATCCATGACGACGGTCAGGATGTGACGCCTCGGGGCACCAAAGCGAAAGCTCTTCTTGCTTTGGTGCTTCTGTCGAAAAACGCGATACGCAGCAGGGCTTGGTTGCAGGACAAGCTCTGGAGCGAGAGTTCGCCCGCACAAGGCGCGGCGTCGTTGCGCAAAGAGTTGAGCGTACTCAGCAAACACTTTTCCAAGCACAAACTTGATGTTCTTGAAGTCACCCGTGAAACGGTGTCGATCAATCTGGCAGCAGTCGAGGTTGATCTGTTTGACGAGCAACTCAGTTCCGACCGCGCTGAGTTGCTGGAGGGGTTGGACGTTGCCGACCCCGAGTTCGAGGCATGGCTGACGGTTGAGCGGCAGGCTTATTGGGACATCGATACAGACTCAGACGGTCCGGTTCTGGCGGGCCGCGGTTTGCCGGTGCATTGGGGGCGTTTGCGTCCAGCGGTTGTGGTTGAGCCTTTTGAAGTTGTCGGGGAAACGCCGGATATCAGCATCGCTGCTTCCTCCATACGAGACGAACTCATGTTTCTTCTGGGCACAATGTCCGACGTGATCGAACTGCGTGACGCGCGCAGGCAGGAAGGCCCGGTTGAAGGCTATGTTCTCAGCGGCAGCGTGGTCGGCGCAGAAGGCCTGCGGGTGGCCGCTCAATTGACGTCAACCGCGGATCAGGTGTGCCTGTGGACACAGCGGTTCCGCTTTCGCGCAAAGGAAACATTCGACGCGGTCGAAGAAATCGCCATGAAGGTCGTCGAAGCGCTCCAACTGCGATTGCGCGACGGGTATTGGTCTGAAATCTGGTCAGGCCGTGCCACTTCGACCGAGGCCTGGTCTGCGTTCCAGAAAGCGCGCATATTGGAAAGTCAGGCAACAGAAGACGGGTTGCAGGATGCCATCCGTCAATACCGCGCCTGTCTGGAGTTTGACCCGGGATACCTGCCGGCCCGTGTGGCGATCGGTTTCTGTCATTTGGACATGATCCGCCTGGGTATGGATGCAAACCCGGCCGAGACGCTGGCGATGGTCGAGGCCGAATGCAAGAAACTGCGCAATCTGAACCCAACGGACCCGTATTGCTCGGCCCTCCATGCCTTCACCCACAGTGTTGCCGGCAACACGTCAGAGGCTTGCAGCTTGATGCTTGCCGTCGTGGAACGTTTCAGCGGAAGCCCGGAATTGTTGGGATATTATGGTATCCTTTTGGTGTATGATGACCGGGCCGAAGAAGGCGTTTCAGTCTGCAAGAAAGCGCTGGCGTTGACGCCGCATCCCCCTATTTGGATCGAAGCAAATCTGGCAATCGCAATGATGATGACCGGGGACAAGGCCGCGTGGCAGCATGCCCATAACGTGTTGCGGGTTGACCCCGGGCGCGTTCGTCCCAGGGTCGTACTGTGCATGCTGTCCGCCGCCGCCGGGAACCATTCCCTGGCGCGTCGACATGCCCGACAGATTCTGGAATTGCAGCCGGGCTTTACGGCGGAACGCTGGGCCTGGCCCGGCTGCTTCAAGAACAGGCGACACTACGAAAAAGGCGTGCGGCTGTTGTCGGCGGCTGGTCTGTGACGGGTCGTCAGGCTTCTTCCAGCACCTTGCGGGCGACGCGAAAACACTCCAGCGCCTGAGGAACACCGCAATAAATCCCGACCACGTGGATGATGGCGCGGATTTCTTCCTTTGAAACCCCGTTGTTGATGGCGCCCCGGCAGTGGATTTCCCATTCATGCATCTTGCCCAGCGCACCGATCATCGACAGGTTCATCATCGACCGGGTCTTGGCGTCGATCACGTCGTCGCCCCACCCAAACCCCCAGCACCAGGCCGTCATGGCTTCTTGAAACGGGCGGGTGAAGTCGTCGGCGGCAGCAAGGTTTTTCTCCACATACTCTGCGCCCAGCGTGTTCTTCCTTTGCTCCAATCCTTTCAGAAACAGGTCTTCGTCGAAAATGTCGGCCATTGCGGGTCTCCGGTGTGTCAGTGTGTCAGGCGGTGTTTGTAAAGGTGATCGTAATGCGGTTTCATCCTGCGGTGCACCTGTTTCACACGGTCTGGCGCGTCCGCGATGTCGATATGCGTGCGGGTCTGCGGCGCAAGCCCGGTCGATTTCGCCAGGTTGCCATGGAACGACCCGCCGTCCCACCAACTATGGGCGGACGGATCACCGCCCGGTTCCCAGCTCAGCGCCTCTTGGATGAACGGAATTCCCACCGCGTCACAGAAGGCCCGGGTCATGCCGTGCGGGTCTTCCAACAGGTCATCACTGTCAATGACCGGCGGCGGAGTTCCGTTCAGTGCGGTCAACAGATCGAACAGGGCACGCTGTTCGGGAAAGCCAACCTCGCCTTCGGCAAAGTCCGGCCATTGCTTGAACATCGAAGTGATGGTCTTGGCCGGGTCCCGGATCAGGAAGGCGTGGGTGAAATGCGACAGAAACTCGGCATCCCACATGTGGTTGATGTAATGCGGAAAGTCCTTGAGAAAGACCGGCCCCCGTTTCGCCCGCTGCTGAATGTCCAGCCACACGCTGTCCAATGTCAGGGCTGGCGTTGTCACGTCCCCTGGTTGGAACCGATGCCAAAGCGGGTCTTCACCCTGATACCACGCCTCGCCGAAGGGCTCGTGCAGGCAGTCGAGATCACCGCGTTGTCGCATCATCCACTCGAACGCGGTTGACGTGGACCTTGGCACGGCCCAGAGCGCGAGAATTTTGGGCATGGTCGTGACCTCTCGAATAGCTAAAGACGTTTCAGCAATTGCCCGTGCGGTGTACCGGGCGCGATACCGAGGGATTTGAAGATGCGCCAGTAAAGCGCGATGTCATGACCAATCACCGGTTTGCCCAGCGCGTCTTCAAGCATATCGGCCAGATGCAGCGGGCGCTGGGGCAAGCCACCGGGCCCGGTCCGGAAATTGCACATGCCATTGATCAGGATCGCTTCGGCCCGGGGTGCCTTGTCGGCCACATATTCAAAGCTTTTCAGTGCCAGATCACCATCGAACACCCAGCGGCAGTCATTCACGGCTTCCTGACTGTCGAACCAGCCCTGATCGTAAAAATTCCCGGCCCAGACCACATCAAACCCGGCTTCTTTCAAGAAACCGACCGTGCCCTGCCACCATTCCGGCCAATGATAGGCGGCGTTCAGGGCAACCTTTTCGACGTTCATGTCGCGCAGCGCTTCGACCATGGCATATCCGGCCATATGAAAGCGGGTGCCATATTTGTCTGAAAGGTCATCGCAGTGTTGCCGGACGCCTTCCACGCCCAGCCCGCAGGCATGGACCCAGTTCGAACCGACCTGACCGCAGACATCGACGCCGTTGCGGGACATGCAGTGCACGAAGTCTTCGAGCAGGCCAAAGTTCTGTCTCCGCTGATCCAGCCCGTGCACATAGTCTGGCACGTGCAGCATCCAGCCATGCACGCCCACGGTTTCGGGGCACATGCGCAGGAAATCCGAGGGCGCGGCGTCAAAATCGAACGGCGGGCAGGTGAACCCGACCTGATGGGGGAACAGTTTGTGTTCCGGGCGCCAGACTTCAGGCATCAGCATCAGCGTGCAACCTCGGCCACTAATCCACAGCCTCGCGCATCCATTGCTGAAGCCGCGCGATGGAATGTTCCGACATCACGCCGCAGCCCGGATCCAGAACAAGCGGTCCGGGGCGATAGCCCCGCGACTTGAGCCCGCGATGAACGGATTCCACAAGGCGGATGTCTTCCTCGACCGTCGTTTCGCGGTCCTGGACCGCCAGTTGCCGGATGACCGCGCTGTCCGAACCGCCCTCGGTGTACCAGCCGCGCCAGACGGTGCAGTGATCGGCATCAACCGCGCGCCAGTGATAGGTGTTCAGCACATTGCCGGGATAACACTGGAAGGAAAACATCGGCCACAGGAACCATGACTGGTAATCGCCTGCGTGCGGTACCGACAGGTCGATGGGGTAGGTCATCTTGTCGAGGCTCTGGCATTCCGTCGTGTGACGCAGGACGTAGCCGCCGCCCGCATCCGGCTGAATGTCATAGGTCTCGGGCTTGACCACACCTTCGGCAAAGGTCGGGTGATTGGTCGGACAGTGGTAGCATTCCGAGTAATTTTCGATACTGACCTTCCAGTTGCAGTTTTCGGGAATCTCGACCCATTCCAGCGGTTCCAGATCGTCGATATGCGGGACGAATGCGCGGATTTCCTCGCGCACACCGGGGAACCATTCATCCATGGGGGCGGCGTCATCGTCGAGGTTGACGAAGATGAACCCGTTGAACACCTCAGTTCGGACCGAGGTCAGGCAGATCGCACTGCGGTCAAAGCCGGGGACCGATTTGATATTGGGCCCGGCACGCAGCTGTCCGGTCAATTCATAGGTCCACGCATGATAGGGGCAGACAACGACGCGGGTGTTGCCCGCGCCGGTGACCATCTCATGCGCCCGGTGCTGGCAGACGTTGTAGAAGGTGCGGATTTCGCCGTCGCGGCCGCGAATGCAGAACAGGTTCTGGCCGGCGATCTCAAACGCAAAGTAATCCCCTGCTTCCCGGACCTGCGCGACATGGCCCGCAAACTGCCACGTTCGGGCCAGAAGCCCCTGCATTTCCTGCTCGAAAATCGCAGGGTCGGTATAGTATCGCGCGTCCAATGAGTGGGTCAGGGGTGCATTCATTCGGGCTCCTCCGCGTAGAGGCCAAGTTGGTGTCTGCGTTGGTGAAACCGTTCCACCCGCTCGACGATCTCATCGCTGGACACGGCGATCACGAAGGACAGCAGAGTTTCCAACAAGGCGATGGTCGAGACGGATGACGGAAAAAACTGCGGCGTGTCGGCGGCAACGACAAAACCGTGATGGGCGTTCAGGATCACCGGGCTGGCCGGGCTGTCGGAAATACCGATGACGGTCAGACCCTGTTGCCGAGCCAGCTTGATCGCCTCGATGACTTCGGTTCGATAGGGGTGGCAGGTGATCGCGATCAGCACGTCCTGTTCATCGGCCCAGGCCAGATCATCCACCGGGGTCGAGCCGGGGCGGGGAATCGCGTGGAACTGCTTCATCCCGGTTGACGCAAGATAGGTGAAATTGCGCGCGTTCGAATTGTTGACGCCAACGCCCAGCGTGAAGATCTGGCGGCAGTTCCAGATATCCTCAGCGGCGGATTTCAGGCTCGTTTCATCAATTCCAGCGAAGGTGTCTTCAATATTGCGGATCGCCGCACCCACCATATCGGCATAAAGCCCACCCAGCTCACCTGACTTGCCGATCTCTTGCAGCCAACGGGCGCGGTCGGGAAACGACACGTTGCCCCGTCGAATCGCTTCGCGGAAGGGGGCCCGGAAATCTTCGTATCCTTCGAAGCCCACCTGCCGGGCCATACGCACGAAAGTATTGGGTTTGACCTTGGCCGCCTCGGCAATCTCGCGCACGGTCGAGACCCCAACATCCGTTGGGTTCTCCAACACGTAGCGCGCTGCTTTCTGTGCCTCGGGGGTTAGGGCGTCCCATTCCCGGCTCAGGCGGTCGAGGACGGTTGATGATACATTTGTGTCATTCATGATTGACGATGGTACATTTGTGGAATTAGCCTGTCGAGCAGAAACGCGACTCGGGAAGAGGAAAAATCATGTCCGGGAACGAACTGCCGTCACACGCCCGCGTGGTTATTGTCGGAGGCGGCGTAATGGGGGTCGGTCTGGCCTATCATCTGGCGCATGAAGGGTGGGGCGCTGATACCGTCCTGCTTGAAAAGGCCGAGCTGACCAGCGGCAGTACCTGGCATGCAGCGGGACAGATCACGCATTCGACCTCAAGCTTCGGGCTGGGAAAATGCGTGGATTACAACATCGGGCTGTATTCCGGCCGGTTGGAGGCTGAAACCGGCCAGCCGGTCACATGGCATGGCTGCGGATCGTTCCGTCTGGCCTATACCGAGGATGAGATGGACTGGCTGCGCCACACCCTGTCGGTTGGTCGGTCGCTGGGTTTCAATATCGAGCTTGTCGGCCCCGAAAAGGTGGCTGAACTGCATCCGTTCTACAATCTCGAAGGTGTTTTGGGCGCGTTGCACACACCCGATGACGGCCATGTCGATCCGACCAATGTGACGATGGCGATGGCGACCGGCGCGCGTCAGAAGGGCGTCCGCATCTTTCGCAGCTGCCGCGCCACCAACATCACGCAGGCCGGGAACGGTGAGTGGGTTGTTGAAACCGAAAAGGGCACGATCACCTGCGAGCATGTAGTGAACGCAGGCGGAACCTATGCAAGGCAAATGGGCGAGTGGTCGGGGCTGCAACTGCCGATGACCTCGATGACGCACCATTATTTCGTGACAGAACCGGTGCCGGAATTCCAGAACCTGGACACCGAACTGCCGGTGATCCGCGACGACCGCAAAGTCTCGGGCTATATCCGGATGGAGCAGCAGCGCGGTCTGATCGGGATTTACGAAAAAGAGAACCCGAACTCGGTCTGGCATGACCATTGCCCGTGGGAATACGAAAACTGGCTGTTCGACGCGGATTACGACCGGGTGATGCCGTGGCTTGAGGAAAGCCTGAACCGGATGCCGATCTTTGCCGAGCTTGGCATTCAGCGCGACGTTCACGGGGCAATCTCGCATCCGCCGGATGGCAACCCTCTGATCGGACCAGCACCGGGTGTTCGGAACTATTGGTGCTGCTGCGGGACACAGATCGGCATCGGCTGGGGGCCGGGTCTGACCCGCGAACTGGCGCGGTGGATGGTGCATGGTGCCGCCTATATCTCGATGCGCGAATTTGATCCGCGCCGGTTCGGCAGCTATGCCACGAAGGATTGGCAGGTGATCAAGGCCGAGGAAGACTACTGCCTGCGCCATGAAATCCCGTTCCCGCATTTCAACCGTCTGGCCGGGCGACCGATCAAGCCGTCGCCGCTGCATGAGCTGTTGAAATCCAAGGGCGCAGTGCATGAAGAAGTGTATGGTTTCGAACGCCCCCGCTGGTTCGCCCGCGACGGCGTGGAACAGCGCGATCACTATTCCTTCCGTCGCACACCTGCCGACGACATGGTCGCGGCCGAGGTCAAAGCGGTGCGCGAAAGCGTCGGCATCATGGACGTCACCGCCTTCACCAAGGTCGAGGTTTCGGGACCGGGGGCCTATGCCCTGCTTGACCGGCTGACCGCAAACCGGATGCCGCAAAAGGTCGGTTCGATCACGCTGACCCATATGCTGAACCGTCGTGGCCGTATCGAATTGGAGACCACGATTGTCCGCATGGCCGACGACCGCTTCTATCTGGTTTGTGCGGCCTTCTTCGAACAGCGCCTGCTGGATCATCTGGCGCAGCAATGCGCGGATGAGGATGTGCAGGTAACAGCCCTGTCCGCAGACTGGTCGGCCCTGTCGCTGAACGGTCCCCGGTCGCGGGATGTGCTGGCGCGCTGCACCGATGCCGATCTGACCAATGCCGGGTTCCGCTGGCTTTCCGCGCAGGAAATCAACATCGCCGGTCACAAGGTCTGGGCTTTCCGTATGTCCTATGCCGGGGAACTGGGCTGGGAGCTGCACATGCCCAACACCGCCTGCCTCGACGTCTACAACGCGCTTTGGGCCGCGGGTGAGGCGTATGGCATCACCGACTATGGCAGCTTTGCCATGAACGTGATGCGGATGGAGAAGGGCTTCAAAGGCGCGGGCGAGCTGACCAACGAGGTTACTCTGGCCGAGGCCGACGTGCTGCGTTTTGCGCGCACCGACAAGGATTATCTAGGCAAGGACAAGACGCTCAACACCGATCTGCCCTGGATCTGTGCCTATCTTTCAATTGAACCGGATGGCGAGATTGATGGCCATGGCGGAGAGGCGGTGCTGCTGGACGGGCGCGTCGTCGGGTCCACGGCGTCTGTCGCTTATGGCCACACCGTCGGCAAAATCCTGGCCTTTGCTTACCTCAAGCCCGAAGCGGCCAAAGCCGGGACACAGCTGGAGGTCGTGATCCATGGCCAACCCCGTGCCGCCCGCGTTCTGGGTGAACCTGCCTACGATCCCGACAGTTTGCTGCCCCGCAGTGACGCCATACTGGAGACCGCGTGATGAGCCTGCCCGATACGATGAGAGCCATGGTCACAATGGGCCATGGTGGCCTGGAACAGATGGTGATGCAGGAAGACTGGCCGCGCCCCGAACCCGCTGCCGGTGAAGTTCTGATCAGGGTCGCAGCCTGTGGCCTGAACAATACCGACGTCAATACGCGGTCCGGCTGGTATTCCAAGACCGTAACGGATGCGACCACCGGTGGCGCATTCGAGGAAGTCGGTGAAGAAGACCCGACATGGGGCGGCAACCCGATCACCTTCCCGCGCATTCAGGGCGCAGATGTCTGCGGCCGTATCGTGGCCGTTGGCGAGGGCGTGGACGGCGCTCGTATCGGCGAGCGTGTCATCACGGATGGCTGGCTGCGAGATCCGGCTGATCCCGGCAACATGAACAAGACAGGGTACTTCGGTTCGGAACGCGATGGCGGGTTCGCCGAATATACCACGACTCTGGCGGTCAATGCGGTGCCGATCACTTCGGACCTGTCGGATGCCGAACTGGCCACGTTCTCCTGTTCTTACTCTACAGCCGAAGGGATGCTGTCGCGTGCCAACGTGACGGAAAAAGACACCGTTCTTGTGCCCGGGGCCTCTGGCGGGGTGGGTGGTGCGTTGGTTCAATTGGCCAAACGCCGTGGCGCGCGTGTGATTGCGATGGCAACCGAATCCAAACACGCCGACGTGGCCGATCTTGGCCCTGATCTGGTTTTGCCCCGCGCACCTGAAGATCTGCGGTCGGCGCTGGGCGACGAGAAGATCACCGTGGTCGCCGATGTGGTAGGTGGCCCTTACTGGCCGAACCTGATCGACGTACTGGAGCGCGGCGGGCGCTACACCTGTTCGGGTGCCATTGCAGGTCCGATGGTCGAACTCGACCTGCGGACCTTCTATCTGCGCGATCTGACCTTCAGCGGTTCGACCGTGATTGACCCGCAGGTGATGCAGAACCTTGTGAAATACATCGATGCGGGTGAGATCAAACCGGCGCTGGCTGCGACCTACCCATTGGAAGAGCTGCGGGAAGCGCAAGCGGCGTTCATCGCCAAACAGCATACCGGCAACATCGTGGTGGTGCCATGACGCTGGATGATGTTCTCGAGGCGGCCCGCCAATTGCATCAGGCGCATCCTGACCTTGCCGCGTTTGCATCATGGCCGGACGATCTGACACCGACGGGTTTGCAGCCCGCTCACATGCCGGCGACCGATCTGGTGGGCGATTTTGGCCTTGATGGCGTGGCGCCAACCCATGATCTGGTCGCGGCGATCAAGGCCAGCGCGCATCTGGCGCAATGGAAACACACGTACACCGCAGAGGAAGTCGGCGCGGATTTCCTGAATCGGTACGGGTATTACGAACTGTTCGGACCGACCGGGCATTTCCACTCGACCCAATTGCGCGGCTACGTGGGATATTGGGGCGCTGGTCTGGATTATGACTGGCACAGCCATCAGGCGGAAGAGCTGTATCTGACCCTGGCGGGCGGAGCGGTTTTTCGAAGCGACGAGGATGAAACCTTCGTCGGCCCGAACCAGACACGACAGCACAAAAGTTGGCAAAGCCACGCCATGACCACGACGGGCCAACCGATCCTGACCTTTGTCCTGTGGCGCGGCGAAGGGATGGGCGACCTGCCCAGAATGGACGCCGCATGAAAACCACCGGCATCCGAATTTACCAGACCGGACTTCCCTATGCTGGCAGTGCTTATGTCCGGGGTGCGGACAGAGTTATTGAAACTGCCATTGCATCGGTTGTGGCCCGTTTCTCGGCGTCGACCCCGCCTGAATACCTTCAGAACACAACGGATCTGATGAACTACAACACGCGATCTACCGGGTTCGGCGGCCCTGTCGCGAAAGACGGAACGCTTTATGCAGCCGATTTGCCGGGATTGGGTGTAACCCCTGATTTTGAAAGCCTCGGCGCACCCGTGGCGGAGTATGCTCCATGAAGATTGAAGCCATTACCGTTTTTCAGGTCGATTTGCCGCTCGAGCATCCCTATTGGCTGTCCGGTGGGCGTTTGAAGTTCGAAACGCTTGATGCGACGCTGGTCAAGCTCGTAACCGATACCGGTCTGGTCGGCTGGGGCGAGGGTACGCCTTGGGGGCACACCTATGTACCCGCGCACGGGCCGGGTATCCGGGCCGGGATCGAAACGATGGCCCCCTTCATCCTCGGCCTTGATCCGCGTCGCGTGCTGGACGTGGAACGGGCCATGGATATTGCCTTGCCCGGGCATCTCTATGCCAAAAGCCCCATAGATATGGCCTGCTGGGATATTGCCGGTCAGGCGGCGGGCCTGCCGATTGCCGATCTGATGGGCGGCGGATCGCGGACACCGCGCCCGATTGCGTCTTCGGTCGGGGCGAAAACCGTCGAGGAAACACGCGAGGTCATGGAGCGGTATCGCAAGCGCGGCTATATCGCCCATTCAGTGAAGATCGGCGGAGATGTCGAGCGGGACATTGCCCGTGTGCGGGATGTGGAAAGCATCCGGCAGCCCGGAGAGATTGTCCTGTATGATGTCAACCGTGGCTGGACGCGCCAGCAAGCCCTGCGGGTGATGAGCGCCTGCGAAGACCTGAACGTGATGTTCGAGCAACCCTGTGAAACACTGGATGATATCGCGACGATCTCGGGGCTTCATGCATCCCCAGTGTCTGTGGACGAGTCCCTTGTGACCTTGCAGGATGCCGCCCGGATTGCCCGCGATGGTCTGGCCCAGATATTCGGGATCAAGCTGAATCGCGTGGGTGGCCTGACCAAGGCCGCGCGGATGCGCGATATCGCGCTGGCCCATGGGATAGACATGTTCGTGATGGCCACCGGCGGGACGGTTCTGGCCGATACCGAAGCGCTGCATCTGGCCGCCACGATCCCGGATGACCACTGCCACGCGGTCTGGGCCTGTCAGGACATGATCACGGTTGATGTTGCAGGTGGCCGCGGGCCCCGCAACGTCGATGGCCATCTGCATCTGCCCGAGGCGCCGGGGCTGGGCGTGCATCCGGACGAAGCCGCATTGGGTGATCCAGTAGGAGAATATGCTTGAGAATTGACAAGATAACGCTCTGGTCCGTCGAACTGACCAGCCATGAAACCTATCACATGGCTGACGGCAAGACCTGTGCGACCGTGACGTCTCATATCCTGCGCCTTGAGACGGATACAGGTCTGACAGGTTGGGGTGAGGTCTGCCCGATCCCGCATTATCTGCCAGCCTATGCGAATGGCGTACCGGGGGCCATCGCTGAAATGGGTCCCGAGATTCTCGGGATTTCTCCGATCGGGGTCGATGCGCCGATGCGAAAGCTGGACGGGCTTCTGCAAGGCCACAGCTACGCGAAATCCATCGTGGACATTGCGCTGTGGGATCTGTTCGGCCGCGCGGCGGGGGTACCGGTTTACGCGTTGCTGGGCGGGCGGACACGGGCGGATATGCCGCTTTACCATTCGATCACATGTATCGCGCCGGACGAAATGGCGCGCATCGCCAAGGCGGCCTTCCAGACCGGTATTCGGCAATTCCAGGTCAAGCTGGGTGTCGAGGGTGATTGGCAAGCCGATGCCGAGCGGCTGATCAAAGTGCGCGAGGCCGTGGGAACCGGGCCGCTTGTGTATGGTGACTGGAACTGCGGGGCATCGCGCCTTCAGGCAACCCGAACCGGGCGCGCGGTGGCGCATCTGGATGTGATGCTGGAACAGCCCTGCAAGACGCTGGAAGACTGTGCCGCTGTTCGTCAGTCGACGGGTCTGCCCATGAAGATCGACGAAAACGCCTTTGATCTTGCATCGCTGATGCGGGCGCATGAGTTGGGTTGCATGGACGCGGTGGCGCTGAAACTGTCGAAATTCGGCGGTCTGTCAGCGATGCGCCGTGCGCGCGATCTGACCGTTCAGCTGGGCGCCGAGATTTGTTCGGAATGCACCTGGGGATCGGATATCGTCACGGCGGCCTCGTTGCATTTTGCTGCTTCAACCCCGCATGGATCGCTGATGAACACATGCGACTTGTCCTCTTACGTTGCCCCGCGCCTGTGCCCTGACGCACCAAACCGTGAAAACGGCCGGATTGCCCCGCCCGAAGGCCCGGGTTTAGGTGTGACACCTGACCTCGAAATTCTTGGCGCCCCGATTTTGGAGATTGATTGAGATGCTGAAGATCCAGACACAGTCCGAGTGGATAGCGCGTGCAAACGAAGTTTTGCCTGCCGGCGGTTTCGGCAACTTCGATCCGGGTATCATCATCGCCCGTGGCGAGGGCAGCCATGTCTGGGACGAGGACGGGAACGAATATATCGACTATCTGATCGGGTCCGGTCCGATGTTGCTGGGCCATGGCCACCCCGAGGTGATGGAAGCGGTGCTGGAACAACTGCCCAAAGGCATGACCTTCTTCGCCAACAACAGCAAGGGCATCGAACTGGCCGAGGCCATCATCGAAGCCGTTCCCTGTTGCGAGCAGGTGCGTTTTGTTGCCTCTGGGGGCGAGGCGGACATGTACGCCATGCGGCTGACGCGCGCCTATACCGGGCGCGACAAGATCCTCAAGTTCGAAGGGGGGTATCATGGTATGAGCGCCGAGGCGCAGATGAGCCTGGCCCCCAGCCGTCGGGTCAATTTCCCTCAGGCCGTTCCCGACAGTGCCGGTATCCCCCAAAGCGTGGCCGAGCAGATGCTGATCGCGCCTTTCAATGATCTTGAGGCGGTGGCAGCGTTGCTGGATGAGCATGACGATGTCGCAGCCATCATGGTCGAACCCTTGCAGCGGATCATCCCGCCCGAACCGGGGTTTTTGCAGGGCTTGCGGACCTTGTGCGACAAATTTGGTGTGCTGCTGATTTTTGATGAGATCGTCACCGGGTTCCGACTGGCTTACGGCGGCGCACAAGAGCGATATGGCGTGACCCCGGATATCTGTACGCTTGGCAAGATCACCGGTGGTGGCTTTCCTCTGGCCGCGCTGGGCGCCAGCACCGAGATCATGAAGCATTTCGACAAATCGAAAGTCGGAGAACACGGCTGGCTGATGCAGTTGGGCACTTTGTCCGGCAACCCCGTTGCCTCAGCGGCGGGGCTGAAGACGATGGAGGTTTTGCGGCGCGAAGGCACCTATGAACACCTGCGCTCGATCGGGAAGCAGTTGCAACAGATGCAATCGGACGCTTTGAACGAGGCAGGCATTGCCCATCGCATCTGCGGTGACGAGACCTTGTTCGACATTTATTTCACCAAGGCCGAATGTCGGGATTATCGCAGCGCAAACCATGATGACCCGAAGCGCAACGCCACTTACAATGCAACGTTGCGGGCGCATGGGGTCTTCAAGGCTCCGGGCAAACTGTACCCGTCGCTGGCGGTTACCGAAGCGGATCTGGATCAGACCAGAGAGGCCGTTCGTCACGCCGTCGAAGCGATTTCCTGAACGCGGGTCTGGCACAACGCAATCTGGTACAACGTAAACGGGTCGCTGTTGAACCCAACAGCGACCCTCTACCTTTGGAAGCCGGGGGTCAGTCTCGCCCCCTCGAATACTTATTAAAACACCGGCAATCTGAAAACTTTTCGATACTTTCGAGACTGGCCCGACTTCCTCTGCGGTATGTCACAGTAATGCCTGATCGCGCCGCCTGCTACAGTGATCAAGTTCACACTAGACAAATTTATTTTGAATTTTTCCAATCGAATAGATCAGGTCCCGCCTGTTCAAGCAGTTCCGCCGCCATCGCGCGGGCCATCTCAGGCCCATCCTTGACGGGGCCGGTCATATCTCTGCTGGCGGTTTCCGTTCCGTCCGGGCGCAGCACTTCGCCCCGCAACCTCAGGGTGTCGCCGTCCAGTTCGGCAAGGCCGGCGATCGGGGTTTCGCAGGACCCGTCCAGCGCAGCCAGCAATGTGCGTTCGGCCGCCAGGCGGTATCCCGTTTCGGTATGATGAATCGCTTCAAGCATTTCGGCTGCGCGCATGTCGTTGCTGCGCCGTTCGATGCCGATGGTACCCTGCGCGATTGCCGGCAGCATGTCGTCAGGAGAGATGGCGCTGGCCGGAACCTCATCCATTCCCAAACGGCGAATGCCTGCCATTGCCAGAAACGTGCAATCGGCAACCCCGTCTTCAAGCTTTTTCAGCCGTGTCTGCACATTTCCGCGAAACTCGACCACTTTCAGATCCGGCCTCCGGTTCAGCAGCTGTGCCCGCCGCCGCAAGGACGAGGTGCCCACAACGGCGCCTTCGGGCAGATCGTGGATCGAGCCCAATCGCGGAGAGATGAAGGCGTCGCGCACATCCTCGCGCGGCAGGAACGTGTCCAGGACCAGCCCTTCGGGTTGTTCAACGGGCATGTCCTTTGTTGAATGCACGGCGATGTCGATCTCGGCGCGCAGCATCGCCTCTTCGATTTCCTTGGTGAACAGACCCTTGTTGCCGATTTCCTTCAGCGGGCGATCCGCGTCGATCATGGCGCGATTGTCACCGGTCGTCTTGATCACTACGATCTCGAACGCATCCTGTGGCAGATCGAACGCATCGCTCAGGCGCTGGCGCGTTTCATAGGCCTGAGCCAGAGCCAGTGGCGAACCACGGGTGCCGATTCTGAGGGGCGATGCGGGGGTGGGCAGGGTCAAAGTCATGTGCACAGCTTTAGTCGCGTCACATTGCCCTGACAATGGGGGCTGAGCTTGACAAATTGCCGCCGAAGGACGACCCGTTGCCAAAACCTGAATGCTGGGGGCGAACATGGCCGAGACAAAGAAACTGCTGCGGGCGCTGGCGGGCGAAGTACAGGATGTGCCGCCGATCTGGATGATGCGTCAGGCGGGTCGGTATTTGCCGGAATACCGGGCCACACGTTCTCAGGCCGGGGATTTCCTGTCACTGTGTTACAATCCTGAACTGGCAGCAGAAGTTACCTTGCAGCCAATTCGGCGATATGGGTTCGATGCGGCGATCCTGTTTGCCGACATCCTGCTGGTTCCACAGGCGCTGGGGGCTGACCTTTGGTTCGTGACCGGCGAAGGCCCGCGTTTGTCCACCATCACGCAGCAGGCCGAGTTTGATGCGTTGAAACCGGTTGACGCGATTCACGAGACATTGTCACCGGTTTACGAAACGGTGCGCATTCTGTCGCGGGAATTGCCGTCCGAGACCACCTTGATCGGATTCGCAGGCGCGCCGTGGACAGTTGCCACATACATGATCGCAGGGCGCGGCACGCCGGATCAGGGTCCCGCCCATGCGCTGCGCGAAGGTAATACTGCTTTGTTCGAGGCGCTGTTGGATCGCATCACCGCGGCAACGATAGAATATCTGTCCGCTCAGATCGACGCCGGGGCCGAGGTGGTCAAGATATTTGACAGTTGGGCGGGGTCTTTGAAGGGCGAAGCTTTCCGCAAATACGCGGTCGAGCCGTGCCGGGTGATCACGCACGCCATCAAGGAACGCCATCCCGGCATCCCCGTGATTGGATTTCCGCGGGAAGCAGGCGACGGGTACATAGGGTTTGCAAGGTCGACCGGCGTGGATTGCGTGGCGCTGGACAATTCCGTGTCGCCCGAATGGGCAGCTGAGAAGGTGCAGATTGATGGCTGTGTGCAAGGCAATCTGGCATCGTCGCACATGGTTACGGGCGGGCAGGCGCTGGTGGATGAGACCCGGCGCATCGTGCGCGCATTTTCCAAGGGGCCGCATATTTTCAACCTCGGCCATGGGATCACACCGGATGCAGATCCTGAGAATGTTCAGCTGATGATCGACACGGTGCGCGGCGGGTAGGGCGCGTGGGAGGGGGCCAGCCCCCTCTTGGCCGCTGGCCAATTCACCCCCGGGATATTTCCGGCCAGATGAAGCGTGCGTCAGGTGCTTTCGGGGGCTTGGAGGTCGCTCAGGATCTCGGTTGTGTGCTGGCCGCGAGCCGGGCTGGGCTTCGGTTGCCACCGGTGTGTGGAGAAGCGTGGGGCGGCGGCGGCCTGTAGGGTGCAGTCTGTCTTGCGCCAGGATTGACGGGCCGCATTCATCGGATGGGCTGCGGCCTCGTCGGGGCTGAGAACCGGGGCGACGCAGGCATCTGACCCGTCGAACAATTTGGCCCAATGGTCGCGCGGTCTGGATGAGAAGATCTCGGCCAGGCGCCGGGTCAGGTCGGGCCAGAACTTGCGGGTGTATTGTTGTTGGAACGCCGGGTCATGGGACAGGCCCAGGATTTCCAGAAATCGGGCGTAGAATTTTGGTTCGAGGCATTGGACCGAAACAAATCCACCATCCGCGCAGGCGTAGGTTCGGCTCCAATGCGGGCCGTCCAGCAGGCTTTGGCCGCGGGTCTCGGACAGGTTGCCGGTTTGGCGCATGGTCATCAGAAGGTTCATCATATGGGCCGAGCCGTCGTAGATGGCGGCGTCAACCACGGTGCCTTTTCCGGTTCTTTGCGCGTTGATCAAACCTGCCAGGATGCCCGCGACAAGGTACATGGCGCCTCCGCCGATATCGCCGACCAAAGTGGCCGGGGTTTGAGGCGGCTGATCCGGGAGAGAGGCGTACCAGAGCGCACCGGACAAGGCGATGTAATTCAGGTCATGTCCTGCCGTGTCGGCCAGCGGACCATCCTGCCCCCAGCCTGTCATGCGGCCGTATATCAGTTTTGGGTTGCGGGTTAGGCAAAGATCCGGGCCAAGACCCAGCTTCTCCATCACACCGGGGCGAAAGCCTTCGATCAGTGCATCCGCCGTGTCAATCAGGCGGCGGGCGGTCGCCAGATCTTCGGGATCCTTCAGATCAAGCGCGATCGATCGTTTGCCGCGGTCCAGAAGCGAGCGGTCCGGCATGCCCGGTGTTACTGCCTGGCCTTTGCGATGGATCGTGATGACGTCGGCGCCCAGATCAGCAAGCTGCATGGCGGCAAAAGGGCCGGGGCCCAGCCCTTCGATTTCGACAATACGTATTCCATTCAGCATCAGCGCCCTCCGTTGTGGCAGAGTTTGCGGGTGGGTTGACGGATTGCAAGTTGGAATTGAGCATGGTTCTGACAACCACTAGAAAATGCGCAGCACGTTGTGCGGAATTGCCCTGTTACAGGCTGGTTCCGCGCGATAGGGTCTCGGTCGGAACGGGGAACGGATATGACGACCATTTTGTCCATCAAAGATCTTCGCAAATCTTACGCCGATGGGTTCGAGGCGCTGAAGGGTGTGTCTCTGGATATTGAAGAGGGTGAGATACTTGCGCTTCTGGGACCAAATGGCGCCGGGAAGACAACCCTGATTTCGACGATTTGCGGGATAACAAACCCGACCTCGGGGGTGGTCACGGTTGGTGGACATGACATCCAGTCCGACTATCGCGCAGCGCGCAGGATGATCGGGCTTGTACCGCAGGAGATCGCGTTGGAGCCCTTTGAAAAGGTCTGGAACACGGTTCGGTTGTCGCGCGGGCTGTTCGGCCTTGGCAAGGACAACGCGCGGATCGAAGAGATTCTGCGCAAGCTGTCCCTATGGGACAAGCGCAATAACGCGATCAAGGAATTGTCCGGCGGCATGAAGCGGAGGGTGCTGATCGCCAAGGCCCTGGCCCATGAACCCCGGGTGCTTTTTCTGGACGAGCCAACTGCCGGAGTGGATGTCGAGTTGCGCAAGGACATGTGGGAGCTTGTGGCGGAACTGAAACGGGACGGTGTCACCATCATTCTGACCACACATTATATTGAAGAAGCAGAAGCAATTGCGGATCGCATTGGCGTCATCGACAAGGGAGAGCTTTTGCTGGTGCAGGACAAGGCCACACTCATGTCGCAGATGGGTAAAAAGCAGATCGAAGTCATGCTGACCGAACCCATCGATCGGATCCCCGACAGTCTGGCCAGCCACAATCTTGCCCTCAATGGCGTGGGGGATTGCCTGATCTATACCTACGACACCCATGCGGATCGTACCGGCATAACGACCTTGCTGAATGACGTGTCCGAGGCCGGGTTGGTGTTGCGCGACGTGCAGACCAGGCAATCAAGCCTGGAAGAGATTTTCGTCAATCTGGTATCCGGAGAGGCCGCATGAACTGGACCGCGATTGCTGCCATCTACCGGTTCGAAATGGCCCGTTTCTTTCGCACTCTGGCACAGAGTTTTCTGTCGCCGGTTCTGTCAACTTCGCTTTATTTCGTGGTGTTTGGCACTGCCATAGGCAGCCGTATCCAAGAGGTCGAGGGCGTTTCATACGGTGCGTTCATCGTGCCGGGGCTGATCATGTTGTCGGTGGTGACATTGTCGATTTCGAACGCGTCGTTCGGGATTTATTTTCCCAAGTTCCTGGGCACCATCTACGAGCTGTTGTCCGCTCCGGTCAATTTCATCGAGATCGTGATCGGATATGTCGGTGCCGCCGCAACGAAGGCGTTGTTTGTTGGGTTGGTGATATTGGTCACAGCGACGTTTTTTGTCGATATTCGGATCGAGCATCCATTCGCCATGGCGGCGTTTCTGATCCTGTCCTGTCTCAGCTTTTCGTTGCTGGGATTCATCATCGGTATCTGGGCCAGCAACTTCGAACAGATGTCGCTGGTGCCGCAGTTGGTGGTAACGCCACTGATCTTTCTGGGGGGTACGTTTTATTCGATTTCTATGCTGCCCCCATTGTGGCAGACCATCACGCTGTTCAATCCCGTGGTCTATCTGATTTCGGGTTTCCGCTGGTCCTTTTACGGGCTGGCAGATGTGCCGATCGTTTTCAGCCTTGTTGCCATCGTCGCTTTTACAGGGCTGTGCCTGGCGGTCATCGGCTGGATATTCAAAACCGGCTGGCGCATTCGCAGCTGACCCTCGCCAAGGCGTTGCATTTTTGCCCGCCGGGTGTGGGAATTTGGTTCACGTCGCGTTTAACGCCGGCAGAGTCCCTTGTTTACGGGTTGGGGGCACTCTACATCGGCACCCATGAAGCTCAGCCTGCCGTTTGTAAAAAAGCACCCTTGCGTGGCCGTTGTCCGTTTGTCCGGTTCCATTGGAATGGCCGGTCCCGGGTCCTTGAACGACACCACCCTGGCCCCGGTTCTCGACAAGGCGTTTCGAAAGGGAAAACCTGTGGCTGTCGCGCTCGAGATCAACTCTCCGGGCGGGTCGCCCGTACAAAGTTCTCTGATTGGCGCCCGAATTCGGCGTTTGTCGCAAGAGCTGGACGTGCCCGTGATCGGGTTTGTCGAAGATGTTGCGGCATCCGGAGGGTATTGGCTGGCTGCCGCTGCGGATGAGATCTGGGCCGATGACAGTTCGGTTCTTGGCTCGATCGGAGTCATTTCGGCAGGTTTTGGCGCGCATGTCTTTCTGGCGCGGCAGGGGTTCGAGCGGCGGATCCATACGGCGGGCAAATCGAAATCGATGCTGGATCCCTTCTCGCCGGAAAAGAAAGAGGATGTAGCGCGCCTGCAAGGGCTGCTGAGCGATATCCATGAAAACTTCATCGCGCATGTCAAAGCCCGCCGGGGTGACAAGCTGGATCAAACGGCCGATCTGTTCACGGGTGAAATCTGGCTGGCGCGTCGTGCGCACGAACTGGGTTTGATCGACGGTATCGCCCATCTGAAACCCAAGATGCAGGAGCGCTTTGGCGACAAGGTCAAGTTCCGCCGTTATGGCGTGCGAAAACCGATCTGGTCGCGGTTCGGGGCCAGCCTGGCACAGGATGCCATTGCCGGATTAGAGGAGCGTGCGGCCTACGCGCGTTTCGGTTTGTGACGTGATCATCAAGGCTGTCACACTTTTTCTGATCGGCATGGGCGTCCTGGCGATGTTCGGAAAACTGCGCTTTCCGGGGCAGAAGAAACTGAGTTCCGCCAAGTGTCCGCGCTGCGGACGGTTTCGCATAGGCAAAGGCCCCTGCGCCTGCGAAAAAGGAGGTCGGACTTGATCACCACTTGGCTGCTGTCTGGTCTTGGGCTGTTGATCCTGCTGCTTGCAGGCGATGCGCTTGTGCGCGGTGCTGTAAACCTGAGCCTGCGTCTGGGTGTTCCGGCGTTGATCGTCAGCCTTACGATTGTGGCCTTCGGCACGTCTGCGCCCGAGTTGCTGATCGCCATCAGCGCATTGAAAGAGAACGCGCCCGGTATTGCGCTGGGCAACGTTGTCGGATCGAACACGGCCAACATCCTGTTGGTTCTTGGACTGCCCGCATTGCTGGCAACGCTTCACACAAGTGAATGTGACAGCCGCAGGAATTACGTCTTCATGCTGCTGGCGACGGTTCTGTTCATCGGGCTGGCTTTTTGCGGAACATTCACCTTCTTCAGCGGTCTGATCCTGCTGGCGGCGTTGAGTCTTGTCCTGATGACTGCCTTTCGTGAGGCAAAAGCACATCGCAAGGCCTGTGGTGAGGCTTGCGCGGATGACGACGAGCTTGAAGGCTTGGAGGAAGCCGACCCTGACATGCCCTACTGGAAGGTATCGATTTACCTGATCCTGGGGTTGGTGGGGCTTCCGATGGGTGCGCACTTACTTGTCGACAACGCGACCGTCATCGCAAGAACCTATGGGGTCAGCGAAACGGTCATCGGCCTGACCCTGATCGCGGTTGGAACCTCTTTGCCCGAACTGGCGACGACGCTTATGGCGGCATTGCGCAGACAGGCCGATGTCGCGCTGGGCAACGTGATCGGCTCGAACATGTTCAACCTTCTGGCCATCATCGGGATCGCAACCTGGTTCGGCCGTATTCCGGTCGATCCGGAATTCCTTCGGTTCGATCTGTGGGTCATGCTGGGCGCATCGCTGCTGCTGGTTCCGTTTGTATTCCTCAAACGCGACATCTCGCGCGTCTGGGGGTTGGTGTTGACTTTCCTTTATGTGCTTTATGTCATCGTACTGCTGGTGTGATCTGACCAAACGAGGTGAAGCATGACCCGAGCCCTAGTCACCGGCGCCGGTATTCGTCTGGGCCGGGCCATGGCACTGTATCTGGCAGATCGTGGTTTCGATGTGGCGGTGCACTATGCCTCATCCGAAGGTCCGGCGCAGGAGACGGCGGCAGAGGTACAGGCCCTGGGCCGGAAATCCGTGACCCTGAAGGCCGATCTGCTGGATGAAGCTCAGGTTCAGGCGCTGCTGCCCAAAGCGGCCGAGGCGCTGGGCGGGCCGATCACGTGTCTGGTGAACAACGCATCGATCTTTGAATACGACAACATCCGCACGGCAACCCGGCAAAGCTGGGATCGACATCTCGACAGCAACCTGCGCGCGCCCTTTGTGCTGACGCAGGCCATGGCAGATCAGGGGCTGAGCGCTGGCGCAGATGAGAATGGCGAACCGCTTGCAACCGGCCTCATCATCAACATGGTGGACATGCGTGTGCGCAAACTGACACCCGAGTTCATGTCATACACCATCGCAAAAATGGGTTTGTGGGCACTGACCCGAACGGCGGCGCAGGCATTGTCTCCGACGATCCGCGTCAATGCGATCGGGCCGGGCCCCACGATGCAGGGCCACCGCCAAAGCGAAGAGCATTTCCAGGCACAGCGTTCAAATACCGTTCTGGAACGGGGATCCAACCCGTCTGACATAACCGCAGCGCTTGGGTATTTTCTGGATGCACACGCGGTCACCGGACAGCTTTTATGTGTGGACGGCGGTCAGCATCTGGGTTGGAAAACACCGGATGTTCTGGGTGTAGAATAAGTAATTTTGCTGCAAGTTTTGCACCGCTCTCAATCCTGTTACATGTGCGTTACAAAAATGTCTTTTTTTTCATACACTTGCTAAGTATGCAAAAAAATATCCTTTAAAAACAAGCCCTTGATAAGTTGCCTATTTTTTGTGCAAGTAAAGGAAAGGGCAAGGAAACAAGGGGATTTCCGATCTTCCGGAATTTTATCTTCACACTTATCCACAGAAACCGTGGATTTGTTTTCTCTTGATCTGAAAGGCATGAGATTGCAGCCATTGCCAGAGAATCATATCTCAGGATCATGACCAGCGACAGCGAATCATCCCCTACCGGCTATGCCTGCATTCAGCGCTATGTGAAAACGCTGGACAGTTCTCCGGGTGTCTACCGCATGCTCGATGCAGACAGCCGGGTTCTGTATGTCGGCAAAGCCCGAAATCTCAGGGCACGGGTGTCGAATTACACACGGCCGGGTCATTCGGGGCGGATCGAAAAGATGATCGCCGCGACGGCCTCGATGATGTTTTTGACCACGCGAACCGAGACCGAGGCCCTGCTGCTGGAGCAGAACCTGATCAAGCAGCTCAAACCCAAGTACAATGTATTGTTGCGGGATGACAAAAGCTTTCCGAACATCCTGGTCGCCAAGGATCATGACTTTCCGCAGATCAAGAAACACCGAGGGGCGAAGAAGGAAAAAGGTGCCTATTTCGGCCCCTTCGCCAGTGCCGGTGCGGTGAACCGGACGCTGAACCAGTTGCAAAAAGCGTTCCTGCTGCGCAACTGTTCGGATTCGATGTTCGACAGCCGAACGCGGCCATGCCTTCTGTATCAGATCAAACGGTGTTCCGGGCCGTGTGTCGGCCTGATTTCGAAGCAGGATTACCGTGAAAGCGTGAAGGACGCCGAACGCTTTCTGTCGGGTCGCTCGACCAAGGTACAGGAGGAACTGGCCGAGCAGATGATGGCCGCATCCGAGGCGATGGAGTTCGAACGCGCCGCCGGTCTGCGTGACCGCATCCGGGCGCTGACGCAGGTGCAGACTTCTCAGGGTATCAACCCGCGCGGTGTGGCCGAGGCGGACGTGATCGGCCTGTATATGGAAAGCGGTCAGGCCTGCGTGCAGGTGTTTTTCATCCGTGCGAACCAGAACTGGGGCAACAAGGATTTCTATCCGCGCGTCGGGCCGGATGTTTCACCTGCCGAGGTGATGGAGGCCTTTCTGGGCCAGTTCTACGACAACAAGGAACCGCCGCGGCAGCTGATCCTGTCGGACGGAATCGAAAACGTGGATCTGATGCAGCAGGCGCTGGCCGAAAAAGCCGGGCGCAAGGTCGAAATCCTTGTGCCGCAGCGTGGCGAAAAACAGGAACTGGTTGCCGGTGCCTTGCGCAACGCACGCGAGGCTCTGGCCCGCCGCATGTCGGAAAGTGCCACGCAGGCCAAGCTGCTGCGCGGGCTGGCCGAGGCGTTCGAACTGGACGGTTCGCCGGGACGGATCGAGGTCTACGACAACTCTCATATCCAAGGCACCAATGCTGTCGGCGGCATGATCGTTGCGGGCCCCGAGGGATTCATGAAGAACGCTTACCGCAAGTTCAACATTCGCGGTGATGATCTGACACCGGGTGACGACTTCGGCATGATGAAAGAGGTGCTGAACCGCCGCTTCACCAGATTGCAAAAGGAAGACCCGGACCGCGACAAAGGGCTGTGGCCCGATCTGCTGCTGATCGATGGCGGTGCCGGGCAGGTAAGCGCCGTGCATCAGATCATGGTCGAACATGGGGTCGAAGACATTCCCATGGTCGGCGTCGCCAAAGGGGTCGACCGCGATCACGGCAAGGAAGAGTTCCACCGGATCGGCCAGCGCCCCTTTGCGCTGAAACGCAACGACCCTGTTTTGTATTTCATTCAACGTTTGAGGGATGAGGCGCACCGGTTCGCCATCGGCACCCATCGTGCGAAACGCGCCAAGGCCGTGGGTGCAACGCCTTTGGATGAAATCCCAGGGGTAGGGGCTGCGCGCAAGCGTGCTCTGTTGGCCCATTTCGGCAGCGCCAAAGCCGTCAGCCGGGCCAATCTGGCCGATCTGAAAGCGGTCGAAGGGATCTCGGCCGGGTTGGCGCAGAAGGTTTACGACTTCTTCCACGACAAGGGCTAGGCGCGCCGACCCCGCGACAGGATATAGAGGCCCGACGCGACGATCAGCGCGCTGCCGATCCACATGGTAGGGTCCAGGCTTTCACCGAACATGGCCACCCCCAACCCGATGCCGAACAACAGCCGGGTGTATCTGAACGGGGTCACGGCAGACACTTCACCCGTGCGCATGGCCTTCATCAGCGACGCATAAGCCATTACGCCCATCAGCACCGCGCCGGTCAGGTGCAGGCTTGTGTGCACGCTGAGCGAGACCATCGGCGCGCCTTCCCAAAACCGATAGGCCACGCCGGCCACGATGATGCTGAGGAAGCCGTAAAACCCCAGGACTTCGGTTCCAAGCGTGGCGGGTGCTGCACGGCTGGCCAGGTCACGCCCGGCAAACCCCAGCATTCCCAGCACCGCCAATATCGACAACAGCGAAAAACTGTCTCCGGTGGGTTGCAGGATGACGACGACGCCGATCATGCCGACAAAGATGGCGCTCCAGCGCCGCCAACCCACTGTCTCGCCGAAGAACAGCGCCGCGCCTGCAACAACGACCAGAGGCGTGGCTTGCAGAATCACAGTGGCCGAAGACAACGGAGTCAGTGCGATGGCCAGAACATAGAACAACCGACCAAAGACCTCGAACAGCACCCGAATTTTCATCGGGCGGGACAGAACGTCAGGGTGCAGCAGCCGCTGCCCGCGCGCCAGGGCCACCGCGGCAAATACCACGGACCCGCCCGCGCCGAAAAGAACCAGAACCTGCCAGATCGGCAGCGCGGCTGAGGCGGCTTTCAGCAACGCATCCTCCAGCGCAAAACCGGCCATCGCGGCGACCATCCAGAGGCTGCCGATCATGTTTGACCGTGTGTCGGTTTGAATATGCGCTGTCATCTGGTACTTTCCGGCTGGGCTTGCGCGGCAATCTGACCGCAAAGCCGGGAAAGGCCAAGAGGTACTGTTCTGAGACGTCAGGCCTGCGGCGCTTTGACCAAGCGATTGTGAGTGATGAAGTTTTTTGCCTGATTGGCTTTTCTGTTCCGGACCAGCAATATAGGGTCCAAGCCATGAAGTGGAATTTACCCAATCTCCTGACTGTGCTGCGCCTGCTGGCCGCGCCCGGACTGGCTGTAATGTTTCTGTATTTCACCCGTCCCTATGCGGACTGGTTTGCACTGATCCTGTTCCTGACAGCGGCGATTACCGATTGGTTCGATGGGTATCTGGCCCGCGCATGGAAGCAAGAGACCAAAATCGGAGCGATGCTGGATCCGATCGCCGACAAGGCCATGGTAGTGATCGCGCTTATGATCCTTGTGGGCTATTCGACCGAGCACTGGACACCGTGGCTTGTCCTTCCTGCAACCGTGATCCTGTTTCGCGAAGTTTTTGTCTCGGGCCTGCGGGAATACCTGGGCGATGTGGCCGGCACGCTCAAAGTCACCAAACTGGCGAAATGGAAGACCACGGCCCAGATGGTCGCCATCGCGGTTCTGTTTTCGCAGGGCATCTTTGAACACTATGCCGTGATGGCGAGTTTTGGCATGGATGCCGAGCTGGTCGAGCAGATCATTGCGGGGCAGGTCGAAGACGTGAACCACCTGCGCCTGAATGTCGATGGTATGTACTGGGCCGGTCAGGTCGGGCTGTGGCTGTTGTGGATCGCGGCAACGCTTACATTGATCACCGGCTATGATTATCTACGTAAAGCCATGCCTCATCTGAAGGAGAGCTAACCGATGGATGTTCTGTATTTCGCCTGGGTGCGCGAACGCATCGGCTTGCCAAAAGAAAAGGTCGAAACGCAAGCGGCCACGGTCAGCGACCTGGTGGCTGAACTGAGCGCTCGGGAAGATCGCTATGCCGCGGCGTTTGCCGATTTGTCCGCCCTTCGCGTCGCGTTGGATCAGGAACTGTCAGATTTCGATGCTTCGCTGGCAGGTGTTCGGGAAGTTGCGTTTTTCCCACCTATGACGGGCGGTTGACCGATGCGGATCGCGGTTCAGGAAGAGGCATTTGATCTGGGGGCCGAGGCCAATGCCTTTGCCGCCGGGGATGATGCCAACGGGGCCATCGTTACTTTCACCGGCGTTGTGCGTGACCTTGCAAGCGGTGATCTGGATGTGATGGAGATCGAGCACTATCCCGGTATGACCGAACGTGCCCTGACCAAGATCGCCCAAGAGGCGCAGGCGCGTTGGGCATTGGGCGATGTGCTGGTCATTCACCGTTTTGGACGTCTGGCACCGGGTGACAAGATCATGATGGTGGCCACGGCGGCGCCCCATCGCAAGGACGCGTTCGAGGCGGCCGAATATCTGATGGACTACCTGAAATCCCGCGCGCCGTTCTGGAAAAAGGAAATTACCCGTTCCGGCGCCGAATGGGTTGCGGCCAAAGATCAGGACGAAGACGCTCTGACCCGTTGGTAGCGTCGCGCGGCCACCGCGGTGGTTCTGGGATCCGAGCGGTTTCAATTCTTCTCTGGACGCCGGTTCACGAGCCTGCACCAAAGCCGTGAAAATGGATCGATAGGATGGCGGCAAGCACCACGGATTGAATCACTAAGGCCTTGCGACACAGACAATTCATTCGGAAAAAGCCTGGCCCCGACCAGCGGTGCGTTTGCCCGGCAGATGATCGATAAACTCCGGATCGTTCACTATGCCGTGTCGCTTGGCCATCATCGCAGTCTGATATTCTGGATGGGAACCGAAGCTTTGATGCAATCGTCCTTCCGATTGGAAGGGGTGCAATTGGCACGTTATGGGAATTGCGCAGTGGATGATGTGTTTAGGCTGTCGGTTGGTCTGGAAGACCCCGAAGACCTGATTGCGGATTTGGCGCAGGTCCTGTGAGCCGTCCGGGACGGCGGTCGCTCAGTCGGCGTTGTTGATCCGACCGCGCATTTCCTCGGCCTCTTGCCGCGCGGCGCGCAGACCGTCCATGGCTGCGGCCAGTTCTGCCTCTGTCTGGGTCAGCTGATTGGTCAGCTCGGCTTCGCGCTGCTGAAGGTAGGTTATGGCCTGATCGCGGGTTTCTTCCGCTTCGTGCAGTTCCTGGCTCATGCGATCCAGATCAGCGACGTCGCTTTGGCGGACGCGGGACAGGCGGTGTGCCAGCCAGTTGGCAAACCAACCCATGCAGAAGGCCGCAAACAGAATGACGGCTGTGGCGATGATGAATTCGGTTCTGTTCAACTTACTGGTCCTCTGCATCCGCATCAGGTGCGGTCGTTTCGGTCTGATCCGTTTCAGGCGCGTCAGCCTCGGCCTCAGCCTCAAGCGCTTCGAGACCTGTTTCCGCGGCCTCGACAGGCTCGGGGCGGATCAGCCGGAACTCGATCCGCCGGTTTTCCTCGCGGCCTTCTTCGGTGTCGTTGTCCGCGATGGGCTGTGTTTCACCGTACCCGACGGCAGTATAGCTGCTGGTGGGAATGCGCCGCCCGCGCAGCTCGTTCAGAATCGATTGCGCCCGTGCCTGGCTGAGCTGCTGGTTCATCTCTTCGCGGCCCTGGCTGTCCGTATGGCCCTGGATCTCCAGCCGGATCGGCCCGCAGTCACGCAGGATGTCGGCGATCTGGTTCACCGTATCGCGCGAGTCGGATGCGATCGTCGCCGATCCGGGTTCGAACGCAATTTTGCTGACGGTCTGGATTTCGGCGATCTGCGCTTCGCAGACTTCAGGATCGGGCAGCGCGTCTTCGGGCTCTGGCGGCGGCTGATAAGTGATCGTCAGGGTGAATTCCTGCCCTTCGCCCAGCTTGTCCGACAACTGACCTGCGATCCGGGCCTTGGCATCCTCTTCATGGCTGAGGCCAGTCAGTTCGACCGAGCCTGGTGTTACGGTCAGGGCCCCGTTGTGAAGCTGGGCCAACGCCTCCAGGCCGGCCAGAACACGCACCGGCCAATCTGCCGGAAGCCCCGGCGCGATGCGGGTCGCGGTATAGACCTGATCCGAGCCGAAGGCCGCGCGGGCATAGCTGTCGACCATGTCCCGCAACGTTTCATCCCCCAGACGCCCTCGCAGTTGCACAAGCCCTTCGGGGCTGCGGGTCGCCGAGAACTCGATGGGCCCGGTCTGTTCGCTGGTTTCAGGTTCCGGCAGCACGGCATGCAGGGCAAAGACCTGAGGCAACGCTGTTTCAAGTTCACCTACAACCCGGTCAAACAAGGCTGGATCGGTGCCTTGTGCCGCGACCAGGGTGATGTCCGCATCCGACATCGTGACCGAGCCTTTGCCGATTCTGGCCAGTGCCCGAATGCTCTTCTCGGCGGCTTCGGCCCAGCGTGGCGAAGGCTCGCCCAGACCGATGGTGCAGGAATATGGCCCCGACAAGCCGGCATCGCGCGCAGCGGTCACGATCCGGTCGCGCGCTTTTGCATCCTGTGCCGAGCAGGCGTCAAATTGCCCACCGTCTTCGTTGATCAGAAAACGCAGCGTAAAGGGCGTAATGACGGGCCGGGGGGCCGAAATCGCCAGCCCGATCCGCAGGCTGGGCGGCGCGGCGCGGGTCAGATCTTGTTCGAGACGTTGTTTTTCCTGTTGGCTGTCCGCAATGGCGGTGATTTTGACCAAATCGGCGTTTGCGGAGATTTTGGCACGCGGCAGGCTGGCCAAAGCCTCGATGGCATAGGATATCGCTGCATCCCAACCGTCGGGCTTGGGGTAATCCGCCGTTTCCATCAGGTCCGAGACCGCGATGTTGCGGTCGAGATTGCTCAGCCGTCTGATCAGGTCGTCCCTGTCTTCACTGGCGGGGATCAGACCGATGATCGAGATACCGTGTTCATTGCGCAGAATTTCTGCCGAAAAGCGTGGTGACGCGAGGGCAGAGGTCGCTTCGACCTCCATTTCGTCGATTACGCGGGACGCATCGACCTCGGTTCCGGCTGCGGTCAGTGCGTTGAATCGTGTCGCCTCATCCGGTGCAATCCCGGTCAGGACCACGCGCAAGCCGTCTGACTCGACCTCGGCCCAGTCGTGCCCTTTGAGGTCAAGCGCCCGGCGCACGGCGAATTCCGATGTCTCTTCGATCTTGGTGACGGCATAGCTGGCTGCCAAAAGCGACAGCCCGGCTGACACAAGAAAGATCAGGGAAACAACGATAAAATACGGCAGACGCATATTTGGGTTTGACACTCCTCAGGCGGTTGGGCCGATCTTTACAGGCCCCGTTCAGCAGGTGCAATCAGAGCAACAGGGCGACGCAGAGGAAGATCAGCGGAATCAAGCCAGTGTCGCGGTTGACCCTGAACAATTGCAACAGCCTGGCATTGTCTTCGATGTCCAGCGCGCGGAGTTGCCACATCATGTGCCAGCCCATTGCCCAAGGCCCACAGAGCGCAACACCCAATGCCAGCATCGAGGCATCCGGCACCCCTGCATCGACGATGGCCAGCCCCATCAGCGACACGGTCGCCACCAAAAAATACTTCAGCCACCGCGCTGTATCGGCTCCGAACAGACGAGCGGTTGATTTGATGCCGATCAGTTCGTCATCCTCGGCATCCTGATGCGCATAGATGGTGTCGTAGAACAGGGTCCACGCGATTCCAGACAGGTACAGCGTCACCGCTGGCCATCCCACGGAACCGCTATGCGCCGCCCAGGCCAGAAGGGCGCCCCAGTTGAAAGCCAGCCCGAGGAACACCTGAGGCCACCACGTAAACCGTTTGGCAAACGGATAGATTGTCACGGGCAGCAGGGACAGTACGCCCATGGCGATTGCCGCCTGATTGAAGCTGAGAAGGATGCCAAGCGCCAGAATGCATTGCAGGACCATCCACGCTGCGGCCTGCCGGACACTGACCTGACCCGAAGGAATCGGGCGCGAGCGAGTGCGTTCGACCTGCCCGTCGAATTCCCGGTCCGTGATGTCATTCCAGGTGCAACCGGCGCCCCGCATCAGAAAGGCCCCGAATGCGCATCCCATAGCGATCCAAAGATCTTCCCAACGTGGCTGACCGTCGTTCAGGATCGCCAGCGCCAGCCCCCACCAACAGGGAATCAGCAGCAGCCATGTCCCGATGGGCCGGTCCGCGCGGCTGAGGCGCAGATAGGGGCGGGCAAAGGCCGGGGCACGGGTGTCGACCCAGTTGCCACTGACGGCATCAGCGACTTGACTATCTGGTGTTGGGGCATTGCCTTGCATATGTAGGGTCTCATGAGTGCGAAGATCAGACTGTATGTAGAGCAGCCCTTGGGTCAGGGGCAATCGGTTCCTTTGACGCGCGACCAGGCGCACTATCTGTTTGGTGTCATGCGCCTTGCGGTCAAAGGGCAGGTCGCCCTGTTCAACGGACAGGACGGAGAGTGGTTGGCCGAAGTCTCGGAGGCGGGGAAACGCGGCGGGACGCTGACCTGCCTTGAGCAGACGAAACCGTTGCAGATGCCGCCCGATCTGTGGTTCCTGTTTGCACCGATCAAAAAGGCCCGCACCGATTTCATCGTGGAAAAAGCCGCCGAAATGGGCGCGGCGCGTATCATGCCGGTGCAGACCGAGTTCACCAATTCCGAACGCATCCGACAAGATCGGTTGCAGGCCCATGCCGTCGAGGCGGCCGAGCAATGCGGCGGAACCTTCGTGCCCGAGGTTGCCGATTTGCAGCGGTTGGATCGGCTGCTGGATGCATGGCCCGAAGATCGACAACTGATGTTCTGCAACGAAGCCGAGGTTGGATCGGCCCTGCGACTGGCCGCCAATGAAAAAGGACGGCCCTGGGCGATTCTCATCGGTCCCGAAGGAGGGTTTTCCGACAAGGAACGCGCGCGTCTGACGGGGTTGCCCTATGCGCATGTTGTCAGCCTTGGCCCGCGTATCCTGCGGGCTGACACGGCGGCAGTCGCTGCGCTGACCATGTGGCAGCAGGCGCTGGGGGATTGGGCGTAATGTGGCGCGCAGCACTACAGAAGGATGTTCCAGAAGTTCAGCGGTTTTTGCGCCTCCACCTCCAAAGCTCGATGTTTCCTTTGGGCAATTTGGAAGATTTCGGTCTGGGTGGTTCCCATCCTCGGGGCATGTCGTTTTGGTTGCTGGGTAACCCGCTGCGCGGTGTCTTGGGTATCACCAATGAAGGAATAGTCTTTCCGCAATGCCCCAACGTGAAGCGTGCAGAGCTTTTTGCCGCCTGGGATTTGATCCAAAACCGAGCTGTCTCGGGAATCATCGGTGAAACGGCGCAGGTTAGAGACTTCGTCAAAATCGCAGGTTGGCGAGACAGGCTGACGGGTCTCAATGACGATGAACCGGCATTCTCACTTAACCTGAACAACCTTGTTGTTCCTCAAATGGAAGATGTGCGCCTTGTTCCGTTGGCCGGAGTGGATCGCAATCAAGTGATTGCCTGGCGGAAGCAATACCTTCAGGAAACGCCGGGTTTGCTTCACAAAGAACTGGACAAGCAGGCCAGAGAAGACCTGAAACGTTATCTGGAGCGCGACAGTCACAGAGCCCTTATCTACAAAGGACAACCGGTTGCGATGACAGGCTTCAATTCGGCGCTTTCGGATGTCGTTCAGGTAGGTGGTGTATTTACCCCTCGCGAGCTGCGCGGGCGAAGTTATGCGCGCACCGCTGTCGCTTTGCATTTGAAAGAGGCGCGCGAGGCAGGTGTGAACCGAGCCGTCTTATTTGCCGCTTCAAATGCGGCCGCTCGTGCTTACATAGCGATTGGATTCATGCCGGCCGGTTCGGTCTCACTGATTCTGTTCAACGATCAAACGGATTCCGCGTAATGAGCTTTTTTCGACCAGAGGCAAAACTGGCACTTTGGCGCTGGCGTGAAGTTTTGGTCTCGGTTTTTGTCCTGATCCTTGGCGTCAGTTGGGTCAGCGGGCCGGGTGGGTTGCTGGCCTGGGTCGGTTGGTTCCTGATCGTCGTGTCCGCGGCATTGGCCGTGATCGGCATACAGCGCGCACGGTTCAGAACCGGCGCAGGCGGGCAGGGCGTCGTTACGGTTGATGAAGGGCAAATCACTTATCTCGGCCCTCTGGATGGCGGCATTGTTGCGACACGAGAAATGGAACGGCTTGCACTTGATCCAACCTCCAGTCCGGCGCATTGGGTTCTGGATCAGCCTGGGCAACCGACGCTTCACATTCCTGTGAACGCTGAAGGAGCCGAAGCTCTGTTCGACGTTTTCTCAAGCCTGCCGGGCTTGAAAACCGAACAAATGCTGTCTGAACTCAACGGCAGATCGCCGCATAAGGTCGTTATCTGGGAGCGTACGCCCTCGCGCCCTGCACACCTTCGGCTGCATTGACACCGGCGCGGTTTGCCCCCACGACTGGCCAAAAGACAGACACATCAGGATCGGAGCACGGTTCATGTCCATCCCTCAGTCCGGCGGCGGTCCGATCGAACGCCACGAGCAATTGGCCGAATATCTGGAGTCGGGCTGCAAGCCCAAGGCAGACTGGCGCATCGGCACCGAGCATGAGAAATTCGGCTACTGCAAGGACACGCTGAAACCGTTGCCCTTCGAGGGCACCCGTTCGATTGTGGCCGTGCTGGAAGGTTTGCGGGATCGGCACGGTTGGGCCGAAGTCCGTGAAGCGGGTCATCTGATCGGTCTGGAAAAGGACGGCGCCAATGTCAGCCTGGAGCCGGGCGGCGCGCTGGAGCTGTCGGGTGCTCCGCTCGAGACCATCCACGAAACCTGCGATGAGGTGAACACCCACCTGCGTGAGGTGAAGGACATCGCAGATGAGATCGGCGTAGGTTTCATCGGTCTGGGCGCGGCACCGACCTGGACACACGAGGAAATGCCGTTGATGCCCAAGGGGCGGTACCGGCTGATGAACGACTATATGGAGAAGGTCGGCACTATGGGCCGCGCCATGATGCGGCGGACCTGCACGGTTCAGGTCAACATTGATTTCGGGTCCGAGGCCGACATGGTGCAGAAACTGCGCGTGGCGCTGGCCTTGCAGCCGGTGGCAACGGCGTTGTTTGCGAACTCGCCCTTTTTCGAAGGCAAGGTAAATGGCCAGAAAAGCTGGCGCAGTTACATCTGGCGGCATCTGGACGATGCGCGTACGGGCATGCTGCCTTTCGTGTTCGAAGACGGATTTGGGTTCGAACGTTACGTGCAATACGCGCTCGATGTTCCGATGTATTTCGTCTATCGCGACGGCCAGTACATCAATGCGCTGGGCATGTCTTTCCGCGACTTCCTGAAAGGTGAACTGCCCGCCTTGCCGGGGGAAACGCCCACGCTCAGCGATTGGGCCGATCACCTGACCACCGCCTTTCCCGAGGCACGGATCAAGAAATTCATGGAAATGCGCGGGGCCGATGGTGGACCATGGCGGCGCCTGTGTGCCTTGCCCGCCTTCTGGGTTGGCCTGACTTACGATCAGACGGCCCTGGACGCGGCCTGGGATCTGGTCAAAGGCTGGGACACCGAGACCCGCGAGGCGCTGCGTGTCGCGGCGGCCAAGGACGGGCTTCAGGCACAGGTCGGCAACATCAACATGCACGATCTGGCGCGTGAGGTTGTTGCGATCTCCGAGTCCGGCCTGAAAGCCCGCGCCTATCCCGGGGCCGGTGGACTGGTGCCGGACGAGACCCATTTCCTCAACGCGCTCAAGGACAGCATCCAAAGCGGGAAAGTGCCTGCGGATGAGTTGCTGGAACACTACAACGGCGACTGGAACGGTGATCTGACCCGGATTTTCCCCGAATACAGCTATTGATCCGCCCGGTCCCGCTTGCATTCGCGGGGCTGGCCCGATAGCAGGTTGGCGACCAAATTCAGAGGGCGTCATGGACGATCTTAAGGCAAAATATCTGGGCCAAATCACCGAGGCAGGCGACGAGAACGCGCTTGAGGCGATCCGCGTCGCCGCCGTGGGCAAAAAAGGCGAAGTCGCGCTGAAGATGCGCGAGTTGGGTAAAATGACGCCCGAGGAACGCCAGGTGGCAGGCCCCGCGCTGAATACCCTGAAGGATGAGATCAACTCGGCCCTGTCCGCCAAAAAGGCCGCTTTGGCCGATGCCGCGCTGGATGAACGTCTGCGCACCGAATGGCTGGATGCCACCCTGCCGACACGCCCGCGCCGTCAGGGCTCGATCCACCCGGTCAGCCAGGCGACCGAGGAACTGACCGCGATCTTTGCCGAACTGGGCTTCTCGGTGGCCGAAGGGCCGCGGATCGAGACCGACTGGCACAATTTCGACGCGCTGAACATCCCCGGACACCACCCCGCGCGGGCCGAGATGGACACGTTCTATATGCACCGCGCCGAGGGCGATAATCGCCCGCCGCATGTTCTGCGCACCCATACGTCTCCGGTGCAGATCCGATCAATGGAGCTGCAGGGTGCGCCGATCCGCGTGATTTGCCCGGGCGGCGTCTACCGCGCCGATTATGACCAGACCCACACGCCGATGTTCCATCAGGTCGAGGGGCTGGCCATCGACAAAGGCATCTCGATGGCGAACCTGAAATGGGTTCTGGAAGAGTTCGTAAAGGCCTTCTTCGAGGTCGACGATGTCGAACTGCGTTTCCGCGCCTCGCACTTCCCCTTCACCGAGCCGTCGGCCGAGGTCGATATCCGCTGTTCCTGGGATAACGGTCAGCTGAAGATCGGCGAGGGCGACGACTGGATGGAGATTCTGGGTTCGGGTATGGTCCACCCCAAGGTGATCGCCGCGGGCAACATTGACCCCGAGGTCTATCAGGGCTTTGCCTTTGGCATCGGTATCGACCGTCTGGCGATGCTGAAATATGGCATTCCAGATTTGCGGGCGTTCTTTGATTCTGACCTGCGCTGGCTGCGGCACTATGGGTTTGCGGCGTTGGATATGCCGAACCTGCATGGTGGATTGTCAAGGTGACTTGGGAAGCTGCGCTTATCGGGTTTTCGGGTCTATGTTTGAGTGCAGCCAGTTTCCTTTTTGGAAAAATTTTCTCTCAGTCCGAGAATATCTTAGAGCGTAAGCGAACTGCCTACAGGGACTTTCTAAAGTTCTGCCCAAGCCCGAATGAAGCCCACTTGCCAAACCAAATTTCGTCAATAGAAATGCAGCGCGAGATAGGTATTCTCACGTTGTATGCGTCGGCGGATGCTTTGAAGTTTGCAGGAGAGTATTTCCGGACATTTGCTGATGCTCAGGAAGAGTTGGTTGACGTCGAGATCGCAGGGCACCCAACGTTCATCAAGGTAATGACAGCCTATAATCGAATGGTTTGGGAAATGCGAGCTGATGCCATGACATGGTCCGTTTTTGCCCCAAACCGAAAGGGTCGGAAATACAAACCTAGCATGAGCCCGGAAGACCTTGAGAATTAGACTATATGCGAGGTGCATGGCGCGGAGCAAAGGCCGATAGGCCGCCGCGCCATCGCCAGACCGCCCGCATGGGCTGGCGATTTGTCTCCGCCAGCGCACCGCTCGAACAGTGCACGGATTTGGCTGGAATAAAGTGCCCACCACAAACTAAGGATCGCCACCCCACGGTCTGGCGATGGCGCGGCTTGTTACATTGCCCCACGGGCTTGTGACGTGACTCGGCGCTCAGGCTGGGTAGGGTCAGGCCCATGATCTATCGACTGCTTCTCCTTCTGATGACAGCCACACCGGCCTTTGCCATGGGGCCTTGGAATACCGAATGCCACGGCGATACCGCTTGTCAGGTTGGCGACCGTTCGTACCACGTGCTGGAGCCGGACGGGTGGGATGGCGATACGCCTCTGCCGGTTCTGCTGCATTTCCACGGCTGGGCGCGGCAGGGGACTGTGGTGGTGAACCACGAACGCATTGCGGGCGCGACCAAGCTGCGCGGTGTGTTGCTGGTCGCCCCGAACGGGTTGGGCAAAAGCTGGGATTTCTGGACATCGGATACGGGCGATGTGCCCTTTGCTGACGCGGTGCTGGAAGATGTCGCCAAGCGTTATCCGATTGATCCCGAACGCATCTATGTCTCGGGCTATTCCTATGGCGGTGCGATGGCGTGGCGCTATGTCTGCCAGTCGGGCAATGACATCTCCGCCTTGCTGGCCGTTGCGGGCAGCATCCGCCAGACCGAAGATTGCCCCGAAGCCCCGCGCGAGGTGCGCCACGTGCATGGGCTGGACGATACGGTGATGGGTTTTCCCTTTGGACCGGGCGGCGATACCACCTATCCGGTGGCGCTGTGGAAAGCGAAGTTTGACTGCAACGGCGCAACCCCGCGCGGGGATTGGAGCGTGAGACCGTTCCTGACGCTCAGCCGTGTGGAATGGACCGATTGTGCGCAGGGGCAGGTGGTGCTGGACACCCATCCGGGCGGGCATTTCATCCCGCATGGCTGGATCGGGCGGCAACTGGACGAGCTTTTGGGCCGCACCCCCACCTATCCGTGACCCGCAGCGCTTGCACCTTGGCGCATTCTTTGTCATTGCCTGTGCCGACTGGATGTTTGCCAAAAAAGGCCCCGAGCAATGAAATTCACTCTGTCCTGGCTGAAAGACCACCTCGATACCGATGCGTCGGTTGATGAGATCACTGAGGCGTTGACCGACCTTGGCCTTGAGGTCGAAGAGGTCATCAACCCGGCTGACAAGCTCAAGGACTTTACGCTGGGCTATGTGAAACACGCGGAAAAACACCCCGACGCCGACAAGCTGCGCGTCTGCAAGGTGGACACGGATGAAGGCGAATTGCAGATCATCTGCGGCGCGCCCAACGCCCGCGAAGGGATCACTGTCGTCGTCTGCAAGCCGGGCATGTATATCCCCGGATTGGACCTGACGATCAGCGTCGGCAAAATCCGCGGTGTCGAAAGCTTTGGCATGATGGCGTCCGAGCGCGAGCTGGAATTGTCGGACGAACATGACGGCATCATTGAATTGCCCTCGGGCGAGGTCGGTGACAGATTCGTTGATTGGCTTGCCGAGAACGACCCCGCCAAGATCGATCCGGTGATCGAGATCGCGATCACTCCGAACCGGCCGGATGCGCTGGGCGTGGAAGGCATCGCGCGTGATCTGGCGGCGCGTGGGATCGGCACTCTGAAACAGCGCGATTACGTGCCGGTGCCAGGCGATTTCGAAAGCCCGATCAAAGTATCGATTGACGAGGATACGCTGGATGGTTGCCCGCATTTCACGGGCCGCCTTATCAAGGGCGTCAAGAACGGCCCCAGCCCGCAGTGGTTGCAGGATCAGTTGAAGGCGATCGGGCTGCGTCCGATTTCGGCGCTGGTGGATATCACCAACTACATGACCTTTGACCATAACCGCCCGCTGCATGTGTTTGACGCGGACAAGGTGCAGGGCAACCTTCGCGTTCATCGCGCCAAAGGCGGTGAAACCCTGGTGGCGCTGGACGAAAAGGAATACACGCTTCAGCCCGGCATGATGGTTATTTCCGATGACAAAGGGCCGGAATCCATCGCAGGCATCATGGGCGGTCAGGAAACCGGCTGCACCGAGGACACTGTGAATGTGTTCCTGGAAAGCGCGTTCTGGGATCATGTGCAGATCGCGCTGACGGGTCGGGCGCTGAAGATCAATTCGGACGCGCGGTATCGGTTCGAACGCGGCGTGGACCCTGAATACACGCTGGAAGGGCTCGAGCACGCAACCCAGTTGATTCTGGACATCTGCGGCGGTGAAGCGTCCAAAGTGGTCGAGGCAGGCAAAGCGCCGAACCACGCGCGTGCGTACAAGCTGGATGCCGAACGGGTGCAGTCTCTGGTCGGGATGGACATTCCCGAAAGCGAGCAGCGTCAGACGCTGACCCGTCTGGGTTTCCGTCTGGAGGGCGAGATGGCCCACGTGCCCAGCTGGCGCCCCGATATCATGGGTGAGGCCGATCTGGTGGAAGAGGTCGCACGGATCGCCTCGTTGACCAAATTGCAGGGCAAGCCCTTGCCGCGTGTCACCGATGGTATTCCCAAGCCGGTGATGACACCGATGCAACGCCGCCAGTCCATGGCGCGCCGCACCTGCGCTGCGCTGGGTTACAACGAATGCGTCAGCTATACGTTCATCGATCAGGCTTCGGCTGCTTTGTTCGGTGGCGGGGATGACGCGACCATGCTGGAAAACCCGATCTCGTCCGAGATGAGCCACATGCGCCCCGATCTGCTGCCCGGATTGTTGCAGGCCGCGGCGCGCAATCAGGCACGCGGATATGCCGACGTCGCCCTGTTCGAAGTCGGACCTGTTTTCCATGATGGCGAACCCGGCGACCAGAAAACCCAGATCGCCGGCCTGCTGGTTGGCCGCAACGGCCCCAAGGATGTGCACGGGGCCTCGCGCCCGGTGGATGTCTTTGATGCCAAGGCGGATGCCGAGGCCGTTCTTGCGGCGATCGGAGCACCGGCCAAGGTACAGATTCTGCGCGACGGCGATGCCTGGTGGCATCCGGGTCGTCACGGCAAGATCTGCCTGGGGCCGAAAAAGGTGCTGGGTGTCTTTGGTGAACTGCACCCGCGCGTGTTGCAGGCGATGGATATCAAGGGTCCGGCAATGGCCTTTACGATCTGGCCGGACGAGGTTCCCTTGCCCCGCAAGTCCGGTGCCACACGTGCCGCATTGGAATTGCGTGATTTGCAAGCGGTCGAACGGGATTTTGCCTTTGTCGTTGATGAAAGTGTCGAGGCGCTGACATTGGTGAACGCGGCAGCTGGTGCCGATAAGGCACTGATCGAAGATGTGCGTGTCTTTGACGAATTCATCGGCGGCAGCTTGGGTGAAGGGAAAAAATCTCTGGCCATCACAGTACGTTTGCAGCCCGCGGACCAGACGCTGAAGGAAAAGGACATCGAAGCGGTGGCCGAAAAGATTATCGCCAAAGTCTCCAAGGCGACCGGCGGTGTTCTGCGGGGCTGATGCAGGGCCGCCTCCGGCGGGAGTATTTCAGAAAAGATGAAGGGGCGGTGGCGCCCTTTTGCGTGTTTACGGAGGACGAAAGATGCTGAACGTGTACCTCTCTGGCGAAATCCATACCGATTGGCGCGAACAGATCATCGACGGCGCACAGGGGTTGGATATCACCTTCAACGGCCCGGTGACGGACCACGCGGCAAGCGACGATTGCGGCGTTGCCATTCTTGGGGAAGAGCCGAACAAATACTGGCATGACCACAAGGGTGCGATGGTCAACGCGATCCGGACCCGCAAGGGCATTTCGGATGCTGACGTGGTGGTTGTCCGGTTTGGCGACAAGTACAAACAGTGGAACGCGGCTTTTGATGCGGGCTATGCCGCAGCGCTGGGCAAATCCATCATCGTGCTGCACGGTCCCGACCATCAGCACGCGTTGAAAGAAGTTGATGCAGCCGCGTTGGCCGTGGCGGAAAAGCCCGCGCAGGTGGTCGAAATCCTGCGGTATGTGCTGACGGGCGCACTGCCGGGCTGAGCTTTGCGAAGAGGGTGCCAGCTTTGGCACCCTTCCTATCGCGAAACCGTTTAAGCGCGTGCGGGTACGGTCTTGCCGCGCTGCACCGCCGGGCGCTGCATGAAACGGTCGACATAGGCGACGACATTGGCGTAGTCGTCCCAGCCGACAACCTCTTTCGCGCCATAGAAGTCCAAAGCATTCAGCCAGGGGGCAAGAGCGATATCGGCGATGGAGTAACCGCCTGCGATCCAGTCCCGCCCGTCCAGTTGCATGTTGACCACGTTCAGAAGGCGTTTGGCCTCGTTGATATAGCGTTCGCGCGGTCGGGGGTCTTCGATTTCGCTGCCTGCGAATTTGTAGAAAAAGCCAAGCTGACCAAACATTGGTCCCACGCCCCCCATCTGGAACATCAGCCATTGTGTAATGCGATGCTTGTCTGCTGCGCTTTGTCCCAGCAACTTGCCTGATTTCTCGGCCAGATACAGCAGGATCGCGCCGCTTTCGAACAGGGTCAGCGGCTTACCGTCCGGCCCGTTGGGATCGATGATGGCGGGGATTTTGTTGTTTGGGTTCAGCGACAGAAACGCGGGGCTTTTGACATCCGCATCCGATAGCGTCACCAGATGGGGCTCATAGGGCAGGCCGGTTTCCTCCAGCATGATCGACGCCTTTACGCCGTTTGGAGTCGGATAGGAATACAGTTGAATCCTGTCCGGGGATTGCGCGGGCCAACGCGCCATGATCGGATGAGGGTTGTTGTCCAGCATTGGGGGCTCCTGTTTGGGTGTCTGTGTAAAAGCTAGGGGCCACGCCTGAATTAATTAAGCCCTTTGCAATGTGCATTTCCGGTCAGGCCGTGTTTTCTGGCGAACAGAGGGGAATTCCAGTGAAACTGGCACCTAGACCGGAAATCAAACTTGGCTCACAATCTGGTGACCCCCGCGAAAACCTCGCGGGTTTCTTGCTGTTGAAAGGAGATGGGCGTGGATGAGGTCGTAACACAGGTGGGAGCATATGCCCCGCTGATCATGAGTGCCGTCAAGGCGCTTGTCGTTCTGATCCTGGGCTGGATCGTAGCTGGTGCAATCGGCGGCATGGTTCGCCGCCGGATCAATTCGACGCCGCATATTGATCCGACGCTTGGGAACTTTTCGGCAAGCCTGGTCAAATGGGCTATTCTCGCCATGGTTCTGGTTGCCGTTCTGGGTATCTTCGGAATTGAAGCCACCAGCATCGTCGCCATTCTGGGTGCCGCATCGCTGGCCATCGGTCTGGCGCTTCAAGGCACGCTCAGCGATCTGGCCGCCGGTGTGATGCTGGTTGTCTTCCGGCCCTACAAGCTGGGTCAGTTTGTTGATATCGGCGGCACGTCGGGCACCGTAAAGGACCTGAACCTGTTCACGACCGAGCTGGTGACGCCTGATAATGTGCAGATCATCGTTCCGAACGGTCAGTCATGGGGTTCGATCATCACGAACTACTCTGCCCATGACACGCGCCGTGTCGATCTGGTGTTCGGAATCGACTACGGGGACAGCGCGGACAAAGCCATGCAGATCATTCTGGATGTGGCCAAAGCGGACAGTCGCATTCACAGCGACCCGGAACCATGGGTTCGGGTTACGAACCTGGGTGACAGTTCGGTGGATCTGACGGCACGGCTGTGGTGCTCGGCACCAGACTATTGGGATGTCAAATTCGAGCTGACGAAAACGATCAAGGAAGCCTTTGACGACAAAGGTATTTCGATCCCTTATCCCCATTCGGTGGAGATCCAGAAACAAGGGTGACGGCTCCCGCCCGTCGATCGGGCATTCGAAAATGCCCTCCTCCCGTTGGGCCGGGCACCGCGCAAGGGCGCGGTGCCCTTTTCTTTGTTCAAACCGTCGCCTCGAGTCCGACCGCGCCACGCCTGCGGCGTGGCGCTATGCCCAACGCTGGAAATCGCTTTTCAAAAGCGATTTCAGGGGCGGGAGTGTTTACGACTTGACGATCACGTTGGGTGAAACAACGTCGATACCAAGGGCCTTGCCGACCGCATAGTAGGTCAGCTTGCCAGCGTGGACGTTCAGGCCTTCCAGCAGATGCGGATCGTCCTGACACGCCTGTTTCCAGCCTTTATCCGCCAGAGACAGCATGAATGGCATCGTGGCGTTGCCCAGGGCGATGGTCGAGGTGCGCGCAACGGCGCCCGGCATGTTGGCAACGCAGTAGTGCATGATGCCATCGACATCGTAGATCGGATCGGCATGGGTGGTGGCTTTTGACGTCTCGAAGCACCCACCCTGGTCGATGGCAACATCGACAAGTACGGCACCGGGTTTCATCGTCGACAGCTGAGCTCGCGAGACAAGTTTCGGAGCCGCAGCGCCGGGGATCAGAACGGCACCGATGACCATATCGGCATCCTGGATCAGCTCGGCCGTGGCGCCTGCGGTCGAATACTGGTTCTTGAAGGTTCCGCCAAAGACGTCATCCAGATAGCGCAGCCGCGGCAAGGAGCGATCCAGAACGGTGACATCCGCGCCCATTCCGGCAGCGATCTTCGCCGCATGGGTCCCTACGACGCCGCCGCCGATAACGACCACTTTGGCAGGGCCGACACCGGGTACGCCACCCATCAGAACGCCGCGCCCGCCATTGGCCTTTTGCAGTGTCCACGACCCGACCTGAGGGGCCAGGCGACCGGCGACTTCGGACATCGGTGCCAGCAGAGGCAGGCCGCCGTTCGCGTCGGTTACGGTCTCATAGGCGATGGCAGTACAACCCGATTCCAGCAGGTCATGCGTTTGATCCGGGTCCGGAGCCAGGTGCAGATAAGTGAACAGCAGCTGCCCTTCGCGCAGCATCTTGCGTTCCACGGCCTGGGGTTCCTTGACCTTCACGATCATGTCGGCGGTGGCAAATACTTCCTCCGCAGTGTCGATGATATGCGCGCCTGCCGCGACATAGGCGTCATTGTCGAAACCTGCGCCGATGCCTGCACCGGATTCGATAAGGACTTCGTGACCACGTGCAACAGCTTCCTGAGCAGCATTGGGCGTCATCCCGACGCGGAATTCCTGGGGTTTGATTTCCTTGGGGCAACCGATCTTCATGGGGGTCTCCGTTCATAAACTGCCTAAATTATGTGCATTTTCAGTGCAATTTCTGTGAAAGAAAACGTGTCAATGCGGTTTTCTTTGGAAGAATTTCGCGTAGTTTACAAAAATCATGCAAAGGAATTGCAGCAATGAGCTTGGACGCGACTGATCGAAAGATTCTGGCGGCACTTCAGAAAAACGGCAGGATGTCGAATTCGGAGTTGTCTGAACAGGTCAACCTGTCTCCGTCCGCTTGCCACCGGCGCGTACAAAGGCTTGAGGTTGACGGGTATATCCGCAACTACGTGGCTTTGCTGGATGCCCGGAAGATGAACGTGCCGACAACGGTCTTTGTCGAGATCACGCTACAGGGTCAGGCCGAAGAGGTTCTGGATGCGTTTGAAAAAGCGGTGGCCCGGATCCCGGATGTGCTGGAATGCCATCTGATGGCCGGTACGGCGGATTACATTCTGAAAGTCGTGGCGGAAAACACCGAAGATTTCGCCCGCATCCATCGCCAATACCTGTCGCGCTTGCCCGGGGTGGCGCAAATGCAAAGCTCGTTTGCCCTGCGTACCGTGTTCAAGACCACTGCCTTGCCCGTGTGATTTTCATAAGGGGCCAGGATAGGTGAACAGAAAAAGGTGGGTCAGGTTGAAGCCGAAATGCATCGCAACAGGTACCCACAGGCGCCTGGTTGCATAGTATCCCAATCCGCAGGCCAGCCCGAGAATGGAAGCAAAACCCACGAGCGCCGGACCTCCGGCGAAATGGGCCAGTCCGAACAGCAGGCCGGCAGCGATCACCCAGGGTGACATCAATCCTGTCACCGAGGCAATGCTGATGAACAAAACCAGCAACGACAAGCCGATGCCTGTCCGCCGGGCCAGCGCCATCAATTGCGCTGATATCAGAACAAGCCAGGGCCAGATCGCGAGCAACGCGGAAAGAAGGAATGTCACAATCGTCTCATCTGTTTCACGCACCCCGTGATGCCGCACCAAAACGAGGCAATGCAAGCAGCCATGGTGAAGCGCAATGCATTGCGTCAATTCAGACGCTTGTATCCCGCGGGCCAGATGTACAAATTCAGGGGAAAGACCGTATACCCGCGCTGGACCTGATTTGCAGGCGTGACAACAGCCGCAGGACTCGTGACCCTCGCATCAATTTATCTGATGACATCAGGTGGTTACACGGGTCCGATATGGTCCGAACCCGAAGACCGAGAAGGAGCTGACCTTGGACAACGAAAACACTGGCGCCCCCAAAGACTGGCTGGAAGCCGAGCTCGAGGATACGCTGGACGAAGATTTCGAGATAGAATTCAGTGAGCCGATGCTGTCGATGGAAGTCCGGAAAATCTATCGGGAACAGCATCCGGACATGTTGGATCGCAAGGTTTACTTCCGCAACCTGCTGCGCCTGCAAGCCGAACTGATCAAGGTTCAGGACTGGGTACAGCATACCGGGGCCAAGGTCTGTATCCTGTTTGAAGGCCGTGACAGTGCCGGTAAAGGGGGTGTGATCAAGCGGATCACCCAGCGTCTGAACCCGCGCGTGGCGCGCGTGGTCGCGTTGCCGGCACCCAGCCGCCGCGAACAAAGCCAGTGGTATTTCCAGCGCTATGTACCGCATCTGCCGGCGGCGGGAGAAATCGTTCTGTTCGACCGCTCGTGGTACAACCGGGCGGGGGTCGAGCGGGTGATGGGTTTTGCGTCCGAGGACCAGGTTGAACAGTTCTTTCAGGACGTCCCCGAATTCGAACGGATGCTGGTGCGGTCAGGGATCATTCTGCTGAAATACTGGTTCTCGATCACGGACGAGGAACAGCAGTTGCGATTCCTCATGCGTATTCACGATCCGATGAAACAATGGAAGCTGTCGCCGATGGATCTGGAATCCCGCATCCGCTGGGAATCCTACACAAAGGCAAAAGAGGATATGCTTTTCCGAACCAATATTCCCGAGGCCCCGTGGTACATCGTCGAGGGCAATGACAAGAAACGCGAAAGGCTGAACTGTATCGAGCATCTTTTGACAAAAATCCCGTACGAGGACGTGCCTCAGGAAAAGGTCAATCTGCCCGACCGCAAGTACAACCCGGAATACGAACGCCGCGTTTTGCCGGATGAGCTTTACGTACCAAAGATCTATTGAAGCAAAATCAGGCTCTGAGCCGGAATATGCGAGGCCGACACGGCCGGCCTCCCACAGGGTCAACTGATCAGGCTGCATCCATCATGCAGTCAAAGTGGAAGAAGTTGACCATTGTGATGTCACAGTCATCGACGTCGGCGGTTTCGGTGCCCGCAGGCTCGGATTCCGTTTCCGGCGTGGCGTCGGCGGTCGGCATCATGTCGATATCATCGGTGTCTGCCACGTCCGTGTCGCCGTTCACATCGTCACCCCAGTTGAACTCGTCAAACTGCGCTTGCAGGTTTTCGAGGAAACTGGCGATTTCATCCAGGAAAGCCTGAACGTCAAAGCAGAATGCTTCGGGCTCACCGCCATCAACCACTTCGGTGTCCGGCGTTTCGGGTTCCGGCTCTTCGGTTTCGGTGACGTCGGTATCTGGTGCATCGGGTGTTGGTTCTTCGGTTCCGGGCATTTCGGGTTCCGGTTCCTCGGTCTCGGTGACGTCAGTATCCGGCGTTTCGGGCTCCGGCTCTTCGGTCTCGGTGACGTCGGTGTCTGGTGTCTCGGGTGTAGGCTCTTCGGTTCCGGGAGTCTCAGTTCCTGGCTCTTCGGTTTCGGTGACGTCAGTGTCCGGAGTTTCGACTTCCGGCTCTTCTGGTACGGCAACTTCGTCCGGCGTGGTTGGCGGAACGGGCGGTGTGTTCGTATTGCCGTTGTCCAGCATGACTGCCGCGTCGGTTGCGGCAAAGTTCTGGGTGACCATCACCGCATCAAAGCCCTGCATGTCACCGGTTTCGACGCCGATCCCGATATATTTGAAATCCGGATTCAGGATATTGGCGCGGTGGCCCGGGCTGTTCATCAGGTTCTGGTGCAACTGCGCCACGTCATCGCTGATGCCGGGCTGCCCGCGTTCGGACTGCCATGCGATGTTTTCGCCGGTCCGCCAGTTTCCCTCAAGATCGAATCCGGCGTCTTGCATCCGCTGGGTTGCACTGGAACCGCCCGAACCGGTGTGACTGAACGTGTCTGTGTCCAGCATCCAGGTGCTGTGATCTTCGGATGAATCGTTCAGCTGCGTCTCAAGTTGCAGCGGGTTGAGCCCGCGGGATGTGCGTTCCTGGTTTATCAGCCCCAGCATCTCGCGTTCGAATGTACTTGCAGTCGACATTTTTGCCTCCGTTTGTGTTTGTGTCCTTCCGGACGGGCTCACTTAGAGGTGGGGGTGTCGACGGTGGTAGGGGGCGGTTCACTTCAGGCGAGTTTTGGCAACCCGATGCTACCGATGCGGGATTCGCTGCGCTGCAAAATGCCGGGCAAAATGTTGCTGGTGAGGAAATGGCGGCTTGTCGCACAGCCGGTACCACGAGTCGGCGGATTGAAACCGATCCCCGAAACGACAAACCCCCGGGCGATGCCTCGGGGGTCGTCAAATAGTGTCATCCAAAGCTGGACGAGGAAAGTCTTAGAGCAGACCTTCGCGCTGTGCTTTCTTGCGTGCCAGTTTACGGGCACGACGGATCGCTTCAGCCTTCTCGCGCGCTTTTTTCTCGGACGGTTTCTCGAAATGTTGCTTCAGCTTCATTTCACGGAACACGCCTTCGCGCTGCAGCTTTTTCTTCAGGGCACGAAGCGCCTGATCGACGTTGTTGTCGCGAACACTAACCTGCATGTGGTTGTCACCACCTTTCTAGATAGAGTTGCAAGGAAATTGCAGGAGTTGGCCGTATAGCAAAGCCGCTCTAACTTGTCTAGTACTGGGGCCGACAACCGGAGAACCGCCATGACGACCACATATGAAGATGCAAAACAGCAGCTTTTGGATGCAATGCTGATCCATGTTCCCTTCGATGGGTGGTCGGAATCCAGTTTCCGCGCCTCCATTTCCGACTGTGGTCTGGATGACGGCCTGGCGCGCGCGATCTGTCCGCGTGGGGCGGTAGATCTGGCGCTGGCGTACCACGCGCGCGGCGATCAGGCGATGCTGGACCGCATCAAGTCCGAGGACCTGAGCGGGCTGAAATTCCGTGACAGGATTGCCGCTGCGGTTCGGTTCCGGTTGCAGGCCGTCGAGGACAAAGAGCTGGTGCGCCGGGGCATGACACTGTTTTCCCTGCCGACACATGCAGCAGATGGTGCCAGGGCGGTTTGGCAGACCTGCGATCTGATCTGGGATGCGCTGGGCGACACCTCGGATGATGTGAACTGGTACACGAAACGGGCCACTTTGTCGGGTGTCTATTCCTCGACGCTGCTGTTCTGGCTGGGCGATGACAGCCCGGATCATCAGCGCACGTGGGAGTTTCTGGATCGCCGGATCGCTAATGTCATGGAGTTTGAAAAGTTCAAGGCACAGATGCGCGACAACCCGGTGTTGAAACCGTTTCTGGCGGTTCCGAACTGGCTGGCGGGTCAGGTGAAGGCTCCGGTAAAAATGCGGGCCGATCTTCCGGGGATGCTGAACCCCCGAAAGTAGCGCGTCTTGGTGCTGGGCCTTGGCCCTGATGCCTGTTAGGCATTGGGCAAAGGAGGTGCCTATGACCCAGATGATGCGCGCTGTTGAGATCACCGAACCGGGTGGTCCCGATGTTTTGCAACTGACCGAGCGTCCGATTCCCGAACCGGGTGCAGGGCAGGTCGTTCTGAAAGTGGCCTATGCCGGGGTGAACCGCCCGGATGCGTTGCAGCGCGCGGGCGCTTACGATCCGCCGCCCGGTGCCAGCGACATGCCGGGGCTTGAGGCTTCGGGCGAAGTGGTCTCGGTCGGGGCCGGGGTCGAAGGACTGTCCGTCGGCGATCAGGTCTGTGCGTTGCTGCCGGGAGGTGGCTATGCCGAATATGTCGCCACCCCTGCGGCCCATTGCCTGCCGGTCCCTGCCGGCATGGGACTGAAAGAGGCGGCCTGCCTGCCCGAGACCTTTTTCACCGTCTGGTCCAACGTGTTCACGCGGGGCGGGCTGAAAGCAGGCGAGAGATTTCTGGTCCATGGTGGCTCGAGCGGGATTGGCACGACGGCCATCCAGTTGGCCAATGCTTTTGGTGCCCGCGTTTTTGCCACCGCAGGGTCGGATGAAAAATGCGAGGCTTGCGTCAAATTGGGTGCGGAAAGGGCGATCAACTACCGCGATGAGGACTTTGTGGCCGTCATGCGGGCCGAAGGCGGGGCAAACCTGATCCTCGACATGGTCGGTGGCGACTATATCCCGCGCAACGTCAAAGCTCTGGCCGAGGATGGGCGGCTGGTCCAGATCGCGTTTCTGCAAGGCCCGGTGGTCGAGCTGAACTTTGCCCTGATGATGGTCAAGCGCCTGACCCTGACCGGCAGCACCCTGCGCCCGCAAAGCGATCTGGCCAAGGCCCGGATTGCGCAGGACCTGCGCGAAGCTGTCTGGCCTCTGCTTGAGGCCGGCAAGGTTGCGCCTGTCATGGACAGCGAGTTTGATCTGGCCGAGGCTGCCGCCGCCCATGCACGCATGGAAAGCTCGGGCCATATTGGCAAGATCGTTCTGAACGTCGCGGGCTGAACTCTGCGCGCGCGGGGCAGACCCGCGCGTTCACGCAACCGCGCGGCGGTACAGGTGCCATGTGGCATGACCCAGAACCGGCATCACTATGATCAGGCCCAACAGCATCGGCAGGGCTCCCAGAAACAGAAGGGCCGCCACGATGAACCCCCAAGTCAAGATGACGCCGGGGTTGTGACGCAACACGCGAAACGACGTCACGACCGCCACCGGCAATCCGACTTGCCGGTCCAGAAGCAACGGAAAGCTGACGACGCTGACGGCCAGAGCGCAAAGAGCGAATACGAAACCAACGGCGAGTCCGACAACCATCATGGTCCAGCCGGCAGTCGTCGTGAAAGCCTGCGTGGCAAAAGTGCCAAGTGATGCGGGGGCTTCAGGCCCCATTGTATGCGTATAGATGCTCTGGGCCACCATCAGCCAGATCAGCAGAAGCATCACCAGATAGAAGCCCAAAACCAGAATTGCGCCGAATGCCGGTGAGCGGAATACGCCGAACGCATCCAGCCAATGCACCGTGCTGCCTTGTTCACGTTTGCGGCTGATCTCGTACAAACCCACAGCTGCCACCGGACCGATCAAGGCAAAACCTGCGACCAGAGGCGCCAGAAGCGGAACCATGTTGACGTTCAGGGCGAAGCCGAACATCAAAAGCCCCGCGATCGGGTAGATCAACACAATGAATATGGCATCCGCCCGTGTTTCGACAAAGTCGTGATACCCCGCCCGCAGGCAAGCGCGCAGATCCTGCACCGTCAATGTCTGCACCATCGGCAAGTGTTTGGTATCTGCGCTTCCGAGTTGTGAAACGCTATCCGAGACATGATCACTGGCCGCCCCCAGATTCCGGGCGGCCCAACTGATCGGATTTCCGATTGTTTTAGCCATTTTCATCCCCTTTCCTGGCGAGAATTGCGCCGCGGAATGGATCCGGCATTTGGTTGTCCGCGGCCGGACCAGCCGACAACGCCTGGTCGCAGTATAGCACAGTTTGGCGGAATCCTGATCAACACTGTGGCACCAGACGGATTGCCCTGCATTGCAGTCATGTTAGCTTGATGTCAGGCAAGAGGAGGTCAGGATGCAGACAACAGCGAAAACGGTGGTATTGCACGAATTCGGCGGGCCCGAGGTGTTGCGGATCGAAGACAGGCCATTGGGCGATCCCGGACCGGGTGAAATACGTATCCGCCATCATGCCTGCGGTCATAATTTCATCGATGTTTATCAACGCACTGGATTGTATCCCCTGGAACTCCCCCATGCTTTGGGGATGGAAGCGGCGGGTGTCGTCGAGGCCGTCGGGGACGGGGTAACGCACCTGCAACCCGGTCAACGGGCCGCGTATGCGGCAGCCCCGCCCGGCGCGTATTGCGAGGCCCGCGTCATGCCTGCGGCACAGGTGTGCCCTCTGCCGGACGACATCTCTTTCGACGCTGCCGCGGCAATGATGTTGAAGGGCTTGACGGTTGAGTACCTGTTTCACCGAACCACTCCGATGAAACGCGGGGATACTGTGCTGTTCCATGCAGCGGCGGGCGGGGTCGGACTGATCGCCTGCCAATGGGCGAAATCCGAAGGGATCACCCTGATTGGTACGGCGGGGACCGACGAGAAATGCAGCCTCGCCCGGTTCAACGGGGCTGCGCATTGCATCAACTATCGGTCCGAGAATTTCGCCGAACGGGTGGCCGATATCACCAAAGGCAAGGGCGTGGACGTGGTGATGGATTCCGTCGGGGCGGACACGTTCGAAGGGTCGCTGAACTGCCTGAAACCCTTGGGGATGATGATTTCCTTCGGCAACGCGTCCGGGCCGGTGCCGCCATTCGATATCGGTGTTCTGGGTCGGAAAGGATCGCTCAAGATCACCCGACCCACCTTGTTCACCCATATTGCGGACCACTCCGTATGTCAGGCAATGGCGCGCCGCTTGTTCGGCAAGGTCGAGGGCAGAGAGGTCAAGATCCACATCGATCAGCGCTTTGCGCTGGATCAGGTAGCCGATGCACATCGCGCGTTGGAAGCGCGGCAGACGACCGGCAGTACGATTCTGGACCTTTGATGCGAAACCCGGCCTGTCAGGCCGGGTTCAACTTTATCCGGAGTGCCGTTCAGAACCTGTAAGAGACACGAACCTGCAATGTGGTTGCGTCGACATCCACATTGTTTCCGTTGAAGTTATCGAATTCGTGGTACAGCAGCTCTCCGCCAATGCTGACATTCGGGGCCACGATCTGTTCATAGCCTGCGCCGATGAACCACCCGTCATCACTGCCCAGAGTGTCGGTGCCCGCTTCGGCGTAGCCTGCCGTGCCGTACAGCAAACCTTGCGGGTTTACCTTGTAGCCGGCGCGCGCTTTCAACCGCCAGACATCTTCAACAGTTGCCGCGCCGGACAGGCCCACGTCAGTCCAGTCATAGTCAAAACCGCCGCCAACGACCCAGTCGCCCAGATCATAGTCGTAACCCAGGATGATACCACCGATTACGCCATCGCCGTCGACCCCGGACAGGCTGGTGTCCACATCGGCATAACCCAGTTGCAGACCGCCATAAAACCCGGTCCAGTTGCCCGAGGATTGCGCCATTGCCGATCCCGCGACCACGGTTGCGACAGTGGTGATGAGAGCCAATTTCAAAGTCATCTCATTTCCTTTCGATTGTCACTCTGCTCAAGTGAAATTCAGTTCACCTATGCAGACCATTACGATCCGCTCGCGTTATCGGATCAGTGATACCTACGAATTCCAGCCCGTATTCTGGCGTTGAAACAAAAAACAGACACGCCGGTGCCCTCTGAAAACGGCCACTTCTGATAAAGATGAGATAGGACGAAATGAGAGGTCTTCAAACGACATGCGGCGGCGGAACATTCCGCCGCCGACACGTCTGAAAGTTTCAGCGGGTTATTGCTTCTGCAATTCAGCAGGGGTCTTGTCCGCGATGTCTTCCCATTTTGCGCCCGCGCTTTCGATAAAGCCCGGGATGTCGCCTTCCCAGCGTTCCTGGATGTCTTCCGACAGGTTCAGGTACAGCTTGTTGTCGACGATTTTCCAGTAGTTCGGGTCGCCGTCGAACTTGAAGCCCATGGCTGTGCCAAAGGCACAGTAGCCCCCGTAGGCAGGCAGGTAGGCTTCCGGGTTGGCTTCGAAGGCGGCTTTGTTTTCCTCGGACGAGAAACGGTACAGCGCATCGTCGTGCAGCGCGGTGATGCGATAGTCGCCCTTGGTGGCTTCACCAACGGTGAAATAGGCAACCGGGTCATAACCCTGCATGGCCAGACCGGTCGAGCTTGCGTTGATGTCCACACCAGCGGCCAGAGCGGATGTTGCCAGTGCAACGGACAGAGCGACGCCACCGATCAGAGATTTAAACTTGTTCATTGTTCCACCTTTCGTGAAAGGAGCCTCGTCAGTGTGCCGATCGAGGGCCCCGGATTGTTGTCCTGTGTGGCCCGTAATTGACCGTCACGACAGCGATCTGGGAAGCAGGCGGATCACGTTCAAAACAATGAATCGTGATTGTGCGCCAGAGAGGAGCGTCTGTTCAAAAATGCAGACCTGACATTACGCGTCCGGTTCAAAATCCAGAACAAACGCGATGACTTTGCAGGCCGCCATTTCACAAGGCTTCAACAGGGCGCCGCTGAGGCGTGTCTGATACAGGTTCATGCTGATATAGTCGGTGCCGCCCAATTCGTGCGCAACCAGCTTGTGGGATTTCCCCTTTGCCATCTGTTGGCGCACGACGACATAGCGCCGATCCCCCGATGAACCGGTAAAACTGCCTTCGGGCAGCGCGAAAAACGCGGAAACGAAAGCGTCCGGCGGTGTCACGACTTTCCGATTTTCGGTTCAGTCCCGGCCTTGATCCGTGCGACGTTGGTGCTGTGACGCCAATAGATCAGAAGGGTCAGGATAATCCCCAGGATAAAGGATTGTCCGTTTGTCAAAACCAGCACCCAGGTCGTTGAAAGCGCGGCCGCGGCCAGCGCGCCGACCGAAGATATCCGCCAGATCGCCGCCGCCACCAACCAGCTGAGACAGCACGCAACTCCGACGCGCCAGTCCAGCGCCAGCCAGAGGCCCAGAAAGGTGGCCACGCCTTTCCCGCCCTTGAAACCCAGCCAGATGGGAAAGCAATGACCCAGAAAGGCAAAAAGGGCTGCGATCTGTGCGGCGTCTTCTCCGGCATAAGCACGGGCAATCAGAACCGCCACCGCGCCCTTGGCCGCGTCGAACAGCAAGGTCAGCGCCGCGGCGGCTTTGTTGCCGGTGCGCAGGACGTTGGTTGCGCCGATATTTCCGGATCCGATTTCGCGCAGATTTCCCAACCCCATGACCTTGGCAAGCAGCAGGCCGAAGGGAACGGAGCCCATCAGATATCCAACCACCGCCCACTGGAGCAAGTCGCTAGTCGAGTTGTCGATCGGGGGCATCAGGAACTCCGGAACACTTCTTTACCTGCAACATAGGTCGAAATGACCTTACCTTGCATCCGCTGGCCGTCAAATGGAGTGTTCTGAGATTTGGATTTTAAGGCAAAGCGATCAAGCACAAAAGGCACATCCGGGTCGAACAGAACCAGATCCGCCGGGGCGCCTTCCGACAATCGGCCGCTTTCCAGACCAAGCCGTTTGGCCGGGTTCAATGCCATCGCCCGGAACAGTGTTGGCAGGTCCAACTGGTCGGCATGATACAGGCGCAATGCCGCAGGCAACAGCGTTTCCAGCGCCACCGCGCCCGAGGCGGCTTCTTCGAACGGCAGCCGTTTGCTTTCCTCGTCCTGCGGTGTGTGCATCGAACTGATCGTGTCGATCAGACCGGTTCGCACCGCCTCGATCACCGCCTGCCGGTCATCCTCGGACCGCAACGGAGGCTTGACCTTGAAGAAGGTGCGATAGTCGGCCACGTCCAGCTCGTTCAGCGTCAGGTGATGGATCGAGGTGCCGGCAGTGATGTCCAGCCCGTTGCGCTTGGCCCGTTCCAGCGCAGGCAGGGCGCGGGCGGTGGTGATCTGGTCGGCGTGATAGGCCGCGCCCGTCATTTCCAACAGCGCGATGTCACGGTCCAGCCCCATGCGCTCGGCCATGGGCGAGACCGCAGGCAATCCGCGCAAGGCGGCGAATTTGCCGCTGGTGGCCGCGGCGCCATGGCTCAGGCCCGGATCTTGCGGGTGGGCAATCACCAGCGCGCCGCAGGATTTCGCATAGGTCAGTGCGCGGGAAAACACCTTGGTATTGGTGATGACGTGATCGCAATCGGTAAAGGCCACGGCGCCTGCGTCCTGCAAGAACCCGATTTCCGTCATCTCACGCCCTTCGCGCCCCTTGGTCAGCGCGGCCATCGGCAGCACGTTGACCGGTGCATCCGCCTGAGCACGCCGGGTCGCGAATTCCAGCGTTTCCGGTGTATCGACCGCCGGCAGTGTATCCGGGCGGGTGACGATGGTGGTCACACCACCGGCCGCGGCAGCGAGACCCGCGGATTTGTAGCTTTCCTTGTGCCGCTCGCCCGGCTCGCAGACCTTGACGCCGATATCCACGATGCCGGGGGCGAGGCACTTGCCGCCGCAGTCGATGACCTGAGCGTCAGCGACGGGCGCGTCCCCGTAGCCCTTGCCCTGAATAAGGCCGTCGGCAATGTGCAGCCAGCCGGGATTGTCCGTGCCGGTTTCAGGGTCGATCAGGCGGGCATTGGTGAAGATCAGGGCGGTCATGTATGGGCCTTTCGGGCTTGGGTCAGCGCGGCCAACGCGGCATCCGGGTCGGGCAGATGGTCGAATCTGAAAAAGGGGTGGCGGTTAAAAACCACCGCAGACGGCACAGTGCGGAAATTCAGGAACCGGTTGATTTCCAGTTTCTTGGTTTTCAGTTCTTTGTTGACTTGCCACGCGTTCTGCGGCGTCACAACATAAACGCGTTGCGAGCGAACAAAGCGGTCCGCCCACATCACAAATGCCAACGCGCCCGTGCAACTGAGCAGCTTCCAGAAATCCCGCACGGTGTCGGCAAACCAGGGGCTGGCTAACCACGCCAGACCGACAGCGCCGATCAGAATCCTGTAGGACCAACCCAGATGAGGCGGAAAAAACCCGTTATGCGGCCGCCCGAACCATAGAACCTGTTCGCCCTCTGGTATCTTCTCACGCCACCATTCGTCGCTCATCCCATTGCCCTTTCAATCGCGGCTTTGGTGGCGGCCGGGTCTGACTGGTACTTGATCAGATGCTTGTCGCCGGTTTTGGTGACAACCTGGACGAAGCTGCCCATGATATTCACGGCTGTGATCTGGTTCAGCGGCACGCTGCGTCCGCCGGGACCGGTCAGCGCGGTGTCTGACAATTGCCAATTCGAGACCAGTTCTTCCGAGGCCAGATACCACGCGCGTATGCCTATGGCGGCCAGGCCAGCTGGGGCTCCGGTCCAGACGTAAGGATTGCCGATCAGCCACAGCACGGCCATCGCACCGGCCATGGCAACAGCAGCCAGCCATGCGTTGGTGCGGATATAGGCCCCCTTGTCCGGGGCGAAGATCACAGGATCAGCCATAAGATGCCTCCGATGACCACAAGCGCGACCAGTGCCAGAATGGCAGATCCGACGCGGCGGGGGGTGTCACTTGCTGTGGCGGTTTGCGGGGCGGAAAAGGGTTTGGCGCTTTCGGTTTCGATGATCCCCCCGGTCCAGTTCGTGGCCTCTTCCGTGAACAGGCCGATCAGGCGTAGGCGCGGATCGGGCTTCAGCGTCGCCGGGTGTCCGTTGAAAGCCGCGCTGCGCAGGACCATGACCCAACCGTCGACAGAGGCCAGAGTGTTCCGGTCCAACTGATCCGCAGACACGCCGCAGCCCTCGGTCAGGTAGCCGTACAGGCCGAGGTCCTCGAGGTCGGATACCGGGAAGATATCGATGTGGCTGGAATCCAGCCCGTCGACCCCAAGCACCTGATCGGCGGCACCCGGTTCGCGCAGGAACTTCGCCTCTTCCGGGCGCATGTCCAGCGTAAACAGGCGCAAAACGCCGCGTTCGTGGGGGGCAACGGTCAGATCGCTCATGCAGCCTCGCGCAGGTTGCGGGCCAGCAGGTCCATGGCGGCCATTCGGACGGCGACACCCATTTCCACCTGTTCCTGAATGACGGACCGGTTGATGTCGTCCGCCAATGTGCCGTCGATCTCGACCCCGCGGTTCATCGGGCCGGGATGCATCACGATCGCGTCTGGCTTGGCCTGCGCCAGCTTCGCGGCGTCCAGCCCGTAGCGGTGGTAGTATTCGCGTTCCGAAGGGATGAACCCGCCATCCATCCGTTCTTTCTGAAGGCGCAACATCATGACGACGTCAACATCCTTCAGGCCCTCGTTCATGTCATCGTAGATCTCGGCCCCGAATTCGGCGAATTGCGCGGGCACCAGCGTCGGCGGCCCAATCAGGCGGATGCGGTTTTCCATCTTGCCCAGCAGGATCAGGTTCGAGCGGGCCACGCGGGAATGGGCCACGTCCCCGCAGATCGCGATGTTCAGCCGGTGCAGGCGACCCTTGGCGCGACGGATGGTCAGGGCGTCCAGCAGGGCTTGCGTGGGGTGTTCATGTTTGCCGTCACCGGCGTTCAGAACGGCGCAATTGACCTTCTGCGCCAGCAGATCGACCGCGCCGGAATGCGGGTGCCGCACCACCAGAAGATCCGGGTGCATCGCATTCAGCGTCATCGCCGTGTCGATCAGTGTTTCACCTTTCTTGATCGAACTGGCCTGCATCGCCATGTTCATCACATCCGCACCCAGGCGCTTGCCCGCCAGTTCGAAACTGGCCTGTGTGCGGGTCGAGTTTTCAAAGAACATGTTGATCTGGGTCAGTCCCGACAGCACATCCGAATGCTTGGTCGACTGGCGGTTCATAGCGACATAGGTCTCGGCCAGATCCAGAATTTCGGTGATATCGGATTGCGACAGATGCTCGATGCCAAGAAGGTGACGATGGGCGAAACGCATGGGCGGGCTCCTGTCTGACAATCGCGCCGCTTATAGGAAGCCGGGCGGCGCAAGGCAACCTAAGGTTCCGTACCCTCAGGCAGTTTTTCGCAGCCGCCCTCGGGCAGGCATTGCTGGCCCGGCTTGCACCATTTGCCATAGCCGCAGTCGATCGCCTTGATCGGTACGCACCCTTGATGGGCCGAGCATTTGAAACCGGGACGGCATTGTGATCCGGTTTCCTCGCACAGGAACCATCCCGGACGAGAGCATCCCCCGCCGGGCAGGCAGGACGAGCCACGCGCGCAGGTTCTGCCATCAGCGCAAGTGGTCGGAGGCGTCGTATCCAACTCGGGTGCGTTCCGTTCACACTCACCACGGCCATTGCAGAAACTGTCGCCCGGACAATCCAGCCGCGAGGCGCATTTGTTCAGGCCTGCGGGCGCACATCTGAGTCCACCAGCAACGCAGCGTTCGAACGGACCGCAACTGCGCCCGCCGCCGCAATAGGTGCCGCCCAGCGGAATGCAATGGCCATCAAAACTGCATCTTTGCCCGCCTGAACAGCATGTGCTGCCGCATTTGAACTGACCCCCACGGCACTGCCCGTGTTTGTCGTGAAACGTGGCCACTGCCGGATCACCAGTGACAACCAGCACTAGTCCAATGATGAGGAATCGCAGAAATCTGAGCATCGCAGGCCGATGGTCGGCGCGACAGAGCGACCGATCAAGCCCTATTCGCTTTCCCTCAGCCCTCAGGCGGGTAAGTTATCCCTATGGAATCGGGTTTGGACTATTATTCTGCGCGGGCGCTGCTGGAATGGCAGATCGAACTGGGCGCCACCGAGGCAATCGGAGATGCGCCGGTTGACCGGTACGCGTTGCCCGACACCACGGCCAAACCCAAGAAAGCAGAAGCGCGCCCCGCCGCCCCGGCGAAGCCACGGGATGTAAACCCAGTAGCAATCGCAGGATCCGCAGCACAGGGCGCGGGATCGCTGGATCAGTTGCGCGCAGCGATGGACGCTTTCGAACATTGCGAGCTCAAACGCGGTGCGCGGCAGTTGGTCTTTGCCGCTGGGACCCCCGGCGCACGGGTTATGATCATTGGCGAGGCGCCGGGCCGCGATGAGGACCGCGAAGGCAAGCCCTTTGTCGGCCGTGCGGGCCAATTGCTGGACCGGATGCTGGCGGCAATTGAGCTGGATCGTCGCGAGAACGTCTATATCACCAACGTGCTGCCATGGCGGCCCCCGCAGAACCGCGACCCCAAACCCGAAGAGATCGGGATGATGAAGCCGTTCCTGGAACGTCATGTGGCCCTGGCCAGGCCAGAGGTTCTGGTGGTGATGGGGAATATCAGCTGTCAGGCCGTGCTTGGCAAACGCGGCATCACCCGCCTGCGCGGCAAATGGGATCAGGCGATGGATCTGCCGGTGATTCCGATGTTCCACCCGGCTTATCTGCTGCGACAACCGCAGATGAAACGGCAGGCCTGGGCGGATCTGCTGGAACTGAAAGCGCGGCTGCGAGGTGCAACATGAAGGTTCTGGCATTCTCTGATCTGCACATGGCGCGCAACCGTGCGGCCGATCTGGTAGCCGCCAGCGCCGAGGCTGATCTGGTCATCGGCGCCGGTGATTATTGCAATTCGCGTCAGGGGCTGGACGAGGCGATGCAGATGCTGTCGGGCATTTCGGCCCCGCTGGTCCTGATCCCGGGAAACGCGGAAAGTGCAGAAGAGCTGGGCAATGCGGCCCCGGACGGTGTTCATGTCCTGCATGGGTCTGGCATGACCATAGACGGCTTGCGCTTGTTTGGCCTTGGCTACGGCGTACCACCGACTCCGTTCGGAGCCTGGTCCTGTGACCTGACAGAAGGTGAGGCGTCCGAGATGCTCGACCGGTGTGAGACGGCTGATGTCCTGATCGTTCATTCTCCGCCCAAAGGGTATGGGGATCAGACATCGCAAGGCCTTTCGGTCGGATCAACTGCCATACGAGATGCGGTGGAACGCCTTCAGCCGGGGTTTGCGTTCTTTGGCCATGTGCATGAAAGCTGGGGCTATCGAGGGTCCTTGGGTCGAACACAACTGGCCAATCTGGGACCGAAACCGAATTGGTTTGAAGTAGGCCCATGACCAAAACCTTCCCCTTGTTGGCGCCCATTCGGCAGTTTGTGAACCCCGGGGCGGGATCATTGCCGTCGGAGTGTTTGTCGTGAACGGGCAGCATGTCGGCAACCGGCGCGCCTCGCGTATTATTGGTTGGATCACGGGGCGCATATGTTCCGCCCTCGCAATCCGACTTGTCATGATTGAAAGGGCCTGACGCAAGATGTCACGCATTGACGAAACCATGGAGTTCATCCCCGTAAGAATTGCCGTTCTGACCGTTTCGGACACCAGATCGATGGACGAAGATCGCTCGGGGCAGACATTGGTGGACCGGATCGAAAAAGCGGGCCATGTGGTCGCGGATCGCCAGATCATCCGGGATGAGCGCGACCAGATCGCCGACCAGTTGCGGGCATGGGTGGCGGATGAGCGGATCGATGTCGTGATCTCGACCGGCGGAACGGGTCTGACCGGGCGGGACGTGACAGTCGAGGCGCATCGGGACGTGTACGAAAAAGAGATCGACGCATTCGGTACCGTCTTCACTATAATCTCGATGGAAAAAATCGGCACCTCGGCGGTGCAGTCCCGTGCAACCGGGGGCGTTGCGGGGGGAACATACCTGTTTGCATTGCCCGGCAGCCCGGGGGCCTGCAAGGATGCGTGGGATGGGATTTTGGAAAAACAGTTCGATTACCGGCATCGCCCCTGCAATTTTGTGGAAATAATGCCCAGATTGGACGAACATCTGCGACGGAAGTAGACTGGTCGTACGTTCAATTCCGTATAACCGCTTTGTGGCTTGGCATAATTCGTGATCCGGCTACATGTTGTGGACGGCAGCTTGGTGCAACCGGGGTAACTGTTTGATGCGATTTCTACGGCAGAGTCTTGTCGGTGTCTTTCTGGCGTTCCTGACGCTTGCTCTGCTGTTTGTTGCTGCGCAGATCATCATGGGTGCCGTTCAGGACGTCCTGACGCGTGAGGACCAGGCGCCCGCCGCTCGGGAACGGGTCTTTGCGGTTGCCGTACGTCAGGCCGAGGCGGAAACCGTTATCCCCTATCTCGAAGCATTCGGAGAGGTCCAGAGCCGGCGCAGGCTGGAATTGCGCGCGGCACTGGGTGGCCGTGTTGTTGCCCTGGCAGAAGACTTTGTGGATGGCGGAACGGTAACTGCCGGGGAAGTTCTGGTGGAACTGGATCCGGCGGATGCCCAATCCGCGCTGGATCGGGCCAAGTCCGATCTTTTGGACGCACAATTCGAAGAACGTGATGCCGAACGGTCTCTGCTGCTGGCGCAGGACGAATTGAAATCGGCCGAGGCGCAAGCCGAACTGCGGGAACGGGCGCTGCAACGGCAACGCGATCTGGAGTCCCGAGGGGTAGGCGCCGCCGCCAGCGTGGAAGAGGCGGAACTGGCGGCTGCGTCAGCCCAACAGGCCGTTCTGGCGCGTCGTATCGCGCTTGCACAGGCTGAATCCCGCGTCGATCAGGCAACGACATTGTTGGCGCGGGCTGAGATAGCCCTGAAGGCGGCGGAACGCGATCTTGACGATATGACCATTCGGGCCGGTTTCAGCGGCACCCTGACCGATGTGACGCTTGTGGAAGGGCGCTTGGTGTCGGCAAATGAAAAACTGGCTGAACTTGTTGATCCAAACGCTCTTGAAGTGGCATTCCGGGTGTCAACGGCACAATATGTGCGTCTGTTGGACGAGAATGACAGGCTGATCAACGCACCGGTGACGGTTTCGCTTGAGGTGACGGGCACCGATCTGACCGCGACAGGCTATATCAGCCGTGACAGCGGGTCAGCGGGCGAGGGCCGGACCGGACGTTTGATCTATGCGCGTCTGCAAGAAGCATCCGGGTTCAAGCCAGAAGATTTCGTCACCGTCTCGGTTCAGGAACAACCGCTTGCCAACGTGTTCCGCTTGCCGTCTTCGGCATTGGACGCATCAGGAACGGTTCTGGTGCTGGGTGCGGATGACCGTCTGGAAAGCTTGCCGGTGCAGCTTGTCCGCAGACAGGGTGACGAGGTTTTGCTGCGGGGCGACGGGTTGGAAGGGCGCGAGGTCGTCATCGGTCGCACGCCATTGCTTGGGCCTGGCGTGCGGGTGCGGCCCTTGCGGCTTGAGGCCGGGGCAGACCCGGGCATGGTCGAGCTGTCAGATGCGAAACGCGCTGAACTCGTGGCCCGGGTTGAGGCCAACGAAACCATGCCTCAGGATGAAAAAACTCAGGTTCTCGGTCAGTTGCGGTCAGCGCGCGTACCTTCATCTCTGGTGCGGCGCATTGAAACCAAGGCCGGGGGCTGAGCGTCATGATGCGCGAGATACCTGGCGCAGCGGGTGGCCTTCTCAGTTACTTCACACGGCACCGGACGGTGGCCAATTTGCTGCTGCTGGTGATGCTGGTTCTGGGCGCGGCTGCCATTCCGAACATGCGGGCGCAGTTCTTTCCGGATGTCATTCTGGAACGCATCGATGTGACCGTCTCGTGGGAAGGTGCAGGCCCCGAGGACATGGATGCCGGTATCGTGCAGTTGTTGGAACCTGCGCTGCTGGCCGTTGAAGGGGTAACCAGTACCGAGGCCAGTTCACACCCAAGTTGGACCCGCGTCAGACTGGAGTTCGAGCCGAACTGGGACATGTCCCGCGCGGTCGAAGATGTCCGGTCCGCGATAGACGGTGTGACGGATCTGCCCGAAGGCTCGGAAGAACCTGAAATTCGACGCGGCGCTTGGCGGGATCGGGTGACGGATGTCGTTATCAGTGGCCCCACCGACACCAATCAACTGGCGAAGCTGACGGATGAGTTCATCAACCGCTTGTTCTCGGCGGGCGTCACGCGTACCGAAATCAGGGGCATTGCCGCGCCCCAGATCATTGTCGAGATCACCACGGCGCAATTGATCGCCAATGACATCACCATGGAAGAGATCGCATCGGCGATTGCGGGCGAGGTCAGCACCGATCCCGCTGGTGAGGTTGAGGGCGCAGGTGCGCGTATCCGGGCCGGAACCGAAAAGCGGACCCCGGAACAGATCGAAGACATCGCGCTGCGGACCTTTGCCAACGGGTCGAAGCTGAAAGTCGGTGATATCGCCAGGATTCGGGTCGAAGGTGTCACACGGCATCGCAGTTATTTCGTCGACGACGATCCGGCCATGTCCATCCGGGTCGACCGGTCAAATCTGGGCGATGCGATAGACATCCAGCACACGGTCGAAGATGTTGCCCGCGAAATGCAGGCCAGCTTGCCCGAAGGTGTGAAGATTGAGCTGATCCGCACCCGCGCCCAGGCCATAACCGACCGATTGAACATCCTGGTCAACAACGGGTTGATGGGTCTTGGCCTTGTCGTCTGCCTTCTGTTCTTGTTCCTCAACGCGCGCATCGCCTTCTGGGTTGCGGCAGGTATCCCGGTGGCGATGTCAGCGGCAATTGCGTTGATGTATCTGGGGGGATTGTCGCTGAACATGGTGTCGCTGTTCGGTCTGATCATCACGCTGGGCATCGTGGTTGATGACGCCATCGTGGTGGGGGAACACGCGGATTTCCGCGCCCGGCGTTTGGGTGAGCCGCCTGTCGTGGCTGCGGAACGTGCGGCGCGGCGAATGGCCATGCCGGTTCTGGCTGCGACCGTCACGACGGTAATCGCGTTCTTCGGTCTGACGCTAGTGGGCGGACGTTTCGGCGAACTGATCCGCGACATTCCTTTTACAGTGATCGCTGTACTGATCGCTTCGCTGGTCGAATGCTTCCTGATCCTTCCCAACCACATGGCACACGCCATCGCACATTCGGCCAAGGAACACTGGTATGACCTGCCCAACCGGGTCGTCAATCGTGGTTTCCGTTGGGTTCGGGACCACCTGTTCCGCCCGTTGATCGCCTGGGTGATATGGGCGCGTTACGTGGTCGTGGCGCTGATGATCGCGGTACTGGCCAGCCAGGTCGCGCTGTTCATTCGCGGCGACGTGAACTGGCGTTTTTTCAATGCACCAGAACGAAGTTCGGTGACCGGCGGCTTTATCATGCGCGAAGGCTCGACGCGATCAGATACGCTGGAAATGATGCGCCTTCTGCAACAGGCGGTCAATGATCTGGGCCAGATCTACGAAGAGCGTCACGGCCGCAATCCGATCGACTATGTCCTGGCCGAGGTTGGCGGCAACGCAGGCCGGCAACTGGCTGCCGCGGATGGTAAGGATGGCAGTTTGTTGGGCGGTATCTCGATCGAGCTTATCGATGCCGATCTGCGCCCTTACTCGAGTTTCGAATTCGTCGGAGAGTTGCAGGAATTCGCGCCGCGCCATCCCAAGCTCGAAGTGGTAAGCTTCCGCGGTTGGCGGTCCGGCCCTGGCGGCGATGCCATCGATGTGCAGTTTTTCGGCTCTGATGTGAGCGTTCTCAAGGCCGCGTCCGAAGACTTGCAGGCCGAGCTGTCGAAATTCCCCGAAGTCTCGGCGCTGGAAGACAACCTGGCTTATGACAAGGAAGAGTTCATCCTGGACCTGACCGCGCAGGGAGAGGCGCTGGGATTCCGGATTGAAACGCTGGGTCGCGCCCTGCGCAATCGCCTGAACGGCATCGAAGCGGCGACATTCCCGGACGGACCACGCAGTGCCGAGATCCGTGTGGAACTGCCTGAGGGCGAACTGACGGCAGATTTCCTCGAGCGTACGCTGATGCGGTCTCCTGACGGGGTTTACGTACCGCTGGCCGACATCGTATCGGTCGAGCGTAAATCCGGTTTCTCGACGGTTCGGCGCGAAAACGGCCTGAGGGTTGTTTCGGTCTACGGCGACATCTCGGAAGATGATCCGGCACGCGCCACCGAAATCGAATGGGCGATGCAGGAAGAAATTCTGCCCGATATCGCAGCCGAGCGGCAAGTTGAGTGGCGCATGTCGGGTCTGAGAGAACAGGAAAATGAATTCCTTGCCGAAGCCCGCACCGGTTTGATCCTGTGCCTGACAGGTATCTACCTTGTACTGGCCTGGGTGTTCGCCAGCTGGACACGGCCAGTGGTTGTCATGGCAATCATCCCTTTCGGCCTCGTTGGTGCGATCTGGGGCCACTACATCTGGGAAGTGCCGCTCAGCATGTTCACGGTGGTCGGATTGCTGGGCATGACGGGGATCATCATCAACGACTCGATCGTTCTGGTGACGACGATAGATGCCTATCAAAAAGACCGAGGTCTGGTTCCGTCCATTGTCGAAGGTACCGCAGACAGGTTGCGGCCGGTGATGCTGACCACTTTGACCACGGTTCTTGGACTTGCGCCGTTGCTTTACGAAGGCTCGCAACAGGCACAATTCCTCAAGCCGACCGTGATCACGCTGGTTTACGGTCTTGGGTTCGGGATGCTGCTGGTTCTGATCCTTGTGCCTGCCCTGCTGGCGATCCTCAATGACGTGGCGCGTCCGATGACAGCCATGCGCCGCGCTGCGCGGGCACCCGACCGGGTGGTTCGGGGGGCGCTGGCGGCAACCGGGGCCGCATTGGCTGTTTGGTTCGGCCTGACGATGATATGGCCCGCGGTTACCGGCGCGCCGCTTGGTGTGCTGCAAGGCCTCTATGCGGGTGGAGATGGCATTGCGGTGCTGCGAATGGGGTTGGGTGCATTCCTGGCCGGGGCAATTCTGATCGTGATCCTGAGCGTGGTGCTGTCAGGTTTGCTTTATGGGCGGCTGACAAGATCGGCCGATGCCTGATCCGCGCGGATCGCGTGTTCCAAAAGGTCGATGACCCGCGCGCTCATCGGCAGGTCGCCCCGGCGTATCTGCTCGATGGCAAACCAGCGGGCATTCAGCGCGTCGTCACCAGCCTGTGGTGTGCCGGACCGATAGCGGCAGGCAACGCCGACCAACAGGTAATGGGACAGAACCCGCCCCGCCTTGTCGTGACGCAGCAGATCCAAGTTTCTCAGGTAATGTGACGGTTCCGCAATCACCGAGGTTTCTTCGCGCAACTCGCGCTGCGCCGCCTGCAAAACGGTTTCACCCCACTCCACGTGGCCGCCGGGGAACCCCCACAGCCCTTTGTCCGGCTGTTTGCTGCGCTGAACCAGAAGAACCTTGCTCTGATGCAGAACAACCGCCAACGCACCGATCTTGGGGGATTGGCTCATGCAGTCAGCCCGCGCTACAGCCCAGAATATCGACGGCGTGATCGGAACCCAGAACGGTGATCCGGATCTCGGACCGGTCCAGTGCAAAAGGTGCACCTGATGCGTGTATGATTTCCGCTTCAGCCACCAATGTATCCCCCTGCCTTCGAGACACAGGCTGCGAGGCCCAAAGCGAAGGATTGCCGGGTTCGATAACGGCGACTTCACGGCCACCCGCTGACGGCATCGTCATCCGCGCCTCTATCCGCATTCCGTCTTTCGTGGGCGTCAGATTGCAGGTGGTCTTGGTGACACGGGCCTCGCGCGCGGAATAGGGCCTTTGCGCCATCGCTGCGGCAATCGCCGGGTTGCGATCAGCGTCCGCGTCCAGCGTATGGTCGAAATCCAGGCGTTCCGGGATGCAAACGTCTTTGCAGACCCCCAGATCCATCCTGCCTTTCAGGTGGACCGGTTTTGCCGGGTTGCGCGGAGTGACCTTGATGGGCAAGACCAGCTGGTTTTCATAGCCAATCGATTGCAGGCCATCCTGATCGAAGATTTCGGGCGCGGGCCAGATGATTTCCACCTGGCCGATATTGCTGGATCGCTTCCAGTCGAACTCGGGCGGGATGCCGGAATCTCCTGGCGCGCGCCAGTAGGTCTTCCAGCCATCCTTGAGCGTCAGCTTCAAAGCGGACATGTAGGTGCCGTTGGCCGCCCGACCACCATCCAGAACATCCAACTGAACCACGTCATCCAGGCCTTGCGCGGCAACTGGAACGGACAGGCTCAGACACGCGAGTGCGGCGACAGCGGTGGGTTTCATCGACATCTTCATACCCCATAAATGCGCGTCGTTGGCGCGGATTCCAAGTCACGATCCGGTCACCGCGATGAAATCCGTCGAAATACGGGTTCGACTCTTGCAAACTATGGTGCGGCGGGGCCATTGTTGACGTGAACTGACAAAGAGATGACGGCCCATGGACCTGACCGGAAAACTGTTGATTGCGATGCCCGGAATGGGCGATCCGCGATTCGACCATTCGGTAGTGTATATGTGCAGCCATGGCGACGATGGCGCCATGGGATTGATCGTGAACAAGCCTTCGGATCTGCGAATCAAGACGTTGCTGGGGCAACTGAACATCGCCTGTCGTATCCCGGTCATCGGAGAGCGCCTTGTGCATTTCGGTGGCCCGGTTGAGATGTCGCGCGGATTTGTCCTGCACAGCGCCGACTATGAGGCCAATCTGCATTCGATGCATATATCCGCAGATTTCAGCATGACGGCGACGCTGGATGTGCTTGAAGATCTGGCGTCTGGCAGCGGACCGCTGAATTCGATGCTGACGCTGGGCTATTCCGGCTGGGGGCCAGGTCAGCTTGAGGACGAAATTGCCATGAACGGCTGGCTGACCACCGAAGCCACGACGAAACTTGTCTTCGACGTGCCCGATGACGAAAAATGGGAAGCTGCGTTGGCGACGCTCGGTGTGGATCCTCTGACGTTGTCCGCCAGCGCTGGCCGGGCCTGATCAGCTGTCGCGTGGTGCGGCGGCGCGGCGCAACCTGTCATTGATTGCAGCCCCCAATCCGGTGTTCGGTATCGGAGATACGGCAATTGGTCGCCCGGTCTCGTTCAGCCTGTGAAGGGCTGCAAAGAGGTTCGCGGCCGCCTCGGTCAGACGTCCTTCGGCAGACAGGTTCAGGTCGCAATCCACTGGTCCGAAGCCCAGCAGAACCTCATCGCCCTGACGGGCCGTGGCATTCAGGCGAACAGGCGCATCCGGCGCATAATGCGACTGCAACTGTCCCGGAGCGGTCAGCAGATCGCCGGATTGACGCAGGTGCAGTCGCATGTTCAGCACTCTTTCGACCCGGTCCAACGCAACGCCACCCGGACGCAGCAATGTGGGCTCTCCGGCCAGACCGACAATGGTGGATTCCAGACCCACCGCACAGGGGCCGTCGTTCAGAACAGCTGCGATCCTTCCGCCAAGACCGGACCACACATGAGCCGCCGTCGTGGGGCTGATCTGACCCGAGGGGTTTGCCGAGGGGGCCGCGACCGGTCCGTCAAAGTCGGCCAGCAGCGCACGCGCCGTCGGATGCGCGGGCACGCGCACGGCCAGAGTGTCCAGCCCGGCGGTCACCAGTGAGGAAACCCCGTGCCCTTCGCGCAACGGCAAAACCAGGGTCAGAGGACCGGGCCAGAAGGCCTGTGCCAGCTGCTCGGCCTGATCCGACCATTGCACAAACCGCTGTGCCGCTTCGACCGAGGCGACATGGGCGATCAGCGGATTGAAGCTGGGCCGTCCCTTGGCCTCGTAGATCGATGCGACGGCCTGACCGTTGCGGGCATCGCCGCCAAGGCCATAGACCGTTTCGGTCGGAAAGGCGACCAGAAGCCCCTGGCGCAAAAAATCGGCAGCCTGCGCGATACCGCCGGGATCTGCCGTCAATTCCTGTGTGCCGGATGAGATCATAACTGATGACGCCGCGTTTTGGTTGCCTGGAACTTGAGGAAAGGTAGGTAATCGGTTCAGGCCCACACGCTTACCGGCGCTTGCATTTGATTCCAAGCCCGCCGATGTATTCTGATCCGTTAGACCCCGAGAGAAATCATGCTATATCGCGCCCCAATCTCAGATTATCAATTTCTGCTGGACCATGTCGTCGGGTTCGACCAGGTCGCCGCCACCGAGACTTTTGCAGATGCCAGCGCCGATGTCGTCACGGCCATCCTGACCGAAGCGGCCAAGATGAGCGAAGAGGTTCTGGCCCCGTTGCAGCGTGCTGGTGATCTGGAACCGGCACGTCTTGAGAATGGCGTGCTGCGCAGCTCTCCGGGTTATGCCGATGGCTGGAAGGCGATTGCCGAAGGCGGGTGGATCGGGATCAGCGCTGATCCTGAATATGGCGGTATGGGCCTGCCGATGGCTGTCACCACTGCCGTGAACGAGATGATGAGCGCCGCTTGCCTGTCGTTGCAACTGGCTCCGCTGATGGCGCAGGGCCAGATCGAGGCGTTGGAACATCACGCCAGCGACGAACTGAAGTCGCTGTATCTGCCCAAAATGATTTCCGGCGAATGGTCAGCCACCATGAACCTGACCGAAGCGCAGGCCGGATCGGATGTGGGGGCGCTGACCTCGAAGGCTGAACCAAATGGTGATGGCACATACTCGGTGACCGGGCAGAAGATATTCATTTCCTGGGGCGACAACGACTTTGCCGAAAACATCTGCCATCTGGTTCTGGCCCGCCTGCCGGACGGTGTGCCCGGCACCAAGGGCATTTCCTTGTTTCTGGTGCCGAAATACATCCCCGATTCGGATGGCAATCCCGGCGCGGCCAACGACCTGAAGGTTGTATCTGTCGAACACAAGATGGGTCTGCACGGCTCACCCACCTGTGTGATGCAATATGACGGCGCCAAAGGATGGCTTGTCGGTAAGGAACATGGTGGTATGGCGGCCATGTTTACCATGATGAACAACGCCCGCCTGGGCGTGGGTGGCCAGGGTGTGGGCGTTGCGGAAGGCGCCTATCAGCACGCTTTGGCCTATGCGCTGGAACGCAAGCAGGGCAGGACGCCTTCGGGTACGATCATCGATCATGCGGATGTGCGTCGCATGATCATGGATATGCGCGCCGATGTCTTTGCAGCTCGGGCGATTCTTCTGGCCAACGCAACGGCGATTGATATGGCGAAAGCCACCGGCGACGCCGATTGGGCCGCGCGGGCTGCGTTGTTGACGCCAATCGGCAAAAACTTTGGGGCCCGGACCGGAATACGCGTGGCCGAAACCGGCGTGCAGGTGCATGGCGGCATGGGCTTTGTCGAAGAAACGGGTGCGGCGCAGTATTCCCGCGATGTTCGCGTAACCGCGATCTACGAGGGAACCGATGGCATTCAGGCCATGGACCTTGTTGCGCGCAAAATGATGGACGGGGGCGAGGCGGCGTCGAACCTTCTGGACGAGATCGAAGAACAGGCAGAGCACGCGCGTGCGACGATGCCCGATCTGGCCGGTCCAGTTTGGGAGGCCACGGAAACCCTGCGCGAGGCAACCGAATGGTTGGTGGCGCAGGACGACATGAACGATCGGTTTGCAGGCGCAACGGCATATCTTCTGGCGTTTGCCCGGGTGCTTGGCGGGCACTATCACCTGTCCGCGGCACTGGCCGATCCGGATGGACCACGGGCCAAACTGGCGCGGTACTACATCAACGCTTTGTTGCCCGAGCATTCCGGCCTTCTGGCGCGGGTGCAAAGCGGTGCGGATGACCTCTTTTCGCTCAGCCCGGATGAATTGGCGGCGTGATGGGCGGGGATCGCGTATCGGGGATCAGATATCCGTGGGCGGAACCGCCCGCGCCGGGTGAAGCCGTCGAGGTTGCCGAGGGTGTCCTGTGGATGCGCCTGCCTCTTCCGATGGCGCTGGATCACGTCAATATCTACGCGCTGGACGATGGCGAAGGTTGGACGGTGATTGACACCGGGCTGTCGTCGAAAAAGACGCGGCGTATCTGGGAAACCCTGATGGGCGGGCCTTTGAAAGGCAAACCGATCACCCGTGTGGTGGTGACGCATCATCATCCTGACCATGTCGGCAATGCCGGATGGTTTCAGTCGGAACACGGGGCCGAGCTGGTCACAAGCCGCACCTCATGGCTGTTCGCGCGGATGCTGACGCTGGATGTGCAAGAGACATGGCCGCAGGAAACGCTTGATTTCTATCGCAACGCCGGCATGGCGCCCGAGGTTCTGAATGCGCGGATGAAGGATCGTCCGTTCAACTTTGCCGACACGGTTTACCCCATGCCGCTGGGCTTTGCCCGCATCAAGCAGGGCGACGTGATCCGAATGGGAGGGCGCGATTGGGATGTGCATATGGGCAATGGCCACGCGCCGGAACACGCCACTTTCTGGAGCCGTGACGACAAACTGGTGTTGAGCGGCGATCAGATTCTCAGCTCGATCAGTCCCAATCTGGGCGTCTATGCCACGGAACCGATGGCCGATCCGGTTTCAGCGTGGCTGGAAGCCTGCGAGCGGTTGCAGACGCTTGCTCGGCCCGATCATCTGGTTCTGGGCGGGCACAAGCTGCCGTTTTCGGGCCTGCCGCTGAGGATGAAACAGCTGATCGACAACCATCACGGCGCGTTGGACCGCCTGTTGAAGCATCTGGATCAACCCAGAGCGGCCGCAGATTGTTTTCTGCCACTGTTCAAACGCACGATCCGCGAAGGCGAATATGGGCTTGCGCTGGTTGAGGCGGTTGCGCATGTGAATCATCTCTACCACATTGGTGCGGTAACCCGGACGCAACGCGCTGACGGGGCATGGCTGTATCAGCGCAAAGGGTAGAAGAATGCAGGACCAGATCGAAACCTCGGCCGAGGCCGCCGAAGCCGCCGCTTTGCCGCGGTGTCACGAGGTGCACGCGGATCCCAATGCCGAATCCGGAGCCAAGGACCTGCCCGAGGGGTTGAAGAAGCCTGTTGCCAACAAAAGCCCGGCGCAATGGGCTTACGAGCGTCTGATCATGTATATCCAGAACTTTGAAAAGACTCTGGACGGCGATCACGAAGTCGCCATGGGCTTTACCGGCGGCGATGCCGGCGTCATGCGGATCGAAGGGATGGGGTATTTCGACCCCGACATGATCACTTTTTACGGATCTGACGGAACCGGGGCCCGCACGCAATTGGTGCAGCATGTCAGCCAGTTGAACGTGATGCTGCGCGCCCTGCCCAAATCGGTCGAGGACAAACCCGCCAACCGCATCGGTTTCCGTCTGGCGGCGGATCTGGAAGACAGCTGACTTGCAATTCACGCTTGCGCGCCTTTGAATGACTGCATCAGTCCGGAGGCGCCCACGTGACAAGATTTTTTCAAGCAGTAACACATGCCTATGCAGGTGCCTGGGAACGGCGCCGGGTCTTTGTGCCAATCTATATCGCTGTGCGCTTGCTGCTGGTGGCGCTGATCGCGCCGGGTGTGGCTGTGGCTGTCAATCTGGCGGTCTCTCTGTCAAATCAGACCGCTCTGACCGATCAGGACATTGCGATGTTCCTGCTGTCTCCGGCAGGGTTCATCGCGGGTGTTGCGGTGCTCAGTCTGTTCTTGCTGGCCGAGGTGCTTGTGTTCGCGGTCATGGCCGGGTCCTTGCGTATGGGAGAAAATGACCCCTGGCGCGCAGGCAGCGCGGCACTGGCACTGAACCTGTCCCGCTTTCCGGCGCTGTTCGGATTTGCCGTTCGGTTCATCCTGCGCGTTCTGCTGCTCGCCTTGCCGTTTGTGGCCATCGCGGGGTTGATCGCATGGTGGACGCTGACGGAATATGACATCAATTATTACCTGACATTCCACCCTCCGGCCTTTCAGGTGGCCGTGGTTCTGATCGGACTTGTCGTTCTTGCGTTGGCATGGGTGTTGATCCGCCGACTGTCGGGATGGGCGCTGGCGTTGCATCTGGTCCTGTTCGAGGGGGCCTCACCACGCGGAGCATTCGCGAAAAGCGAACAAAAGATGGAAGGCAAGCGCGGGCGTTTGAAGATCGAGCTTGCCCTTTGGCTGGGACTGCGGCTTGTGATTGCGGCTTTGATTGCGGCGGTGGCCAGTCTGTTGTTTGCGGTTGTGCCCTTGCAGGAAGGCGGCAGCCTCAGACTGGCATTGATCCTCAGCCTGATCATTGCGGGGCTTTGGTCCCTGACGGGCTTGGTTCTGGCGGCCACGGCGCTGGGCGCATTGGCGGTCTTGCTGGACGGTTTCTTTGAAGCTGAGACCAAGGACGTTCCCCATCCCGAACCCCGAAGGATCCGCGTGCCGGTTCTTGTCACTGTCGCGGCGGCCTTGGCCGCGTTGGGCGTTGGCTTCTGGCTTGGGCAAAGCTTGCTGGAACGCGTGCAGGCGCCGGATCAAGCCGAGGTCATCGGCCATCGGGGCGCTGCGGCTTTGCGACCTGAAAACACAATGGCCTCGGTCCTGAAAGCGATAGAAGATGGTGCGGACTGGGTTGAGATAGACGTTCAGGAAACGGCGGACGATGTGGTTGTCGTGGCCCATGACAGCGATTTCATGAAATTGGCCGGCGTCAACCTGAAGGTCTGGGATGCGACCATGCAGGATGTGGCTGATATCGACATCGGAAGCTGGTTCGGACCGGAATACGCCGCAGAGCGGACCCCGACCCTGCGAGAGGTACTGGAAGCGGCCAAAGGTAAGTCGAAGGTTCTTATCGAGTTGAAATATTATGGTCACGACGTCGATCTGGAAAATCGGGTGATCGGCCTTGTCGAAGAACTTGGGATGCAGAACGACGTTGCCACCATGTCGCTGAAATACCCGGCCGTGCAAAAGATGGAAAAGTTGCGGCCCGATTGGCGCTCTGGTGTGCTGGCGGCCACGGCCATTGGGGATCTGTCGGGGTTGGAAGGTGAATTTGTCGCCGTCAATGCAGGCATGGTTACACCCGGGCTGATCCGCAAAGTGCAGGACGCTGGTAAGGATATCTATGTCTGGACGGTGAATGATCCGTTGCAGATGTCCAGGATGGCCTCGATGGGTGTGGATGGTTTGATTACCGACCGCCCGGCCATGGCCAATGAGGTTTTGCGCGTCCGCGCTGAAATGGGGCCGGGCGAGCGGCTCTTGCTGTGGCTGGCAACCACCTTTGGATTGCAGGTCGATACAGAGGCGATGCGCGATGAAAGCCCTTAACATGGCGCTGTTTCTGTCTCTGCTGCCACTGTCGGCATGGGCACAGGATCTGATGCGCGGATTTGAGATGCCGGGCCACCGCGCCCTGATCGAGCAAAGCAAGGACGCCGAACTGACGCCGTTTGCAACCGATGGCTGTTCAGGCGGGTTGTCAGCCAGTTGGCGCTGGGTAGCAAAACAATTCCCACAGGTTGGCGCGCTATATCAAGAGCACCCGCCGTGGGAGTACTGCTGCGTCATCCACGACCGGGCATATCACAATGCTGGCGGTGCAGAGACAGCCAACGAAAGCTATGAGGCACGTCTGGCAGCGGATGACGCCTTGCATGCCTGTGTGGTGCAGCACGGAGACAACCATGCCGAGGACTATGCCGACCAGTACGACATGTCGCCTGAACAGATTCGCAGCGTGCACGCGATCACTGCGGATGCAATGTACGGGGCGGTGCGATTCGGTGGCGGGCCGTGCAGCGGCCTGCCCTGGCGGTGGGGGTTCGGGTATCCCGGTTGTTCGGTTCTCAAGTAACAGCGTCCTGCGCGCGAATGACGTGGTGACAGGCGTTCTGTTTTCTATTATCCAACAGATCAAACACGCGAATTGGGAATCTGAGACTCATGGCTGAACACAAGCACGGCGAAATGGACATCACGGTCCAAACCAAGACATTCAACAGTTTCATCAAGGCCACCACGTGGTGTGTGGTCGCCATTGCCTTCCTGTGCCTGTTCTTGGCGGTTTTCGCCTCCTAATCATTTCGGGGGCTGACTTGCTCAGGATATTGATTGCCTGCTTGCTGGCAGCGACAGTGGCGGGCTGCGCCAATTCGAACCGTCCACAGGCTGATCGGAACGAGATCGTGTCCCGGTCCTACCGTGATCCGGGGCCAGCGACCCTGACGCTGTACACAATGATCAACACACGCACCGGATCGGGCGCGCATACTTCGTTGATGATCTCGGGCAGCGAGCGGGTGATCTTTGACCCTGCCGGTTCGTTCCGGGCGGATGTGGTTCCGGTGAAGGATGATGTGCTTTACGGCATTACCCCGGCGGTCGAGCGGGCCTATCGCAGTTCGCACGCGCGCGAGACGCATTATGCCCGCATACAGACCATCCAGGTGAGCCCGCAACAGGCTGAAATCGCCTTGCAACTGGCAAAGCAATCCGGTCCGGTCGCCGGCGCGTTCTGCACCAATGCGACATCGCAACTTTTGAAACAGGTGCCGGGGTTCGAGCAGATCGATGTGACGTTCTATCCGGTGAAATTGTCGGAGCAGTTCGCGCAGATTCCGGGCGTCGTGACCGAAGAATACCGGGAAAATGACGATGCGGATCTGCAAAAAGGTTTGGCGGCAAACAATGCGCGTCTCAACCAGCTGAACGCTTCCTCAACTCAGTAGATACAGCAGACCATAGAGCGTGGCGGCCCCGGAAAAGATGGCCGCCAGCACGTTTTTGCTGATCACTCCCACCACCAGGGCAACAGCCGCCGCCGACATGCGGGGCAGATCGGGCTGTCCTTCGGTGGCCGATGGCCAGACAACAAGCGGCGCGATCAATGCAGGAAGGATGGCCACCGCTGTATATCGCAGGTGACGCAGCAGCCAGGGCGGCATCGGGCGATCACCTACAAAACCGATAAAAACAAAGCGCAGCGCATAGCTGCCGATGGCAAGCCCGATGATAATGGCCCAGATGGTGACGGAATCCGGCTGCGTCATGACTGCGTCTTTCCACGTTCGAGGATCAGTTCCGCTTGCGCTCCGGCAATCATTCCAGCGCATCCGGCAATCAACAGACCCAGATTGAACGGGATTGCGACGGTCAGCAACGATACCGTGATGGCCACAAGGGCCGCGACCACATGTGCAAAGGTCCGCATCATCGGCCCTATCATGGCCAGAAAGGTGATAGGCAGGGCAAAATCCAGTGCCCAGCTTTCCGGTATTTGCGCACCCAGCACTGCGCCCAGATACGTACCCAGAATCCAGAGCGGTGTGATCGGCGTGACAGAGCCCACGAAATAGGCCATGCGTTGCGGCACTGACAGGTCGGGCTCTTTCTCGAACCGCACGATGGAGCAGGCATAAGATTGATCCACGGTCAGATATGCCGCAAAGGCACGCTGCCACATGGGCGCGGAACCCAGGTAAGGTGTCAGTGATGCGGAATACATCGCCATGCGCAGATTCACCGCCAGCGCCGAGATTATGATGATCACGGTCGGAGTGTTGTCCTGCAACAGTTGCAGGGCCGCGAACTGCGCTGCTCCGGCAAAAACGGTCGATGTAAAGGCCATCGTCTGGACAAGGGTCAGCCCGGCTTCGGTCGCGAAAACACCGAACAGAAGGCCAAAGGGCACGGCGACGAAGATAAACGGCGTCCCATCCCGAAAACCTTTCCAGAAGTATGACTTGGATGTGGCAGAGGCCATGTCTAAATCCTATGGTGATGTGTGCAGCAGTAACTGTCTTGGGAAGGGGTTGCAATTGGCCACGGAATTCGATCTGTCGGACTATCTTATCGCCCCTGATCCGGGCGCGACACGCCTGACCCGCGCGGTCGAGGGCGTGGACCAGAATGGTGAAATCAGCCAGATTTCGGTGGTTGAAGAGCGCCCGCTGACCATATTCCTCAATTCGCAGGAAATCGTGACGGCGATGACGATTGGCGATTACCCCGAATACCTGGCGCTGGGCTTTCTGCGCAATCAGGGGATGCTGCTGGCGGATGACGAAATCACGCGCGTGGAATATGACGACGATCTTGAAACCGTGATCGTCCGCACCGCGCGCCAGACGTCTTACGAGGACAAGCTGAAGAAAAAGACCCGCACCAGCGGGTGTGCCGTAGGTACGGTGTTTGGCGACATGATGGAAGGTCTTGAAGACGTGCAATTGCCGCAGGTTCAGGTGCGGACGTCGTGGCTGTACGACCTGGCGTCCAAAATCAACCGCACTCCGTCGCTGTACCTCGAGGCCGGAGCAATCCACGGCACTGTTTTGTGCCGCGAAAACCGCCCGCTGGTATATATGGAAGACGTGGGCCGTCATAACGCCGTCGACAAGATTGCAGGCTGGATGTTGTCCGAGAATGAGGCGGCGGAGGACAAGATCCTCTATACCACCGGTCGCCTGACATCCGAGATGGTGATCAAAACGGCGATGATGGGAATCCCGGTTTTGGCCTCCCGCTCGGGCTTCACCGCATGGGGTGTCGAGATCGCGCGCGAGGTTGGGCTGACGCTGATCGGCCGGATGCGCGGGCAGCGCTTTGTCTGCCTGTCGGGCGACGACCGCCTGCTGCGCGACGTGGATCCGTCAACCGTTGCTGTCGAAGACAGGAAACACCGCCGGAAAAGTGCAGGATGATTTTGGAAACCCTTAGACCCTTTTTCCTGTTTGTTGTGACGGTCGGTATCTTGCCGCTGAGCATTCTTGCTGCGCGAAACTACGCACGCAGCAAACGGACAATCGTAGACGGCATGGCACGGTTGGACGAGGAAACTCTGGATCGATTGGGATGGGAAGCAAGAGACTATATCGGCACATTTGACCTGTTTGCCCCATTCCGGATGGGGTGGACGGCTTGGGGATTGGCGGTGCAAAAACAAAGCGCCGTATTGCAACGTATCCTCCTTCAAGGTTTACCGGACTCAGTTGTATTACCCGACGAGATCCGACGATCACTCCGCAGGTATCGGTGCTATTTCTGGTCGTTTTTCGCGCCAGTGGCGGTTTTGGTGCTCTTTTTCGCTTTCATTCGCTTGAGCCATGTCTTGGCCGGTTTTTCCGGACTTCCTTTGAGCCTGTGTTTCATCTTGCTGGGTGCGGGCAGCGGGGTTTGGATTTTCACACCGCTGGAGAAATTCCGAAAATGGCCGGACATCGAGGACCCATCATGACCAAACCGCTCGGCGTCATTCTCGCAGGCGGGCAGGCCACCCGTATGGGCGGCGGCGACAAGGGCCTGTTGCAGATCGGGGGGCAGAGCCTGCTGTCTCATGTGATCAACCGGCTTGCGCCACAGGTCGATGGGCTGGCGCTGAATGCCAATGGCGACCCTGGGCGGTTCGCTGATCTGGGCCTGCCCGTCCTGCCTGACACGATCGAAGGGTTCGCCGGGCCTCTGGCCGGTGTGCTGGCCGGGCTCGACTGGGCGGCAGAGCAGGGGGCGGACAGCATCGTGACAGCTGCCGCGGACACGCCATTCTTCCCGCGCGATCTGGTGGCGCGACTGACGCAGGCTGCGGAAGGGCAGGTACACCCATTGGTCTTGGCCACCACGCCGCGTACGGGTGACGAGGCGCTGAAATCCGGTGGCGGCAAGCGGGTCAACCGACACCCGACATTCGGGCTTTGGCCCGTTGCGCTGCGCGATGATCTGCGGGCGGCGCTGATGGACGGGTTGCGCAAGGTGGTGCTGTGGACCGACAAACATGACGGGCGCGAGGCTTTGTTCAGCGCCGACCCGTTCGATCCTTTCTTCAACGTCAACACGCCTGAAGATCTGGATCGCGCCCGAACCTTGTTGGAGCAGGCATGAGGGTTTACGGCGTCACGGGCTGGAAGAATGCCGGCAAAACCGGGCTGATGGAACGGCTGGTGGCCGAGATCACAGGCCGGGGATTCGCGGTCTCTACGGTCAAGCACGCGCATCACAGCGTCGATGTGGATCAGCCGGGCACCGACAGTCACCGGCACCGCGTGGCAGGGGCCAGCGAGGTATTGCTTGCCTCGGGGCAACGTATTGCTTTGATGCAGGAATTGCGGGGCGCGCCTGAACCGCCGCTGGCCGAGCTGCTGGCGCGGCTCTCGCCGGTCGATCTGGTGTTGGTCGAAGGGTTCAAGCGCGAGGACCACCCCAAGATCGAAGCGTATCGCGCAGCGGCGGGCAATGCGCTGATGGCACCGGAAAACGGCACCATCCGCGCGGTGGCCAGCGACACCGCGCTGGATCTGGACCGCCCGGTTTTTGACTTGAACGACACGGCCGGCGTCGCGGATTTCATCCTGAAAGAGGTCGGATTGTGAGCCTGTTCCAGACCTTTGCAATGGTGGATTGGTCTGGCGGAAACGACACCGGACCGACCCGGCGCAAGGATGCGATCTGGGCCTGCATTGTACGTAATGGGAAAGTGCTTGACCCCGAATACCTGCGTAACAGGCTGGTTGCAGAGCAATGGTTGGATGCTCTGATCCACGCCGAACTGATGGCCGGTCGCCGTCTGCTTCTTGGGTTCGATTTTCCTTTTGGATATCCATGCGGCTTCGCGCGGGCGATGACCGGAACGGACGATCCGCTGGCGTTGTGGGATTGGTTCGACCAACATATCGAGGATTCCCCGAAGGCCAACAACCGCTTTGATCTGGCGGGTCGGATCAACCTTCAGTTTGGCGGCCGTGGCCCGTTCTGGATGAATGGACTGCGCCGAGATATTGACGGCCTGCCACGCACCAAATCGAACTATTCCAACCCATTCCCGAACCGTCGTGCCGTGGAGACTTTGGCAAAGGGCAGTTTCACCTGCTGGCAGATGGCGGGTGCGGGTGCAGTGGGCGGGCAGGTGATGATGGGCCTTCCGGTTCTGAACCGGCTTCGCCATCGGTTTGCCGGGCAAATCTCGGTCTGGCCGTTCGAACCGCTGGATAAACCAGTCGCCTTCGTGGAAATCTGGCCGTCTCGGACCTTGGGCGCGCCTCCGGAAGGGCGGATCAAAGATGAATGGCAGGTTGAACAGGTCGCCTTGACTCTGTCGGGTTTGACAGAGCAGGAGTTGGATGCGCAATTGAACGTCTCAGCGGCAGAGGAAGGTTGGATATTGGGTGTGCCTCAGGACAAGCCGAACATAGCCCCGCCCCCGTTGCGGAACGATTGTTTTGCCTTGCCCGCCGGGGTCAACTGGACACCGGTGGATGAGGCGCTGGCCTATTTGCGTGACAGGCTGCACCCGATTACCGCATCTGAGACGATGGCGCTGACCAAGGCGTGCGGGCGCGTTCTGGCCGGGGATGTGGTCGCACGACGTTCGAACCCGCCGCTTCCCAATACGGCCGTGGATGGGTACGGGTTTGCCGGCCCCGCCCCAGATGGCCCGCAGATCATGCCATTGATTGACGGGCGCGCGGCGGCAGGGATCCCGTTCGACGGTGACGTGCCTGAAGGCCGTGCCTTGCGCGTGCTGACGGGGGCGGCGCTGCCTGCCGGTGTCGACACGGTCATTCTGGAAGAGGATGTCACGGTCAAGGACGGCCACATTGCCTTCCACGGCCCGCTGAAAAAAGGCGCCAACACACGGCGCGCGGGAGAAGATGTGGCCGCAGGCGATATCGCTCTTTCTGCTGGGCGCAGGCTGACCCCCGCCGATCTTGCGCTGCTGTCTGCCGTGGGGATCGCCGAAGTCAACGTGCGCAAACCGCTTCGCGTGGCCGTGGTCTCTACGGGTGATGAATTGGTCGAAGCCGGAGAGCGCGCAGGTCCGGGTCAGATTTTTGACGCCAACCGCCCGATGCTGCTGTCCTTGATCGACCGTATGGGCTTCGTGCCCGTGGACATGGGGCGTGTTTCGGATGATCGCGACGCCTTGCGGGATCGATTGGACCAGTCCGCAGAACGGGCTGATGTGGTTTTGACCAGCGGTGGCGCGTCAGCGGGTGACGAAGACCATGTTTCGGCCCTGTTGCGTCAGGCCGGGGCGATGCAGCACTGGCGCATTGCGTTGAAACCCGGGCGGCCGCTGGCTTTGGGTTTGTGGTCCGGCGTGCCGGTGTTCGGCCTGCCCGGAAACCCGGTTGCCGCCATGGTCTGTACACTGATCTTCGCGCGTCCGGCCTTGGGGTTGATGTCCGGTGAAGGCTGGGCTGAACCGCAAGGTTTCGAAGTGCCTGCCGCCTTTGAAAAGCGCAAGAAGCCCGGTCGTCGGGAATATCTGCGTGCCAGAATGCGGGATGGGCGGGCCGAGGTCTTCCACTCGGAAGGGTCAGGCCGGATCAGTGGCCTCAGCTGGGCTGAAGGGTTGGTTGAAATCGAAGATGGTGCGCGCCATGTCAAACCGGGCGATATGGTCCGGTTCCTTCCTTATGGAAGTTTCGGCGTGTGACGGTCACGATTTCACGAGGATTCGCCGATCAGGAACGCGCGCAGGCGGCGGCACTGTTCTGGCAGGCATTTGCGGCCAAGCTGGGCAAAGTCATGGGGCCGGACGAAAAAGGATTGGCTTTCTTTGAAATCGCATTGAACCCGGATTTCGCGCTGGTTGCGCGGGATGAAACAGGGCGGATGCTGGGCCTGGCAGGATTCAAGACGCGCGATGGAGCCTTTTCAGGGGGCAGCATGTCCGACCTTGCGCGGGTTTATGGATGGTTCGGGGCGATCTGGCGCGCCTTGGTTCTCAGCGTGCTGGAACGCGAGCTGAAACCGGGCGTGTTCCAGATGGACGGTATTTTTGTCGCCGCCGAGGCGCGCGGCAAAGGAGTGGGCACGGCATTGCTGAACGCCGTCAAGTCCGAGGCCCGCAACCGCAACATGTCAGAGGTTCAGCTTGATGTCATCGACACAAACCCCCGCGCCCGCAGCTTGTACGAACGCGAGGGGTTCCAGCCCCTGGGTCAAGAAAAAACCGGACCGCTGAAGTATCTGTTCAATTTCGGCAGCGCGACCAAAATGTCGTGGGTTGTCGGGCAGGATTAATCAAACGTGCCTGCCACGCGCCCCAGCAACATGAATGCGCGTGCCGTTCGGGTTTCACCCAATTCACTCAGTTCCGCATCGCTGGCCGTGGGTTCGAACTCGGCTATCATCTTGTCAAACCGACGCAGGAAATGGTGCGCGGCGTCGCGGAAAATCGGGTCCTGCTTCATTCGGGCCGCTGTCAGCGCCAATGAAGATCTGTCGCGCACACCCCCCAGCGCCGCCACGGCGCGCCCGCGTGTGCCTTGGGCGAACTGGCGCCAGATTTCTGGCCGGGCCATGTCGGGGCGCAGGTCATCCATGTAGATGCCTTCCTGGCTGAGCAGCGTCAGAACATCCTGCGAAGCTTGCACAAGCTTTGCCGTCTTGCGGTCCTTCAATGCAACACGCAGCGCATTGAACCCCTCGGTGTCATCCTGCGTTTCGGGGAAATTCAGGGCACGGATGAAAACCTCGGTACTCAGTGGTGGTGTGATCTCTTCCGCAGGCGTCCCCAGTTCCAACGAGGTCTGGTCTCCCTGAGCGGAAGGCTGCGAGGCCGCGGCAGAGCGCGCTGTGCGTGTGGTCGAGAACGTTGCCAAGGCGTCTTCGGTTTTCCGTGTGGCCGCAGCGATTTCATCCAGCTTTTTGGTCACCGCAGGTTCATAAGTGCTGGAGGCGCGCTGCTGCTGCGCCACATAGGCCTGCCGGATCGCGTCGATTGCCGTTTGCAGGCGTTCGCTTTCCTCTCGCATCACCCGACTGGCACGCATCGCGGTGGCCGCAACCCAGATCATCGCCACAGGCATGAATACAGCCAGAAAGGTGACGACGAGGCCACCGTTCTGCCCCTGACCGGGCAGCACGAGAAAGACAACCGACACCACCAGCCAGATCAGGCTGAGCACCAGTGCGGCAATCTCGATTTCGGTGACAGCCGGAGTCTTCGGGCGATCATAGATGCCCAGCGACGTCGGCTTTTCGGTTTCCGGGTCAGGTTTTGGCCCCGACATTACATGCGCTCCGGTCAGGCGTACTCGATACTCAGGATTTCGTAAGAGCGCACGCCGCCGGGTGTGCGCACTTCGACGCTGTCCCCTTCATCTTTGCCGATCAGGGCGCGGGCGATGGGGGATTTGATGTTCAGCAGGCCGTTTTCGATATTGGCCTCGTATTCACCAACGATCTGCCAGGTCTTTTCTTCATCGGTATCTTCGTCGACCAATGTGACTTTTGCGCCAAACTTGACCGCGCCCGACAGTTTTGCCGGGTCGATGACATCGGCCAGCGACAGGATACCTTCCAGTTCCTTGATGCGACCTTCGATGAAGCCCTGTTTTTCACGGGCAGAATGGTATTCGGCGTTTTCCTTCAGGTCGCCCAGCTCGCGCGCCGAGGCGATGGCTTCGATGATCGCCGGGCGTTCAACGGATTTGAGGTTCTTCAGCTCCGCCTCGAGCGCGGCATTGCCCGCAGGCGTCATCGGGATCTTTTCCATACTCTCTACGTCCACGCATAAATTGAGTCGCCCCGCCGCACAGGAGCGTCGGGGCGAATGTTAGATTGGCAGTTACCTGACCCAAATGCCACGTGAATTGCAAGAGGTGACAGCGTCAGCAGCGATCAATTCGCGACTTCGCGCCGTTTTGATTTGGGGTGGGGCCTGTGCCGATGATCGGGATGCCGCGACCTGCGCCAACGCTGCGATGGGGTGCAAAGCCAAATCATCTCAATCATATTGCACCACTTCGAACTCGATCCCGTTGTCATCCCTGAAATAGAACCGGCGCCCTGGTTCGTAATCGGCGTGGTTGTGGGGCTCGAATCCAGCTTTGCGAACCTTGTCTTCGGTGGCATCTATGTCTTCGACCAGAACACCGACATGGTTCAGCCCGCCGATCACATCATAGCTGCTTTCATCCGACTGTTTCGGGTCGTCAGGTTTGTACAGCGCCAGATACGTATGGGCCGAGCCGACATGCACAGTGTATCCACCGGCAATTGCAGGGCCTTCCCAACGGGTTTTCCAGCCAAAGACCTTTTGCATCCAACCGGCCGAGGCCTGCGGGTCGCGGACAGTGAAATTGGTGTGTTCAAGCGTCGCCATCATGGGATCTCCTGTGTTTTTTGGCTTGTCCCGACTCAGCGTAATTTCTAAACCTAACTTTAGGTCAAGGTATTTCTCGTGAGGGTTTGATGGCGGTATCAGAGGGGCTGGCGATTGGCGCATTGGCCCGGCGCACAGGTCTGGCCGTTTCGGCCATCCGGTACTACGAAGCGCAGGGTTTGATTTCGCCCTGGCGCAACGCGGGCGGGCAGCGACGTTACCAACGGGCCGATATTCGGCGGCTGAGCTTTGTGATGATTGCGCAGCAGTTCGGCCTGACCCTGCCTGAAATCCGGCAGGTGTTGTCGGGCCTGCCCGGAAACCGCACGCCGACGCCCCAGGACTGGAAGGCGATCAGCGTACAGCTGAGGGCCCATCTGGATCAGCGAATCGACACCCTGACGCGGTTGCGCGACAATCTGGATGGCTGTATCGGATGCGGGTGTCTGAGCCTGCCGAAATGCGCGCTTTACAACCCCGATGACCGGGCAAAATCGCATGGTAGCGGTCCCAGATACCTGATGGGGGACACACCGGAAGGTTGATGTGTCGAATAGCGCCCTTGTTACGCCGTGTTTCGATTGACCAATGTCTTTGTGACCATGTAATCAGCCGTGAAACAAAATTGCGCAGATCATGCGGTGACAGCGCCAATTCGGAAAGTTAGCTAAGGAGCCCGCGATGGCCGAGATTGAACGCGAAGCGATGGAATACGACGTGGTGATCGTGGGTGCAGGTCCTGCGGGCCTGTCTGCGGCCATCCGTCTGAAACAGCTGGATGCCGACCTGAACGTAGTGGTTCTGGAAAAAGGTTCGGAGGTTGGCGCGCATATCCTGTCAGGCGCGGTTCTCGACCCCTGTGGTCTGGATGCTCTGATACCGGACTGGAAGGAAAAAGGCGCGCCGCTGAATGTGCCCGTGAAAGACGACAAGTTCTACATGCTGGGTGAGGCGGGTCAGGTCCGTATCCCGAACTTCCCGATGCCGCCCCTGATGCACAACCATGGCAACTACATCGTTTCGATGGGCAATGTCTGCCGCTGGATGGCGGAACAGGCCGAAGAACTGGGTGTCGAGATCTTCCCGGGCATGGCGTGCTCGGAAATGGTCTATGGCGAAAATGGCGAAGTCAAAGGCGTGGTTGCCGGTGTCTTCGGTCTGGAACCAGACGGTTCCTATGGCCCCAACACCGAACCGGGGATGGAGCTGCACGGCAAATATGTCTTCCTGTCGGAAGGTGTCCGTGGGTCGCTGTCCAAGGAAGTGATTGCCAAATACGATCTGTCTGCCGGCAAAGAGCCGCAGAAATACGGTGTCGGCATGAAAGAGATCTGGGAGATCGACCCTGCCAAGCACAAGGAAGGCAGCGTGACGCACACGATGGGCTGGCCGTTGGGCAGCAACGCTGGCGGCGGGTCCTTCATTTATCACCTTGAAAACAATCAGGTTTACGTCGGATTCGTGGTTCACCTGAACTACAAGAACCCGCACCTGTACCCCTATATGGAGTTCCAGCGGTTCAAGCACCACCCGATGGTGGCCGATCTGCTGAAAGGCGGCAAGCGCGTGGCCTACGGCGCCCGCGCGATTACGGAAGGCGGCTATCAGTCGATGCCAAAACTGGTTGCTCCGGGCGTGGCGCTGTTGGGCTGTTCGGCGGGCATGGTCAACGTGCCGCGCATCAAAGGCAACCACAACGCGATGCTGTCGGGCAAAGCTGCGGCCGAGGCTGCTTATGACGCCATCAAGGCCGAGCGTTCGGGCGATGAACTGACGGTTTACGAGACCGAAGTTCGCAATGGCGCGATTGGTTCCGACCTGAAAAAGGTTCGCAATGTCAAGCCGATGTGGTCGAAGTGGGGCCTGACCGCCAGCCTGATGTTGGGTGGTCTGGACATGTGGACCAACACGTTTGGCTTTTCGCTGTTCGGCACGCTGGGTCACGGCAAGAACGACGCGGAATCGACCGAGGATGCCAGCAAGCACCAGCCAATCGATTACCCAAAGCCGGATGGAACGCTGTCCTTCGATCGTCTGACGAATGTCTCGTTCGCAGCGACGAACCACGAGGAAAGCCAGCCCTGCCACCTGCGTCTGGCCGATCCGGAAATCCCCGTGAAGGTCAACCTGCCGAAATACGATGAGCCGGCGCAGCGGTATTGCCCGGCCGGTGTGTATGAAGTGGTCGAGGATGAGAGCGGTCCGCGATTCGTCATCAACTTCCAGAACTGCGTTCATTGCAAAACCTGCGACATCAAGGATCCCAGCCAGAACATCACCTGGACCACACCGCAGGGCGGCGACGGTCCAAACTATCCGAACATGTAAGCAAAAAACGGGCAATGGCGGCGCTGTGAAGGCTCTGCCATTGCCTCTTGCCTGCCGAAGCCCTAGCTTACCCCTCAGTCAACGATAGCAAGGCAGGATTTCGGTGTTTTCCCTGGTTCGTCGCGCGGCTTTGTCCGTGCTGTTCATGTCGTCGGTCGCAGTTCCGGCCTATTCGGAAACGGGTGCCGGGTCATATCTGGCCGGGCGGCAGGCGATTTACGAAAACGACTATTCTGCCGCTGAAAGGTACTACGCTCAGGCCCTCAGGTTTGATCCCCAAAATGCGCTGTTGCAGGAAAGTGTTGTCGTCGCGCGCATCGCTTTGGGGGAAGTGGCGCACGCGCTGCCGATCGCCCAGCAGATCGAAGAAGCCAACCTGCCCAGTCAGGCTGCGCGTATGGTGATTTCGGCCAATCTGATCGCCGATGGGAAATTTGACGACCTGCTGGCCCGTGACCCTGAAACACAGGGAGTTGGCCCCCTTGTTGACGGCCTGATGATCGCCTGGGCCCATCTGGGACAGGGTGAGATGACGAAAGCGATGGAACAGTTCGATTCCGTCGCCACACAGGATGGTCTCAGGGAATTCGCGCTTTACCACAAGGCGATGGCTTTGGCGTCTATCGGTGATTTCGAAGGCGCCGAGGCGATACTTGCGGACAATGATGAAACGGTTGCCCGGTTCTCTCGTCGTGCCGCCTTGGCCCGCACCGAGATTCTGTCACAGCTGGATCGCAACGAAGACGCCATTCAGTTTCTGGACAATGTTTTTGTGGCGGGCAGTGACCCGACCATCGAGGCGTATTTGAAACAGTTGGCGGCGGGTGAAACATTGCCGTTCACTCATGTCCGATCCGCTCAGGACGGCATGGCCGAGATTTTTTTCACCGTCGGTGCCGCGTTGAACAGCGAAGCTTCGCCCGATTACGTTCTGCTTTACGCACGCCTGGCCAGTTTCCTGCGCCCCGATCATGTGGATGCCATTTTGCTGAGTGCGGACCTGCTGGATAACTTGCAGCAATATGATTTGGCGGTTGAAGCGTACCGCCTGGTCCCGGCGGACAGCAACGATCACCATGCGGCCGAATTGGGCCGGGCCGAAGTTCTGGACCGTTCGGGAAAAACCGATGCGGCCGTCGAGGTGTTGCAAAACCTGGCTGCGCAGGACCCTGATTTTCCGGGCGTGCATGTCGCTTTGGCAGACTTGCAGCGCCGACAGGAAAACTATGCCGCTGCCGTGGCCTCTTATGACACTGCGATCGCCCTGACGGACAGCGCGGCGGGTGGGAATTGGTTCCTGCATTACGCGCGAGGAATCAGCCATGAAAGGTTGAAGCACTGGGATCAGGCCGAAGCTGATTTCCGCCGGGCGCTGGAGCTGAACCCGGATCAGCCCCAGGTTCTGAATTACCTGGGGTATTCGCTGGTAGAGCGCAAGGAAAAGCTGGACGAAGCATTGGACATGATCGAGCGCGCCGTAGCTGCGCGTCCGGACAGTGGCTATATCGTGGACAGTCTGGGCTGGGTTCTGTTCCGTCTGGGGCGTTACGACGAGGCCGTCGAACATATGGAACGTGCAGTTGAGCTGATGCCGGTGGATCCGGTGGTCAACGATCATCTGGGTGACGTCTATTGGGCTGTAGGGCGCGCGCGCGAGGCCGAGTTCCAGTGGCGTCGCGCCCTGTCCTTTATCGATCCGGAAGACACGGACGGCGAAGCCGACCCGGATCGGATCCGGCGCAAGATCGAAGTGGGGCTGGATGCCGTTCTGGCCGAAGAAGGTTCGGAGCCATTGAAAGTCGCCAATGGAAATTAAGGCGTTTGCGCCCGCCAAGATCAACCTGACCCTTCATGTAACCGGCCGTCGAGACGACGGCTATCACCTGTTGGATTCGCTGGTTGTATTCGCCGATCTGGGTGATCGGCTGACATTCAGCCCCGGCCCCGAGTTGTCCATGGACGTGCGCGGCGAGTTTGCCGACGGAGTCCCCACGGACCGCCGAAATCTGGTCTGGAGGGCGGCAGAAGCTGTCGGTTGGACCGGTCATATCCGACTGACCAAGTCCTTGCCCCATGGGGCGGGCATTGGTGGAGGGTCGTCTGATGCTGCGGCCACGCTTGGGGCCCTGGCAGATCAGGGCTACGACCTCCCGCAGGGCCTGCCGTTGTCATTGGGGGCGGATGTCCCCGTCTGCCTGGAAGGCCGGGCAATCAGAATGCAGGACATTGGTGATCGTTTGACGGCGGTGAACCTTCCGCACCTGCCCGCCCTTTTGGTCAACCCGAATGCACTGGTGCCCACCGGTGCCGTTTTCAACGCGCTGGCGATCAGAGACAATCCGCCAATGCCTGAAATCACGCCTGAGTTTGACAATGCCGATGAGTGCGCCCAGTGGCTGCGCAATCAACGCAACGATCTGGAACTGCCCGCCATGAACGTCGCACCCGAGATTGAACAGGTGTTGGACGAGTTGAAGATGACCAATCGCGCGCTCGTGGTGCGCATGTCAGGGTCAGGATCAACCTGTTTTGCGCTGTATCCGACTATGAAAGACGCGCATTTTGCCGCCTATGAGGTCGGCGCAGCCCATCCTGATTGGTGGTGCCGCGCCACGCAGCTCAATTGAGACGTGAAACCACGTAATCGGCCAATTCGCGTAGCAGACCGCGAATTTCGTGGTCAGGCAATACATCCAAAGCGGCTTTGGCCTTGTTTGCCCAACCCAAGGCGTCTTGCCGGGTTTCTTCCAGCGTGGCGTATTTGTTCATCAGACCCAGCGCCTGATCCAGATCCCCGTCCTGTTGGCGGCCTTTTTCGATCGTGCGCTCCCAGAAGGCGCGTTCTTCCGGCGTGGACTGCGCCACGGCTTTGATGACGGGCAGGGTCAGTTTCCGTTCACGGAAGTCATCGCCAACATTCTTCCCGGTCGCTTTGCTGTCGCCCTGATAATCCAGCAGGTCATCGGCAATCTGGAACGCGATCCCCAGGGAATCGCCATAGGCGAAAAGCGCTTTGACCTGCTCTTCCGAGGCGCCTGCGATCACGCCGCCCACTTCGGTCGCGGCAGAAAACAAGGCCGCCGTCTTGCCGCGCACGACCTGAAGATAAACGCTTTCATCCGTACGCAGATCGGTTGCGGCCGTCATTTGCAGCACTTCGCCTTCGGCAATGGTTGCAGAGGCATTGGCCAGGATATCCAGAACCCGAAGCGAGCCCGTTTCCACCATCAATTGGAAACTGCGTGAAAACAGGTAGTCGCCAACCAGAACACTGGATTTGTTGTCCCACAGCAGATTGGCGGTCGGGCGGCCCCGTCGCTGTGCGCTTTCATCCACGACGTCGTCATGCAGCAGGGTGGCGGTGTGGATGAACTCGACCGTCGCCGCAAGGCGCACATGGTGGTCGCCGGAATAGCCAAACAGGCGTGCTGCGGCCAGTGTCAGCATCGGGCGCAGGCGTTTTCCACCGGCTTCGACCAGGTGCTGCGTCACTTCGGGGATACGTGGCGCATGGTCCGACGCCATCCGCGTGCGGATCAGCCCGTTCACGGCCTCCATCTCACCCGCCAGAATTTCAGCGAGACGCTCATGCGGTTTTGAGATCATGTCGACGGTCATCACACTCCTGATACAAGGCTCGACTTTCGCCTCGCCTTGCCCTTACATCCATCCCCATGAAAGAACTGTTGCGCAGTACCGATCCGACGATCCTGGCCTTTGCATCCGCTCTCCTTGAGGGCGAGGATATAGACTGCTTTCAGATGGACGTAAATATGAGCATCCTCGAAGGTGGTATCGGAATATTCCCCCGACGTCTGATGGTTCGGTCCGAAGACCTGACCCGGGCCGAGCGTGTGATGCGCGACAACGAGATCCCGCTGGGCCGATGATGCGCTTCGACGACAATGAATTGACGTGCAACGATTTCCTTGGTGGTCGGGTGCGATTGCTGCAACCTGCGTCAGGTTACCGCGCCGGGGTAGACCCTGTTCTGCTTGCCGCATCCGTCCCTGCAAAGGCCGGGCAAACCGTGCTGGAACTGGGGTGTGGCGCGGGGGCCGCCATTCTGTGCCTGTCCGCGCGGGTACCGGGGCTGCAATTGGTTGGGATCGAATTGCAACCAGCCTATGCGGATCTGGCCCGCCGCAACTCGGAAATCAACGGCTGTGATCTGGACGTGATCGAGGCTGACCTGAACGCTTTGCCTGATGACCTCCGACAGCGTCACTTTGATCACGTTATCGCGAACCCGCCCTATTACCGTGCAGGGGCGCATAGCCCCGCCAGCGACACAGGGCGGAGCATTGCCCTGGGCGAAGATACGCCGCTGATCGACTGGATCACTGTTGCGGCCAAACGCCTTGCCCCTCGGGGGTTCCTGCACATGATACAGAAAGCCGACCGTCTTCCCGATATGCTGACGGCATGTGAGGGGAAACTGGGTTCAATCGAGGTGCTGCCGCTCAGCGCGCGGGCGGGCCGCCAGGCCGAGCTGGTCATCCTGAGCGCCCGCAAAGGGGGACGCGCGGCATTTCGTCTGCATGCGCCTTTGATTCTGCACGCCGGTGAGCGCCACGAAAAGGACGGTGACAGCTATACCGAGGCGGTCTCTGCCGTGCTTCGACAGGCCGCTCCGTTGCCTCGGAACTTGTGCCATCGGCAATGACCAGCCGAATTTGTCGGATTTGTTACAGATTCTGTGCGTCTGCAGCGTGACAGGGTGGAAACGATGTGGTCAAATTCTTACGTGACATACAGACACATAAACAAGGAGGATCGCAATGAGCGTGAGCGCACATCTGACGGAACTGAAGAAAAAGCACGAATCTCTCGGTCTGGAAGTGGAAGAAGCCCAACGCTCGCCAGGTATCGATGATCTCCATATTGCTCAGCTGAAAAAACAGAAGCTCAAGCTGAAAGAAGAGATCGAACGCCTGTCTGCTTAAGTTTTCAGGCTGGCGCGGGCCGCTATCAAGGCTCCGCCGGTGATCAGGAAGGCCGCGATCGCAAGCCCCCAGGATGGGGCGGCGATCCCGGCCACCACCAAAGCTAGGGTCGACAACAACGGGGCCGCATAGGATGAGGTTCCGAGGATTTGTATGTCGCCTTGCTTGACGCCTATGTCCCAGACGTAGAACGCCAGCCCGACGGGCCCAAGGCCGAGTGCCAGCACCGACGCCCAGCCCAGTGCCGTATCGGGCAGTACAGTGTCTTCCACCGCCAGATGCAGCAAACCCGAGGCGAGCGCAGCCGCAAGGCAGAAAATTGCGACGGAACTGGTCGGCGTGCCCTCCAATCTGCGTGATAGAACGGAATAGCCCGACCATGTCAGTGCGCACAGCAAGGCCAGTGCATATCCGGGCAGGTATTGGGCCTGAAAGCCCGCACCGCCGCCTCCGGCGATGATCACAGCGGCACCTGCAAATCCAAGGCAGGCCCCGATCAGGTGGCCAATACGCAGATGTTCACCCGGCAGCAGCCCCGACAGAAGCACAATGAGCAGAGGCCAGAGATAAGCGATCAGCCCGGCCTCGGCAGCCGGTGCCATGCGCAAGGCCGAAAAATACAGCGCGTGATAGCCAAACAGGCCCAATGCGCCAAACAGGTAGGTCGTCCAGGGAACTCGCTTCAGATCGCTCAGACCACCTGTCACCATCGCCCAGACAAGCCCAAGCGCACCGCCAATCGAAAAGCAGATCGTGTTCAGCAGCAGGGGCGGCGTAGGCGCCGACCCGACGGTGAACAACGCCAGCAAGGCCCATAGCAAGACAGCCACGAAACCGATGGCCGTTGCGCGCATTTTGGTCATGGGTGGGAAACCTCTTCAATCGGTATGATTTTGAACTCATCCGATATATGCGCGGTTTTTTCAATCTCGGTCAGGAACCAATCGCGAAACGCTGCGATCTGAGGTTTCTTTTCGGCCCCCGGCAGGCAAAGAAACCGGAACCGGCCTTGTGTTTCCAGGGCCACCTTGAACGGTGCAACCAGGCGGCCTTCGGTCAGGTCCTTGAGAATCATGGCGCGTCGCCCCAGTGCCACGCCGACACCGGCAACAGCGGCATCAATCGCGTGATCTGCATTGGAAAAATGCGCGCCATGGGTCGGGGTAAAATCCATTCCCACGGCACGGAACCAAGCGGGCCAATCGCAGGGCGGGGTCAGAAAACTGATCGAATCGTCATGGATCAGCGGGGCCGCTTCAAGGCTGCCCGGTGTGGTGAATTGTTCCGCCAACTCCGGGGTCATGACAGGGGTCAGCCATTCCTTTCTGACGGGAACGGAATACAGCCCGTCATCGGCTGAATTCCCGAACCGGATGGCGACATCCACATCGTCCCGCTCCAGATCCATGTTGCGTAGCGTGGCCGAGAATTTCAGATCGATCTCGGGATGCGCCCGGGCAAATTCATAGAGCCGCGGCGCCAGCCACTTGGCGGTCAAAGCAGGGCCCGCGGTGACGGTCAGGCTTGTGTCATCTTCCTGTCTGCGCACTGCGCGCCACGCGGATTGCAGGGTGGCAAACCCTTCTGCCGCACCGGGCGCAAGGGCACGGCCCGCCTCGGTCAGTTCTACGGCGCGGTTCAGGCGGCGGAACAGCGGACGTCCAAGGTGTTCTTCAAGCGACTTGATCTGAAAGGACAGGGCAGCTGGTGTCACATGCAGCTCTTCCGCCGCCTTCGCAAAAGACATGTGCCGGGCCGCGGCGTCAAAAGCACGCAACGCGGTCAGCGGAGGAAGATAGTCACTCATAGTGAAGTAAATCTTAACTGAAGATCCAAGAAAGCTCGTTTGTCGCTTTCATTCGTAACCCTCATATTCACATCAGGTCAAATAAAACTGATTTGAAAAAGGAGACTGCCATGATCGAGATGACGACAAATCCCGCCGCCCAGATGGCGATCCTGCGTGCCCATCAAGAGCGCAGCCGGGTGGTCTGGCAGTTTTGGGGGTGGATATTCGGTTCCCGCTGATCGCAGCGCGCGCGTTCTTACGGGATCAGAAAGGGCCGGCCCAAAGGGACCGGCCCGTTTTTTGTTCACAAGTCTGGATCAGACGAAGAATTGCGCACCGTTGGCCGAGATCGTCGAACCGTTGATGAACTGCGAATCGTCCGATGCCAGGAAGACCACGCAGCGCGCGATTTCCTCTGGCTCACCCAAGCGGCCGGCCGGGATCTGGCTAATGATGGACTCGCGCACCTTCTCGGGCACAGCCATGACCATTTCGGTTGCAATATAGCCGGGGCAGATCGCGTTGGCAGTGATGCCCGCCCGCGCGCCTTCCTGCGCCAAAGATTTCACGATGCCCAGGTCGCCGGCCTTGGTCGCAGCATAGTTCACCTGAGCGAATTGGCCTTTCTGACCGTTGATCGAGCTGATGACGATGACACGGCCGAACTTGCGCTCGCGCATGCCGGGCCAGATGGGGTGTACGGTGTTGAACACACCGGTCAGGTTGGTGTCGATCACGTCCTTCCACTGGTCGGGGGTCATTTTGTGGAACGGAGCATCGCGGGTGATGCCTGCATTGGCGACGACCACATCGATGGGGCCAACTTCGGCTTCGACCTGTTCGATGCCCGCTTTGGATTCGTCGTAATCCGCGACGTTCCACTTGTAGGTCTTGATCCCGGTTTCTTCGGTGAATTTTGCAGCGGCTTCGTCATTCCCCGCATAGGTGGCCGCAACGTTATACCCTTCGGCTTTGAGCGCCTTGGAAATTGCTGCGCCAATGCCGCGGGAACCGCCGGTTACGAGAGCTGTTCGTGCCATTTATGACTCCTTCAATTTTAGTCGTCTTGGTAATGCTGTTACTCTGAGAGATGATCGTGCGCAATATTGTTTCGTCGTGAATCTTGGTTTCCAGGCGGCAATATCGTCGCATCCAAGGGTTAGAACCTCAATGTAACAAAAAAGGCGCCCAACTGGGCGCCTATTTCTATTTGATTGTCAAAGCGCTTAGTCGCGCTCCACACACAGGGCAACGCCCATGCCGCCGCCGATGCACAAGGTGGCCAGACCCTTTTTCGCATCGCGTCGCTTCATTTCGAACAGCAGGGTGTTCAAAACACGGCACCCCGAAGCACCGATCGGGTGGCCGATGGCAATGGCGCCGCCGTTTACGTTCACGATCGACGGATCCCAGCCCATATCCTTGTTCACGGCGCAGGCCTGTGCGGCAAAGGCTTCGTTGGCTTCGACCAGGTCCAGATCGTCAACCGACCAGCCTGCTTTTTCCAGCGCTTTGCGCGATGCATAGATCGGGCCGACGCCCATGATCGACGGGTCCAGACCGGCGGTCGCATAGGACGCGATGCGCGCAAGAGGTTCGATTCCGCGCTTTTCGGCGTTTTCGGCTGACATCAGCAGTGTCGCGGCCGCACCGTCGTTCAATCCCGACGCGTTGGCTGCGGTGACCGAACCGTCCTTGGTGAAGGCCGGGCGCAGTTTGGCCATGGCTTCCATGGTCGCGCCATGACGGATGTATTCGTCTTTGTCCATCACGATGTCGCCCTTGCGGGTCTTGATGGTGAAGGGCACGATTTCGTCCGCGAACTTGCCGGCCTTTTGGGCTGCTTCGGCTTTGTTCTGCGAAGCGACGGCGAATTCATCCTGCATTTCGCGGCTGATCTGCCATTTCTCTGCAACATTCTCGGCAGTCTGACCCATGTGATAGCCGTTGAAAGCATCCCAAAGACCATCGCGGATCATCGTGTCGATGTATTTCATGTCGCCCATCTTGTGACCGGCGCGCAGCGCGGCGGCGTGGGGTGACAGGGTCATGTTTTCCTGACCACCAGCAGCGACGATTTCCGCGTCTCCCAGCTGAATATGCTGGGCGCCCAAAGCAACGGCGCGCAGGCCCGAGCCACAAACCTGATTGATGCCCCATGCGGCGCTTTCCTGAGGCAGGCCGGCATTGATATGCGCCTGACGCGCGGGATTCTGGCCCTGGGCGGCAGTCAGAACCTGACCCATGATGGTTTCGCTGACTTCGCCTTTTTCCACTCCGGCGCGCTCGACAACTGCTTCCAGGACGGCAGCGCCCAGATCATGGGCAGGGGTGTTCGCAAACGAACCACTGAAGCTGCCGACACCTGTTCGTGCGGCGGATGCGATTACTACGTTGGTCATATGATCAGTCCTTTACCGTCATGGGCCAGCGGAATTTCTGACGGCGCAGGTCAAGAGGTGTCCTCTCGAAACAAGAGCGCCCCGTGATCCCCCGCTCAAGTACCCTTGCAATAGCGCAACGCTGCACATGCAGCAACGGGCAGCTTGTCTCAGTGTCGGAAAAGGTGGGAAAATGTCGATGAGCAGGCAATCAACTTCCTGTTTTTGATTTGTTTTCCTGTTTCCAGGGTTCCGCGACGCTGGGTGCGCCATACAAGAATCCTTGCAGGCAATCCACGCCACTTGCCACCAAAAACGCTGCATCCTCCTGCGTTTCAACCGATTCGGCCGTGACCAGAATTTCGAATTCACGGGCCACCGCGATCAGCGCCCGCACCAATGTCTGGTTGTCGGGGTCGGTGCTGATGCCCCGCACGAACTGTCCATCGATTTTGGCTGCGTCGAACAGAAACTCGCGAAAATGGCGGAAGCTGAAGTTGCTGGCACCAAAGTCATCCAGCGCAAAGGCGATGCCACGATCCTGCAATCGGTCCATGAAATCGACAACCAGCTCAGGTACCTGCATGGCCGAGCTTTCGGAGATTTCGAGGATCAACCGTTCGCCCAAGCCGGCATCTCGTTTCAGAAACCTGTCCAGTATTCTCGACCAGTTGGAATAACCGATCGAGCGGGCTGACATGTTGATCGACAGGCGTATTTCCGGGTTCTTCGCCAAGGTACGCAGCCCAAGCTCCAGCGCCACGCAGTCGAGTTCGCGGCCGATAGGCGTGTTTTCGACCTGAGGCATGAATTCGCGGGCCGGGATGACGCGGCCGGTTTCGTCCAGAACCCGAATGAACCCTTCGTAAAACGCGACACTGTACGGGGCGTGCGCCTGTATCACCGGCTGAAAGGCCAGTTTGCATTGCTTATGCTTCACGGCATCGGTTGCCATTTGCACAACCGAACGATCCCGTGTCGAAACTGCCGCATTCAACGGGCTGTCCGACCCTTCAGGCAGATGTGCCAGTTTTTTGTTTCCCATAAGCGCGGATTCCCATGTGTCCGGGACAGGTGTCCGGTCACAGTCTCGGGGCAAAGGGATGAATCTGCGGTTAAGGGTTCGGAAAAATTTCCGCCTCGCGGGGCTTAGCGGGTGGATTGCCAAGCGCGCGCCAAAGAGGCTGCGGCGCCAAGTATTGCGCCCATCGCACCTAGGGCCATCATTGCAAAACCCAGCGCGATCAGGGCTGAAACGGCGCCCCCAAGGGCTGCGAGCATGGCCATCAACAGGCCGAACAGGCCGAAAAAGGTTGAAATGGTTGCCAAACGATTCATACCGACCCTCGCTCACTCAATACACGGCGCCTGTCGACCGATATGGCGTTGAATGGCCGAGTTTCAAGGCACAAGCAGGGTTCAGCCGGCCGTTTCAGGCCTGTTCTGCTTGTCCGCTGGGCAGTTTTTTGTCCAGATGCTCAAAACCTGGCGTTCCGCGATCTTCCGGATGGCGCGCCAGATGCTTGGCCTTGATCTGTTCCGAATTATCCCGGCTGCCATCGTGGCTGTACCCCGGTGGGGCAAAGCAGTAGGCCAGCCGCTGTTTCAGGGTCAGGCCCGGCTGGGTCGCGTCGCGCCAGATGGCCACCCATTCGTGAAAGGCCACCCGCAGGGGATTGAAGGTGCCGATATTGTGCACCAGACCATAGTCCACCCGGTCGTCCTCCTGCTCGGGGACGAAGGTGCCGAACAGCTTGTCCCAGATGATGAACACCCCGGCATAATTGCAATCCAGATAGCGCGCGTTGCGGCCGTGATGGGCGCGGTGGTGACTGGGCGTGTTCATTACCGCCTCGAACCAGCGGGGCATCTTGCCGATGGCTTCGGTGTGAATCCAGAACTGATAGATCAGATTGAGGCCGCCGACGAACAAAACCATTGCCGGATGGAACCCAAGCAGGATCAGTGGAGCGCGGACGACCATCATGAAAGTGAACGTATAGGTCCAGGTCTGCCGCAGCGCGGTCGTCAGGTTGTAGTGCTGTGAGCTGTGATGGTTTACGTGACTGGCCCAGACCCAGCGGATGCGATGGCCAAAGCGATGGACCCAGTAATACCGCAGATCATCCAGGACAAAGCACAGGATGATAACCGGAATTGACGTGCCCAGGTTCATCGGCGTGATTTGCCACAGCCACATGAAAAACGCATAGGCGATAAAGCCCAGCAAAAAGCCCGACGCGATGTTTCCGGCGCCCATGATCAAAGAGGTCACCGCATCGCGTGTTTCATAGCGCCCGCCTTTGCCTTTGACTGCGATCCACAGAAACTCGGCCAGAATTGCTGCGATGAAAAAAGGAACGGCCCATTGTACCGCATCGGGAAAACTAATTTGGTCTGTCATGCGGGCTCCATCAGGTCACGCCAGTGATGGCGTTCGAATTCGTCCAGTCGGATGAGTGTTTTGGGCACCGAGAATTCGTGAAACAGAATCTCAAAGCCTTCCGGATGATCCAGAAGATCATAGTCCAGCAGATGCCGGGCCACAGTGTCGGCCCCGAAGGACCAAAGCAACCCATTGCCGGTACTGGTGCGCACCACCGCGGCGTGGCCATCATGGGAAACCGTGACATCGACCACATCATCGTCCGGAAAGTGACGTGCCCATTGTGATCGTGCAGTGTCGGGCGTCAGCGTCACCTGCTGCGACCTGCCGTTGAGATGCAATAACAGGGTGACGCCAGCTATGCCGCCGACGACCAGCGCCAGTAGAACTTCAAGTGGCATTCCATCCTCCTGAGCGCAGAGTGCAAAGGAGTTGAAACTCTGTCAAAGGTGGCGTTGCGTCAGCTGTTTTCCAGCCGTTCCAGTATCTCGTGTTGCACCACACGTTCGACGAAGGGCACCAGCCCCTCGGGGCCGGATGTACGATCCTTCAGATGGATGCAGATATCTGGGCGGCGGGCGGCAATAATACCCACCATTTCACCACGGATCTTGTCGTCAAGCCCCGCGCCCAGGATGGCGCAGGCAATCCGGGGCTCGGCATCCAGCTGTTTCCGAACCTCGTCCGTGTCATGTGCGCCCAGCCACTGAATCGGCAGATGATCCAGTTGCCGCGCCACGTCACCGATTACATTTGGCAACCGTCCGATCAGCAGTACGACGGGTTTCATCATTGCCTCCATTTCAAACAATATGCCTGCCCTGTCCGGCAGGGCAGGAACAGTATATCACGAGATTGAAAGGGGCTGACGCCTTTAGTTGCTGACCGAATAAACGGTTGTTTTGCCCTTGCCTTTTTCGCGGGTCATTCGGGCAGTGGCCCCGTCAATTTCCCAAAGCTGACAATCCGTGCCCAGTGCCTTGCCGTCCAATACTCCGTTTCGGCACCAGAATTTTTTGTTCCAGACCCAGGTTCCGCTGAACTTTTTCCCACTTTTGAGTTTGGCTGAAATCGTGCCATCAGCATTCGCGACAAAAACATTGCCTTGTTCGTCGGTCAGCTTTTTACCAACAATATCGGAATTGAACTGCTTTGCGGTCTTGATCCGTTTGTAGTCCGCATGTGCGGCGCCAGCGATTGCCAATGTGCCTGCAACAGCAAGGAATAAAATCGTATGTTTCATATAAAACCTCCCACTCTTAATGCGTGGGAGGGTACCATGTTTCCGCAAATTTTTCTAAATGCGTTAACTTTCAGCGCCAACAAGCGTCGAAATGATCGCCTTCGCACTGTCCGAGTTCCATTCGGCGTCGCCGATCAGCCGGGCGATTTCCTGCCCTTCGGGGTTCAGGATGACCGTGATCGGCAAGGCGATGACGCCGAACTCACGGGCAGCGGCCGAGCTGGGGTCCTGGTGACGGGGCAGGTTGGCGATGCCGTTCTCTTCAAAGAACTTTTTGATGCCGGCAGGCGAGTTGCGGCCCGTGGCCAGTGTCAGAACCTGAAACTTGTCGCCGCCGAACTCTTCCTGAAGCTCAGCGATCTGAGGCATCTCTTTGCGACAAGGCGCACACCAGGTGGCCCAGAAATTCAGCAGCACATATTTGCCCTCATAATCGGCAAGCGTGCCGACGCCGCCGTCATCTTCCAGCTGGAATTCGATTGATTTGGCGGGTTTCGGTTCCTTGTGCAGGATCAGACGTTTCAGGCTGTCTTCCCGCAGAGGGGCCAGCGTCTCGGCATCGGTCGCCAAGGCGGCATTTGCACCCAGCGCAAGGGCCATATAAAGGGGGATCAGACGAAATAGGCGCATATCAACTCCGGGTTTTCTTACATGACCGATCAATCCTCGAACCAGATGTGGGGCGGCCGCTTTGCCGCCGGTCCAGACGCGATCATGGAGGCGATCAACGCCTCGATCGGGTTCGATCAGCGGATGGCAGCCCAGGACATCGCAGGCTCGCGCGCCCATGCGGCCATGCTGGCTGCCACAGGCGTCATAAGTGATAGTGACGCCGAAGCCATTCGGGAAGGGCTGCTCACCGTTTTGTCAGAAATCCAGAACGGAGAGTTCCAGTTTTCGACTGCGCTGGAAGACATCCACATGAATGTCGAGGCACGCCTGAAAGAGATCATCGGCGAGCCCGCAGGCCGTTTGCACACAGGGCGTTCGCGCAATGATCAGGTTGCAACGGATTTCAAGCTGTGGGTCCGCGATCAGCTGGACGCGGCTGAATCCGGCCTGTTGGCCCTGATCCGCGCGCTTTTGGCGCAGGCCGAGGCCGGGGCCGATTGGGTCATGCCGGGCTTTACCCACCTGCAAACGGCGCAGCCGGTGACATGGGGCCATCACATGATGGCCTATGTCGAGATGTTCGGCCGTGATCTGTCCCGCGTTCGTGACGCCCGCGCCCGGATGAACGAATCCCCACTGGGTGCGGCGGCGCTGGCTGGCACGTCCTTTCCGATCGACCGTCATATGACGGCCCAGGCGCTGGGCTTTGACCGGCCCGCTGCCAACTCGCTGGACGCCGTCAGCGACCGGGATTTCGCGCTGGAGTTCCTGTCGACCGCCTCGATCTGCGCCGTCCACCTGTCGCGCTTTGCCGAAGAACTGGTGATCTGGTCCTCGGCGCAGTTCCGCTTTGTTACACTGTCAGATCGGTTCTCGACCGGCTCGTCGATCATGCCGCAGAAGAAAAACCCCGACGCGGCCGAGCTGATCCGCGCCAAGGTGGGCCGGATCTTTGGCGCCAACACTGCGCTGATGATGGTGATGAAGGGCCTGCCGCTGGCCTATTCCAAGGACATGCAGGAAGACAAGGAACAGGTCTTTGATGCCGCCGACAACTGGATGCTGGCGCTGGCGGCGATGGAAGGCATGGTCAAGGACATGACCGCCAACCGCGACAGCCTGGCCGCTGCCGCCGGCTCGGGTTTCTCGACTGCAACCGATCTTGCCGACTGGCTGGTGCGCGTGCTGGGCCTGCCATTCCGCGATGCGCATCATGTTACCGGATCGCTGGTGGCCATGGCCGAGAAGAAGGGCTGCGACCTGCCGGATCTGACGCTGGATGACATGCGGGCGGTCCATCCCGAGATCACAAATGACGTCTACTCTGTCCTTGGTGTCGAAAACTCTGTAAACTCACGCCAGTCCTATGGTGGCACGGCCCCGGATCAGGTGCGTGCTCAGGTTGAACGATGGAAGGCAATGTTGTGATGACCGTGCTGCGAGCGATCCTGATTGCAGGGTCCGGCCTTATGCTTGCCGGATGCGGAGCCGACGGCGAGCCCGTACAGCCCGCGCCCGCTCAGCCAACTGTCAGTGCGACCATTGGGGTCGGCTCAAGCGGAGCGTATGTTGGCGGTGGTGTGGGTCTGAGCCGTGGGCCGCTGGGAATTTACCTGGGTTTCTAAGCCACTTTCATATTGCGCATCGGTTTTGTTTCTACCAACGTGAATTGGCATGCCGATGCGCATGTCATCCAAAGAAAAGATACTGAAATGAGAACACTAGGACTGTTTCTGGTATTTGCGGCTTTGACGGCTTGCGAACCCACATCGGCAAGACGCCCGGAACCTGTGGAAGATCCCGCGCGCTCAGGTTCTGGAGTATCCATTTCCGGTTACGCGCGGGCAGGGGTTTCGAAGACCTTTTAATCGATCGGCTGATGATCTCAGCCAACCACCGGGTGCCCGCGCTGCTGTAGGCACTCGATCAGGATATCGCGGCGTGTATTGCGCATATCTGCCGCACCTGCGACCGCACCCGCCGCTGATCCGACCGCCGCTCCGGCCAACGCGCCCTCGGCGTTGCTGACCGAGTCGTCCGCGATCCCGGCCAGTGCGCCAATTCCGGCACCGATAAGGGCCTGGGACCGGGTTTCCGGGTTCCACAGGTTCTGGGATTTGGCCACGGCGCGGCATTGTTCCAGATCCGCAGCAAAGGCCGGACCCGGTTCGGCCGACAGAACGGGCTGATGTTGCGCCCCGGTGCCGCTGCACGCGGCCGTGATCAGGGCCAACGGTAAGGCCATCAATGTGAAACGTTCCTTGAAAAGCATGGGTTTTCCTTCTTCCTGAGGTTTTGAATAGGGTCTCGGGTCTCATCCGAATCGGTATGGCTGCGGTTTCGGTTCGGGTGTGAGCAGGGTCGGTTCAGATGTGTCCAAGGCTGCGATGGACCAGCGCAAGGACATAAAGGGCGAGGACGAAATCCAGGATTTCGACCAACCCCAGCATCAGCGGGATCGGGTCGGGCGATGTCGGAAAGACATGACCGAGGTCCAGAAGGACCACGAAGACGTACCCCCAGGCCGCCACGATGGCGCCCCAGCCTGCGGCAACCGAGCCGCGCAGCATGGCCACCGCCGATCCTACGGCCAGCAGGGCAAGTGCGATCAGAAAGGCGTTGAAGCCCCAGAACACTCCTCCGCCCAACCCCGAGAAATCCCGGGTCTCGATCGGCCCGCCGGGGACAAGCGTGACAAAGCTGGCGACCAGAACAAGCAGAAGTCTGGCGGCGGTTGCAGTGTGGCGGGGCGTCGACAGCGATGTAGGTTCGGGGTTGGATCGTGACGGGTGTGCCATGGCGAAATCCTTTTAATGACTGGCGGGTCATAAATGGATGCGGTTTTAATGACCGTCAAGTCATTAAAAGAATGAATTTGCGTGACGCGGCGTCCAATCTGCTTCAAGAAAGGGCGAACCGGACGAAAACCAGGGGCCGATATGCCAAAGATCGTCGATCGCGAGGAAATGCAGGGGCGCATTCTGGATGCGGCCATGGCCTGTTTTCTGGACCAGGGTTATCACGCCACCAAGATGCAGGACGTGGCCCGCCAGTCTGGGCTGGCCAAGGGTACGCTGTACCTTTACTTCCAAAGCAAAGAGGTTTTGCTGTTGGCGCTGTTGCAGCGTTATTTCGACGACATCCGTGCGCGTATCCGCATGATCCCTTCCCCGCAGACGCTGGACCAGTTCATGATGGGGCTGCGCCTGACCATGCCCGCAGACCGGTTGGCCGCCACGCGTCTGTTCTTCGACGTTCTGGGGCCCGGATTTCAGGACCCGCGCGCGGCCGAGATCATCGGCGGTTTCTTTGCATGGCTTGCCGACCACTACGCAGCGCAGTTCGAGCCCCTGATCGAATCAGAAGAAATTCGCGACGACCTCAGCGCCCAATCTGCTGCCCAGGCGGTTACGGCAATGCTGGATGGGCTGGTGATCCACCTAGCGATCTTCGGTGTCGATAAAGACGTGTTCGAGACCCGGAGGGATGCTGCGCTGTCGCTGCTGGAGGTCGGCCTGCGGGGATGAATTGTAGCGCCCGCGGTGCCAGCCGCCAGCCCCCGTTTGTTTGACGCACGGCAAATCCCGTTGATCCGCTGGTCCTTTTTGGTCTAAGCGCGCAGGTATGGATCATTTTCTCTACCGCGACGGCGCGCTTTTCGCCGAGGATGTCCCTGTCTCCGAAATCGCTGCTGCGGTCGGAACGCCGTTCTATGTCTATTCCACCGCAACCTTGCTGCGGCATTTCCAGCTGTTCGACGATGCGCTTGACGGCACGGACCACCTTGTGTGCTACGCGATGAAAGCGGCCAGCAATCAGGCGATCCTGAAGACTCTGGCACAGGCGGGCGCGGGGATGGACGTGGTCTCGGGCGGGGAATACCTGCGCGCCAAGGCGGCGGGCGTTCCGGGCGAAAAGATCGTGTTCTCTGGCGTGGGCAAAACGGCGGATGAGATTCGTACCGCGCTGACCGGAGGCATCCGTCAGTTCAACGTCGAATCCGAGCCCGAGATGGAAGTGATCAACGCCGTTGCACTGGAATTGGGTGTGGTTGCTCCGATCACGGTCCGGGTGAATCCGGATGTGGATGCCAAGACCCATGCCAAGATTGCGACCGGCAAGTCCGAGAACAAATTTGGAATACCGATTTCCCGCGCGTCAGAGGTCTATGCCCACGCCGCCAGCCTGCCAGGTTTGGAAGTGATCGGTATCGACGTCCATATCGGCTCGCAGCTGACCGAACTGGAGCCGTTCGAGCTGGCCTATACGAAAGTGGCCGAACTGACTGAACAGTTGCGGGCTGAAGGCCACAACATCCGCCGTCTTGATCTGGGCGGTGGATTGGGCATCCCCTATACCCGCTCGAATGACGCGCCGCCGCTGCCGGTGGAGTATGGCGCGTTGATCAAGAAAACACTGGGCCATCTGGGCTGTGAGATCGAAATCGAACCGGGCCGCCTGATCGCAGGCAATGCGGGGCTGATGGTCAGCAAGGTGATCTATGTGAAGTCGGGCGAAGGCCGCGATTTCCTGATTGTCGACGGGGCCATGAATGACCTGATCCGCCCGGCAATGTACGAAGCGCATCATGATATCGTCGCGGTGCAGGAACCGGTGGCCGGCGTGGAACAGCAGGCCTATGACATCGTCGGCCCGGTTTGCGAATCCGGTGACACATTTGCCAAGCAGCGCAACATGCCGCCGCTGAAATCGGGAGACCTGATCGCCTTCCGCAGCGCGGGTGCCTATGGCGCGGTGATGGCCAGCGAGTACAATACCCGCCCGCTGATCCCCGAGGTTCTGGTCAATGGTGATCAATTTGCAGTCATTCGTGAACGACCAAGCTTTGACGAAATCATAAACCGCGATACCATACCTTCATGGCTTTGACGCGATGACCGCGCGGGCCTAACCCCGGAGGCCCGCTTTGTCCGACCGTTCAAACCTGCCTATTCCGCGCCTGTCCGTGTGGCTGACCCATGTCGGCATGGTGGCAGAACAGGTGTTGCGCGCGTTCTGGCCGGCGTTCTCGATCGTACTTGTTCTGCTTGCGGCGTTGATGCTGGGGCTTCAAGATATTGTTTCCGTGGAAATTGTCTGGGCAGTTGGCGCGCTGTCCCTGGGGTTGTTTTTGACGGCTGCGGTGCTTGGCCTGAGGGTTCTCAAGTTGCCTTCGCGCGCCGACGTTTTGGTGCGGCTGGATGAGACCTTGCCGGGACGCCCAATTCAGGCCTTGATGGATGATCAGGCCATCGGTGCGGCCGATCGGGATTCCGTGGCGCTATGGCAAGCCCACAAAGCCCGGATGGCGCAACGGGTCGCAACGGCCGAGGCCGTGAAGCCAGATCTTCGGCTGGCATCGCGAGATCCTTATGCGCTGCGCTACGCGGCATTGCTGGCTTTTGTCGTAGCGCTGGTTTTCGGCTCTTTGTGGCGCGTGGGGTCGGTGGCGGACATGGCCCCGGGCACTGCCGCCGCCGGGCAGGGGCCAACGTGGGAAGGATGGGTCGAACCCCCGCGCTATACGGGCCTTCCAACGCTGTATCTAGCGGATCAAACGGATGCAGAGCTTTCCGTTCCCAAGGGCAGCCGCGTTACCTTGCGGCTTTATGGTGAGGTTGGTGCACATAGCCTGACGGAAAACAGCTCGGCCCTGGGCGCCGAAGCTGCGACCGACCCCGAGCAGGAGTTCGTGGCAGAACGCTCTGGCCAGTTGCGCATCGACGGGCCCACGGGGCGCGAATGGGCCGTTGAGATCATTGACGACACGGCACCACAGATAGCCGTGGCCGGATCGGCCGAGGCCGAGGCGGGCGGGCAGATGAAACTGCCATTCGTCGCAGGAGATGACTATGGCGTCGTTTCAGGCTCAGCCCGGATCGAACTGGATCTGGCTGCCGTTGACCGCCGCTATGGCCTTGCGGCAGAGCCCGAACCACGCGAAGCGATCGAGATTGAACTACCGATGCCGATCACGGGCGACCGGGCGGATTTTGCCGAAGATCTGATCGAGGACTTCTCGCAACACGCCTGGGCACACTTGCCGGTCCGGATCACTTTGATGGCAGCGGATGCGGCGGATCAGCAATCTTCCTCCGAACCTTATGTGACCGACCTTCCGGCCCGTCGGTTCTTTGATCCGCTTGCCGCGGCGGTGATCGAACAACGGCGCGATCTGCTCTGGTCGCGGTCCAATGCGCCTCGGATCGCGCAAATGCTGCGGGCTGTGTCTCATCTGCCGGAGGACCTGTTTCGTTCGGACACTGCCTATTTGCGTCTGAGGGTCGTGCTGCGGCGGCTTGAGACCTTTGATCAATACGGGCTGAAACCTGAACAGCAGGCAGAGATCGCCCAGGCCCTCTGGGATCTTGCGGTGTTGATCGAAGACGGCACGCTGGCGGATGCGCTGGAACGGATGCGCCGCGCGCAGGAACGTCTGACCGAAGCGATGCAGAACGGGGCCAGCGACGAAGAAATCGCGGAATTGATGCAGGAATTGCGTGACGCGACGCAGGATTACCTCCAGCAGTTGCAGCGGCTGGCGCAGCCAAACGGCGAAGATGGCGAGCGGCAGCAGGGCCAGAACGGCGAGTCCCTGCAAATGACGCAGGATGATCTGCAACGCATGATGGACCGCATTCAGGAACTCATGGAACAGGGCCGCATGGCCGAAGCCCAGCAGGCGCTGGAAGAGTTCCAGCAGATGATGGAAAACATGCGTGTGACTCAGGGCCAGGGTCAGGGCCAGCAGTCCGAAGGTCAGCAGGCCATGGAAGGTCTTGCGGAAACTCTGCGCGAACAACAAGGTCTGAGCGATCAAGCCTTCCGGGATTTGCAGGAACAGTTCAACCCGGGCGCTCAATCCGGTGAAAGCCAGGGCAATGAGGGGCGCAATGGCGGGCAAGGCCGGGGGCAAAGCCACGAAGGCCAGGGCGGTCAGGGGGAAGGCTCGGATCAGGCTGGCGAAGGCCAGCAGGGTCAAGGCTCACTTGCGGATCGGCAGCAGGCGCTGAGAGATGAGCTGAACCGTCAGCAACAGGGGTTGCCCGGTGCCGGCACGCCCGAAGGCGACGCCGCGCGCGAGGCGCTTGATCGGGCCGGGCGTGCCATGGACGAGGCGGAACAGGCCCTGCGTGGGGATGATCTGGCCGAAGCCATCGACCGGCAATCCGAGGCCATGGAAGCCCTGCGCGAAGGGATGCGTTCGCTGGGTGAGGCGATGGCGCAGAACCAGCAGAACCAGCCGGGTCAGGGAACGCAGGATGGCGACATGCAAGCCAACAACCGCGATCCGCTGGGCCGAAACCCGGGTGCCGCCGGTTCGATTTCAACGGATGAGAACCTGCTGCAAGGCGAAGACGTGTACCGCCGGGCGCGGGAACTGCTGGATGAAATCCGACGCAGAACCGGGGAATCGGACCGCCCCCAGATCGAGCTGGAATACCTGAAGCGTTTGTTGGAGCGGTTCTAGACCTCAGTTCTGGGCACCGGATCCAGCCTGTGCCTCAAGCCAGATACGCGCCTGATCCACAAGCGACACATATGAGCTCAGCAACGGGTCGGCCTGAGGGACTGCGTCGCTGATCTGTTGGGCATTTCCATAGATCAGATACAGAACCACGCCGATAATCAGCATCAACGCAAAGCCGCGGAGGAATCCGCCCGATTTGCGGGGTGGTTGCGGGGCCTCTTCCGACTCATCTGATCGCATGGTCGAATTGATGGCTTCGACATCCGGCAGCGCGTCTTTCTGCCCGGCATCGACAGCGGTTTCCGAAGCCGAAGGCCGCTTGGGGCGCACCTTGGGTTCTGGGGGTTCTGGCGGCGTATCCAGCCCCAGATCGGGCTGGCTTTCGAGGCTGCTGCCTTCCTGCGCCCGCAATTCCGCTTCGCGGGCAGCTTCTTCTTTCAGAATGCTGGCAACGGAAGGATCGACACTCCCGGTGGTCGCGGCGGGTTCATCAACTTCTGGCTTGTCTTCGGATACCGCTTCTTCAACAGGTTCCGGTTCAGCGTCCTGCGGAGCGTTAACCACGTCGGGCGATGCGTCATCCTTTTCGGGGGTTTCCGCTTTTTCGTCCGGTGCGCCTGCGGCTTCGGCAGGGTGCTTCGCTTGAAACCAGGTCTGATCGCAGTTGGAACACTGTACATCGCGGCCTTCCTCGGGGATGACCTCGTCAGGAACCTCGTACTGCGCACTGCAATTCGGACATGTTAGACGCATGCTGCCTCCTCGGCCGGGCGAAGGGCCGATAATAGTTTTTTCAGGAATGATATTCGGTTAAGACCCAACAGCAAAGAGCGTTTTCGGTTTCGCGGGTCAAGTGTCACCAATTGGACTCGGTAGAGCCATTGAAACCATCACCATGCTCGGGCAAGAAGAGCGGCAAAATAACGGGGGCACGTGTGATCGAGCTGGAAAATGTCAGCTACACCTACGGTGGCGGCGAATTGCTGAGTGACGTCTCGGTACAATTGCAGCCGGGTACGTTTCACTTTCTGACCGGGCCTTCCGGGGCGGGCAAGACCACGTTGCTCAAGCTGTGCTATGGTGCCCTGCTTCCGAGCTCAGGGCGGTTGAGCGTGTTTGACCAGGACATTTCAGCCCTTGATCGCGACCAGCTGGCGGTGCTGCGCCGCCGCGTGGGTGTGGTGCATCAGGATTGTCAGTTCCTAGACCATATGACGCTTGCCGAAAACGTTGCGTTGCCGCTGATGGTGTCCGGGCGTTCGGAAACATCCGAGCAGGAAAACCTGACCGAGCTGCTCAGCTGGGTGGGTCTTGGCTCCAGGCTCGAAGCGCTCCCGCCTGAACTGTCCGGCGGCGAACGCCAAAGGGCCGCTCTGGCGCGTGCCGTCATATTGTCGCCTGACGTGGTTTTGGCGGATGAGCCGACGGGCAATGTTGACTGGGAGATGTCGCAACGGCTGCTGCGTCTTCTGATCGAACTGAACAGGATGGGCAAAACCGTCCTGATCGCCACCCATGACCTGAGCCTGATTCGCGCGGCCAAAAGCCAGGTGCAGGCGCGTGTCTTGCGTATTTCGCAGCGCAAGCTGCAACTGGCGGGGGCGGATTTATGATCAGTCCTGACCTCAGAAATCTGTTGCGCGGCGACAAACGGGCAGACCGGGTTGTTCCTCCAACGGGATACACGGCGCACCTGACCCTTTTTGTCGCGGGTGCGATGGCGTTTCTTGCAGTGTTCGCCTTGGCCCTGTCTCTGGCGTCGGGGCGCATTGCGGATCGTTGGGCATCGGAACTGGCCGGAGCCGCAACCCTGCGCATCAACGCGCCCGCGGAACAGCGCGCGGCCCAGACCGAGGCTGCGTTGACGGTTCTTAGTCAAACGCCCGGCGTGGCCTCGGCCCGTGCTTTGACGCAGGAAGAGCAGGCGGCGTTGCTTGCCCCGTGGTTCGGGCCGGACTTGCCGCTGGATACGCTGCCCGTGCCGCAGCTTATCGAAATCATTGAAACCGAACCGGGCATCGATGTGGCCGGGTTGCGTTTGCGATTGGGGGCCGAGGTGCCGGGCGCCGTGCTGGATGATCATACGCGGTGGCGGGAACCTCTGGTCGATGCGGCGATGTCCCTGCGTCGACTGGGGTGGGTTTCAATCCTGCTGATCGGCGGTGCGACCGCTGCCATGATTACCCTTGCCGCCAATGCGTCACTTGCCGCAAATGCCCAGATCATCGAAGTGCTGCGCCTGGTCGGCGCACGCGACGGGTTCATAGCGGGCGCATTCGTAAGGCGGTTTACTTATCGCGCATTTTTTGGGGCCTCGGTCGGTACATTGCTGGGAATGACCGGTGTTCTGATGCTGCCCGAAGCCTCGGATGCGGGTGGGTTTCTGGCGGGCGTCGGCTTTCAGGGCAAAGACTGGGTGTTGCCGGTACTTATCCCGATCCTTGGTGCCATGGTCGCGTTTTTTGCCACCTGGGCTGCGGCCCGACGCAAATTGAAGGAGCTTTCCTGATGTTGATGGCTGTTCAATGGGTTCGGTCGTTGATCTTCATGATCGTGATCTACGCCTGGATGCTGATCCTTGGCATTGTCTTTCTGCCCTACGCGTTGTTTTCCAAGGCTGGCGCCCTGAAGGCGTGCAAGACCTACGCGCGCAGTACCATGTGGCTGGCGCGTTGGATGGTTGGCATTCGGTGCGAAGTGCGGGGTAGGGTCCCAACGAACGAAGTGGTCATAGCCGCAAAACACCAGTCTTTTCTTGATATCATCATAATTTTTGATGCCATTCCGCATGGCAAGTTCATTATGAAGCGCGAGCTTTTGTTTACTCCCGTCATTGGAATGTATGCGCGGCGACTTGGCTGTATTCCGGTCAATCGCGGCAAGCGCGGTGCTGCCGTGACCAAGATGGTCAAGGATGTGTCGAAAGAGTTTTCGGAACCCGGGCAGCTTGTGATTTACCCGCAAGGGACACGTGTGGCGCCCGGTGCGAAGAAACCTTACAAGGTTGGAACAGCCGTTCTTTACGAAGGGCTCGGCTTTCCCTGCGTTCCGGTCGCCACGAATGCCGGCGTCTTCTGGCCTCGAACGGGTGTCATGCGCAAACCGGGCCTTGCGATCGTGGAATTCCTCGACCCAATCGAGCCGGGTGTTGGCCGGGACGACTTCCTTGCCCGGCTGGAAGATGTGATAGAAACACGTTCCAACGAGTTGATGCGGGAAGTGGGGTTTGATCCGGATGGAGCACATTCGTGACATTGAAACGCTTGAAGCGTTGTATGGTCGGCCCGGCGCGCCGTCCTTGCGAAAGGTCGTTCATCAGCTGACGCCTCTCTATCGCAAGTGGATCCTCGCATCGCGCCTCTGTGTGCTCAGCACGGTTGGCCCAGAAGGTGTGGATGGCAGCCCGCGGGGCGATGATGGCCCGGTCGTGAAAGAGCTGGATGCGAATACGCTGGCTCTGCCGGACTGGCGCGGCAACAACCGTCTGGACAGTCTGCGCAATATCGTGCGCGACCCACGTGTTTCGCTGATGTTCTTCGTCCCGGGGTCCAACAACGTCGTTCGGGTGAACGGGTTGGGGCGGGTAACGGCGGATGAGACCCTGCGGCATCAATTCGAGAAGGCCGGCAAACGCCCGGCGACCGTGATCGTGATTGAAATTGCTGAGATATACAGCCAATGCGCTCGTGCTCTGATCCGGGCGCGTATCTGGTCCAGCGGTGATGGAAGCGGCAATCTTCCCACGATAGGACAGCTTCTGTCCGAGGCATCAGACGGTGCGGAAGGCGGCGCGCAATATGACGAGGAATGGCCTGCGCGCGCCGCAAAAACGATGTGGTAGATGTAGGTGCCAGCTGTGGTTCAAACCGCAGCGGCTCCGATCCTTGATACTTTTTCCAACCAGCGATCGACGCTGCCGGGCTTGGGATAGCTTGCACCGGAAAAATAGGTGAACCGCGTTGGCTTGAAGCCGACGAACCCAAGGATCTGGTCCCGTACCTGACGGATAAGCGCCTGCCTGTATATCAGGCGCATGAACCATCCCGGCGTGTCTGACGTCAGGATGACACGCGCGGTGCGCCCTGTCAGCATGGGCGCCGGAAATCCGATCTTGGTGGTGTTCCGTGTGTCAAACGTTCGCCCCGGAATGAACATTCGGTCGATCAGTCCTTTGAGTTTTGCTGGAAGGCCGCCCCACCACATCGGGGTGGTCAGGACCAGATGGTCGCTCCACTCAAAGTCTTGCAACACTTGCTCCAGAACCGGCTCAAGCGGTTTGAAGTCGTGATAATTGCCCTGACCGAAATCAAAATCGAATTGCAGATCGCTCAGATGAACCAACCGTACATCGTGCCCGTTTTTGCGGGCCGCGTCTCTGTACGTTTCGGCAAATGTGCGTGACAGGCTGCTTTCTGCGGGGTGTCCGTCAAGGATGAGAATCTTTTTCGGTTGCATCGGGTATCTCCTGAAAAATGACCGTGGTCAGTTTATAGAATCAAAAAATGACCACGGTCAATAAAAAATTTGACCACGGTCAGAAATTATGCGATTGAGCCATATGCAAAAGACGATTCAGAAACGTACGATCAAGACCCGCGCCAAGCTTCTTGCGGCCGCTGAAGAGGTCATCCGCAATGGCGGATATGAAGCGTTACGGGTGGAAGAGGTCGTGAAGGCCGCAGGGGTCGCGAAGGGCACCTTTTTTGCGCATTTCCACGACAAGGATGCGCTGATGGAAATTCTGATCGCGGACAAGCTGAATGCGTGTCTGGATCAGGCCGAGGCCGGAGCACCACCCGATACTGTTGCAGAAATCGTCGCGTCGCTGGACCCGGTTCACAGTTTCATGACGTCCGAGCGATATGTATTCGATCTGTTGATCAGGTATTCCGGTGCAACAGCTGTCTCCGAAATAGGACCGGTGGCCTATTGTTTTGAGCGATATTTCCGCGTCGTGATGCTGTGGCTCGAAGATGCAGAGGTGCGCAAGGACGTGCCGCCCGAATTGTTGGCCGAAGGTGTGCAGGCCTTTGCCATACAAGCCATGTCATTAAGATTCTGCGCGTTGCATTCAGCGACGACATTTACCGACAGGTTGGAGACCTATCTGAATGCCTGGTTGACCCCGACAGGCTGATCGTCGCCGGGGTCAAGGTTGTCAGCTGTGGATCGGGCCGTCGCCGCAAGCCAGTGCCGCTTCACGCACGGCCTCGAAATAGGTCGGGTGCGCGCGGCAGGGTTTGACGTGGTTCGGCGCAGCCGATGAAAGGTCCGGTGGACCTTTCACGCGTCAAACGGGCGGAGCCCGACCTGCCTAGCTGTGGATCGGGCCGTCGCCGCAAGCCAGTGCCGCTTCACGCACGGCCTCGGAATAGGTCGGGTGCGCGTGGCAGGTCAGGGCCAGATCCTCGGCGGATGCGCCGAATTCCATCGCCACGCAGACCTCGTGGATCAGGTCACCTGCGCCGGGGCCGATGATGTGGCAGCCCAGGATACGGTCGGTTTCCTTGTCTGCCAGAATCTTGACGAAACCGTCAGAAGCAAAGTTGGCTTTGGCGCGGCCGTTGCCCATGAACATGAACTTGCCGACCTTGTAGGCACGGCCTTGTTCTTTGAGCGTCGCCTCGGTTTCACCGACATTGGCGACCTCCGGCCACGTATAGATCACACCCGGTATAACACCATAGTTTACATGGCCATGCTTGCCCGCAACCTGTTCCGCAGCGGCCATGCCTTCATCTTCGGCCTTGTGCGCCAGCATCGGGCCTTCGATCACGTCGCCGATGGCGTAGATGCCCGGTACGTTGGTCTGCCAGTCCGCACCCACCTTGATCTGGCCGCGCGGGGTCATCTCGACGCCCAGAGCGTCCAGCCCCAGACCATCGGAATAAGGTTTGCGCCCGGTGGCCACCAGCACGGTATCGGCGTCGATCACATGCTCGCTGTCGTCCTTGAGCAGCTTGTAGGTCACCTTGGCCTTGGTCTTGGTTGCTTCGGTTTTCTGCACCGCCGCACCCATGATGAAACTCAGCCCCTGTTTCTTGAGGATACGCTGGAAAGTCTTCTGAACTTCGGGGTCCATGCCCGGAGTGATTTCCTTGAGGAATTCGATCACCGTTACTTCGGCGCCTAGGCGGCTGTACACCGATCCCAGTTCCAGCCCGATCACACCCGCGCCGATCACCACCATTTTCTTAGGAATCTTGCCCAGAGACAGCGCGCCGGTTGAGGTCACAACGACTTTCTCATCCACTTCGACACCGGGCAGCGAGGACGGTTCGGAGCCTGACGCAATGATGATGTTCTTGGTTTCATGGATTTCATCGCCAACCTGAACCTTGCCGGCCGCAGGAATCGAGCCCCAGCCTTTCAGCCAGTCGATCTTGTTCTTCTTGAACAGAAACTCGATGCCCTTGGTGTTGCCCTCGATTACCTCATCTTTGTAAGCCTGCATCTGTTTCCAATCGACCGAAGGCGATTTGCCCTTCAGGCCCATCTTGGCAAAGTTGTGTTCGGCTTCATGAAGCTGATGGCTGGCATGCAGCAACGCTTTCGAGGGGATGCAGCCCACGTTCAGACAAGTGCCGCCCAGCGTTTCGCGCCCTTCGACCACAGCGGTTTTCAAACCCAGTTGAGCGCAGCGGATCGCGCAGACATAGCCGCCGGGTCCGGCGCCGATTACGATGACGTCATAGTTTGCCATTACATTCTCCTAATCCGACCGGACGATCCGGCGCTTTCCCGACCCGATCTGGCGGGTCGGGAATATCTATTGTCAAACGGGTTCCAGCAGCTTGATCGAGATATGGGCAATGCCGCCTCGTTCATGGTGCATCGCCAGTTCTTCGGAACCGAAAAATGCCTTGGCCTTGTCCAGGTTGATCACCTCGAACATCGCGATCGCATGGTCCTTCTGATCGGGATCGCGCCAGACATGCAGGTCGCGGATGCCCGCGGCCTTGCGCATCGGCTTGTCCTCGCGGAACACTTTCAGCCAGGCGTCGAAATCGGCAACATCGGCCTGCCAGAGTACATGTGTCGCCATGGTTACAGATCCATCAGCAGGCGGCGCGGATCTTCCAGCGCCTCTTTCACACGTACCAGGAAGGTCACCGCGCCTTTGCCGTCAACGATCCGGTGGTCATAGGACAGCGCCAGATACATCATCGGGCGGATCTTGATCTCGCCATTGATGACCATCGGCCGTTCCTGGATCTTGTGCATGCCCAGAATGCCCGACTGCGGGGGGTTCAGGATCGGCGACGACATCAGCGAGCCGTAAACACCACCGTTCGAGATTGTGAAGGTGCCACCCTGCATTTCGGCCATGGACAGCTTGCCATCGCGGGCGCGCTTGCCCTTTTCGGCGATGGCTTTTTCGATGGCTGCAAAGGACATGCTGTCCGCGTCGCGAATGACCGGTACGACCAGACCCTGCGGCGTGCCGGCCGCAACGCCCATGTGAACGAAGTTCTTGTAGACGATGTCGGTGCCATCGATCTCGGCATTGACCTCGGGCACTTCTTTCAGGGCATGGCAGCAGGCCTTGGTGAAGAAGGACATGAAGCCCAGACGCACGCCGTGCTTCTTCTCGAACTGGTCTTTGTACTGATTGCGCAGGGCCATGACCTCGGTCATGTCCACCTCGTTATAGGTGGTCAGGATCGCGGCGGTGTTCTGCGCATCTTTCAGGCGCTTGGCGATGGTCTGACGCAGACGGGTCATCCGTACGCGTTCTTCGCGGGCCGCATCTTCGGCAGCAACCGGTGCGCGCGGAGCCTGTGCAGCAGGTGCGGGCGCAGCCGCCGCAGGTGCCGGAGCCGAAGCAGCCGCAACCGCCTTGGCAACATCTTCTTTCATGATGCGACCATCGCGACCGGTGCCGGTGACCTGATCGGCCGACAGCCCGGCTTCGGCCATCGCCTTTTCGGCAGACGGCGCATTTGCAACATCCTTGCCGGTGCTTGTCGCAGCAGGAGCCGCCGCCGCCGCCGCAGGAGCGGGCGCAGGAGCTGCGCCAGCGGCCGCGCCAGAGATGACTGCCAGCTTTGCGGTTGCATCCACGGTTGCACCTTCCGGTGCGACGATTTCCGCCAGAACACCCGCAGCCGGGGCCGGTACTTCGACCGAGACTTTGTCGGTTTCCAGCTCACACAACATCTCGTCCTGCGCGACGCTGTCGCCGACTTGCTTGAACCAGGTTGAAACAGTCGCCTCAGTCACGGATTCGCCTAGCGTGGGCACCATCACGTCAACCGACCCGCCCGATGCGGCAGGTGCGGCCTCGGGGGCTGCTGCCGCTGTTGCCGGGGCAGGCGCGTCTGCACCTTCGCCGGCAGCAATCGTCGCCAGCAGAGCATCGACACCAACCGTTTCACCTTCGGCGGCCACAATCTCACCCATCACGCCGGCAGAGGGAGAGGGCACTTCGACCGTGACCTTGTCAGTCTCCAGCTCACACAGCATCTCATCCACGGCGACCGCATCACCGGGTTTTTTGAACCATGTTGCAACAGTGGCTTCGGTGACCGATTCGCCAAGCGTGGGAACACGAACTTCAATCGTCATCGCTTATTTTCCTTCGAGGCTCAGCGCTTCGTTAACCAGCGCTTCTTGTTGGGCTTTGTGTTGGCTGGCCAGGCCCGTTGCGGGCGAGGCCGAGGTTGCGCGACCGACATAAGCCGGACGGGTATGTTTCGCGCCGATCCGGGAAAGAACCCATTCGATATTGGGCTCGATAAAGGTCCATGCGCCTTGGTTCTTGGGCTCTTCCTGACACCAGACCATTTCGGCATTCTTGAACCGTTCAAGCTCGTTGATCAGAGAATGCGCCGGGAAAGGATAGAACTGTTCGATCCGCATCAGGTAAATGTCGTCGATGCCGCGTGCATCGCGTTCCTCCAGCAGGTCGAAATAGACTTTGCCGGAACACATCACCACGCGTTTGATCTTGTCATCCGCCACCAGCTTGGTGTCGGAATTGCCCTTCTGTGCATCATCCCACAGTACCCGGTGGAAGCTGGAGCCGGTGGTGAAATCCTCGGCGGTGCTGACCGCCAGCTTGTGGCGCAGCAGTGATTTGGGCGTCACCAGGATCAGCGGCTTGCGGAATGTCCGGTGCAGTTGGCGGCGCAGGATGTGGAAATAGTTCGCTGGCGTGGTGCAGTTCGCCACGATCCAGTTGTCCTGGCCGCACATTTGCAGGAACCGCTCCAGCCTTGCCGACGAATGCTCGGGGCCTTGCCCCTCGAACCCGTGCGGCAGCAGACAGACCAGGCCGGACATCCGCAGCCATTTCGATTCACCCGAACTGATGAATTGGTCGAACATGATCTGCGCGCCGTTGGCGAAGTCCCCGAACTGGGCTTCCCAAAGAACAAGCGCATTTGGTTCGGCCAGCGAGTATCCGTACTCGAACCCGAGCACAGCATATTCGGACAACATCGAGTCAATCACTTCGTACTGCGACTGACCTGCGCGAATGTTGTTCAGCGGGTAGTACCGTTCTTCGGTTTCCTGATGAATGAACCCCGAATGGCGCTGGCTGAAGGTGCCGCGCGTGGCGTCCTGACCTGCCAGGCGTACCGGGTACCCTTCTGTCAGCAGGGATCCGAAAGCCAGCGCCTCACCAGTGGCCCAGTCAAAGCCTTTACCGGTTTCAAACATCTGTTTCTTGTGCTCAAGCAGACGACCAACCGTCTTGTGCATGGCAAATCCGCTTGGTGCGCGGGTAAGGGCATCGCCGATTTCGGCCATGGTTTCGGGCGTGATCGCCGTCTCGCCGCGCATGTATTCGTCTTTGTTCTTGTCAAGATGCGACCAGCGCCCATCCAGCCAATCGGCCTTGTTGGGTTTATAGTCCTTACCGGCCTCGAATTCGTCGTTCAGATGGGCCTGGAAGGCCGCTTTCATATCCTCGATCTCACCTTCGGGGATCAGGCCATCCTTGACCAGGCGTTCCGTGTACAGAGACAGCGTGGTCTTATGCGTCTTGATCTTCTTGTACATGATCGGGTTGGTGAACATGGGCTCGTCGCCCTCGTTGTGACCAAACCGGCGATAGCAGAAGATATCCAGAACCACGTCCTTGTGGAATTTCTGGCGGAACTCGGTCGCCACCTTGGCTGCATGAACAACCGCCTCGGGGTCATCCCCGTTCACGTGGAAGATCGGCGCCTCGACCATCAGCGCGATATCCGTTGGGTACGGGCTGGAGCGTGAGAAATGCGGCGCGGTGGTAAAGCCGATCTGGTTGTTCACCACGATATGCATTGTCCCGCCGGTGCGATGCCCGCGCAGACCGCTCAGGCCAAAACCTTCGGCCACGACGCCCTGTCCGGCAAAGGCCGCATCCCCGTGCAACAGAATGGCCATGACCTTGGTGCGGTCCGTGTCGCCCAACTGATCCTGCTTGGCGCGGACCTTGCCCAGAACCACAGGGTTCACCGCCTCAAGATGCGACGGGTTCGCAGTCAGCGACAGGTGCACGCTGTTGCCATCAAACTCGCGGTCGCTGGAAGCACCCAGATGGTATTTCACGTCGCCCGAACCATCCACGTCTTCGGGTTTGAAACTGCCGCCCTGGAATTCATTGAAAATGGCGCGGTACGGTTTGCCCATCACGTTGGCCAGAATGTTCAAACGGCCCCGGTGCGGCATGCCGATGACGATGTCGCTCAGGCCCAGCGCGCCGCCGCGCTTGATGATCTGCTCCATCGCCGGAATAAGCGCCTCACCGCCATCGAGACCAAAGCGCTTGGTGCCCATGTACTTGACGTGCAGGAATTTCTCAAAGCCTTCGGCCTCGACCATCTTGTTCAGGATGGCTTTGCGGCCTTCCTTGGTGAACTGGATTTCCTTGCCATAGCCCTCAATGCGCTCTTTCAGCCATGCGGCCTCTTCCGGGTTCGAGATATGCATGTATTGCAGCGCGAAGGTGCCGCAATAGGTCCGCTTCACGATCTCGACGATCTGCCGCATCGAGGCAACCTGAAGCCCCAGAACGTTGTCGATGAAGATCGGGCGATCCATGTCGGCGTCGGTGAAGCCGTAGGTCTTGGGGTCGAGCTCTGGGTGATTGGTTGCCGCGCGCATGCCCAGCGGATCCAGATCGGCGGCCAGATGACCCCGGATGCGGTAGGCCCGGATCAGCATCAGGGCGCGCAGGCTGTCCAACACCGCGCGCTTGATTTGGTCATCGCTGACTTCGACGCCTTTGTCGGCGGCCTTTTCCTTGATCTTCTTGCCTGCGGCCTTGGCGTCAATCTCGGCCCACTCACCGGTCAGCGCACCGGTCAGATCATCGGCCGGCATCGGAGGCCAGTCCGTGCGCGCCCACGAAGGCCCTTCGGCCTCACGCTGCACATCCGGCGCGGCGTCGCCCATGGCCTTGAAGAACTCGACCCAGGCAGCGTCTACTGCACCGGGGTTCTTGGTGTATTGGGCATAAAGTTGTTCCAGGTATTCGGCATTATGCCCCTGCATGAAGCTTGAGGCATGAAAGGCAGAGTTGGGCGAGTGTTCGGTCATTGGGCTACCTCTGTTGGGTTGGGACCGTATTGATTGGTGCCTGGCTGGCTGGGGCGGGTCAGCCACCACAGCACCAGGAGGGGCGACACCACCAGAACGATAAGTGTCGGGATGACGATCAGCAATGTTGCGCGGGTAAACAAAATGTCCAGAGTGCCACCATGCTGGAAATGAGAGGCGAGGCCGATGCCGAAGATCAGAACCGCAAAGGCCCCAAGGATCAGCAGGATCGGCAGCAAAGCATAAAGCCCGCTGCGCCCGGTATCATGCATCCGTCGCCACGCGACAGCCAGATGCGGGAAGAAAACGATCAGGCCGACGATGCTCTGCACCGGTTGCGAAGAAGTGGCGGTGATGGATTTGGACGTATCCGTCTCAGTCACAGTGACCTGAGTGAAGAACTGCCAGTCAATGATCCCGGCGATGATGTTCCAGATCACGATGAACAGAAAGAAGAACCAGTATTCGGTCCGCGAGGCACGGCCTGAGAAGGTGAAGAACTTGGCGAAACAGGTGCGGATGGCGTCGGAGAAGGTCATCGTGACTTCTCCGGTCGCTTTGTGGTTACAGTTGTGAAAACTGACGATACATCAAATTCTGGGTCTGAGGCAGATTGCATTCGATGTATGTTCAGGATCGCGCCGTTCATGCTTCTTTTGAACGTATCATTTTCGGAGAACTGTGACCGAAGATGAAGAACTGGCGGAAGGGATTTGGGTTCGCGGTCCGAGTCCGCTAGTAACTTCTCAAAAGTAGTTGGAGAGTCTTCTTCTTTGAGCGCCAAAACACAGTTGGTTTGCTCGAAATCTCCATTCTTGTAGCTATCGACTCGCAAAACGCTACCGGTTTGGTCACGAACAAACCATCTGTCCTTCTTTTCGGAACCATCAACTATCTTCAAGTTGCGCGCACCTGTCGCATTGGTGAGAGCTAACTCCCAAGTGCTTGCGATGCGCGTGTCTGAGTAGTCGCCAGTGCCAAAGTGATTTGGTAAATAGGTGGCTGCGTAAGACCGGATTGCCCTGTCATCAAGATTTGCAGGCACCTTGGGCGTCCACCCAACTTGAATAAGCGCATCTGTCAGTATGGCCAGATCGGTTGCTGACTGGCATGCGCTGATGGCTTCTGAGGCGATGTCAGTGTTGCTAGCGATAGCAGAGACGGGTGCGGCTGCCACAATGGCAGCCACTAGACCATACAGAAATTTACCGCCCCGGCTCACAGCTTACCCAATCGCTTCCAGCACGGCCTCACCCAGCTGCGCCGGGCTTTCGGCCACGACGATACCGGCCGCGCGCATGGCTTCGATCTTGTCTTCCGCACCGCCCTTGCCACCGGCGACAATCGCGCCTGCGTGACCCATGCGGCGGCCCGGAGGGGCTGTGCGGCCTGCGATGAAACCGGCGGTCGGCTTCTTGCGGCCCTTCTTGGCTTCATCCGCCAGGAATTGCGCGGCTTCTTCTTCGGCCGAGCCGCCGATCTCACCGATCATGATGATCGACTCGGTCTCGTCATCCGCCAGGAACCATTCCAGAACGTCGATATGCTCGGTACCTTTGATCGGGTCACCGCCGATGCCCACGCAGGTAGACTGGCCCAGACCAACATCGGTGGTCTGCTTGACGGCCTCGTAGGTCAGGGTGCCCGAGCGGGACACAACGCCGACCGAACCGCGCTTGTGGATGTGGCCGGGCATGATCCCGATCTTGCAGGCGTCGGGCGTGATGACACCGGGGCAGTTCGGGCCGATCAGACGCGACTTGCTGCCTTCCAGCGCGCGCTTCACCTTCATCATGTCCAGAACAGGGATGCCTTCTGTGATGCAGACGATCACTTCCATCTCGGCATCAATCGCTTCGAGGATCGAGTCAGCCGCAAAAGGCGGCGGCACATAGATCACCGAAGCATTGGCTTCGGTCACATGCTTGGCTTCGTGGACCGAGTTGAACACGGGCAGGCCCAGATGCTCCATCCCGCCTTTGCCGGGGGTGACGCCGCCGACCATCTTGGTGCCATAGGCAATGGCCTGTTCGCTGTGGAATGTACCCTGCGAGCCGGTAAAGCCCTGACAGATCACTTTGGTGTTTTCGTCGATGAGGACTGCCATTTTGTCCCTTTCTCTAGGCGGTGTTGGATTGATTGGGTTCGGTCGCCGGCAGAACCTGCGGCGCATAGGTAATTTTCTCGAGCGTGGCGCGTCCCAGCGCCAGATTGGCCGTCGTGCGCAGGCCGCTGCTGATTTCAGCGACGCCGCGCCTGACTTTTTGCCGAATCAGGGGCCAGCCTGTTGGCCGCGCGCGCGGTGCACCCATATTGTATTCGCCGGGCGCTTCGTTGCCCTGTTCGACCATGGCCGGGATCACCTGATAGATGTTGATCTGACGCGCCGCCGGCGAGGCGGACGGGTTGAACAACAAACCATCCAGCGTGATGTCAAAGGGTTTCTGCGCCAGAAAGTGCCGGGCCGCTTCGCGTGTCAGCGCATAAGCTGCACCACCGGGATGGCGCGAGCGCATCAGGCGCAATTCCCGCCCCAGATGGGGCAGCCGCTTGCGCCCAAGGGCCACGTAAAGCTTCGTGCTGCGCCAGCGTTCGAACCGCACGATGTCGGCATCCTCTGGCCACCATGATGCATCATTCAACCAGTCTGCCAATTCCGGTGTCAGAAACACATCATCCTCAAGGATCAAGGCCTGTTCCGCCCCCGAGGCGATCAGCGCCTCCCACGCTTTGGCATGGCTGAGGGTGCAGGCCATGTCCTTGGTGTGGAAATAGCCCCAAGGTCCTTCCGCCCGGCAGTCGCGCAGGAAATCCTCACGGGTGGCGGCATCGCAATCAACAGCGTTGACGCGCGTCGCTGACAGGCCTGCTTTGTGCAGCTCCTGCTCCATCAAACGCGCACGCCCTGTGGCGCGTTCTAGGCCTATGAGGAAGATGGGGATGGTCATGGGTTACGTTCAGTTTCCAGAAAGATCAGACAGTCCACACCGAGTGCAATCCGTTATGCGAGCCGGTAAAACCCTGACAGATCACTTTAGTGTTTTCGTCGATGAGGACTGCCATTTGGCGTTCTCCTTTATTGGATTTCTGTGGGCAGCGCCTATCCGTCGAAAATCAGCGACGGGACTCTTCCCTGTGGAACTGGTTGAGAAATCAGAAACACGTTGCTTGTCGTGCTTCCCATGTCTTTTGCGTCGTGTGTAAGAAGGCTGCCGTTTGGAAGCTGGATAGCGTATTCGAACCTTTCGGATGGAAACTCTTTTTCAGTTCCAGAACCTACCGATGAGCGAGCTGCATTCAGAATAGCATCTCCAACGACTGACGAGGGCTCAGAACTAACTGCTCTAACACCGCAGACTTCAACGTCAGATGCACCTGGTAGATTCTGAAGCCCGACAAAAACCTTGCTGTTCGGCACTACGTATACAGTATGAATATTGCCTAGGTTCTCTGATGGTTTCAGTGATGCGGCGCGAGCGTTAGTCTGAAAGCGATCGAAGCCGGGCAAACTCTCAAGGCATGTGCTTGAGAATGCTTTGGCTGCTTGTTGCGCAACGCTTCCTCCAGAAGAAAGCCTTGAAGGGCTTTCAACACATGCAGAAAGCAAAGCGCTCGCGGCCAATAATCCCGGCAATAGGCTTATACGACGGGCTGTGTTCACCCCTTAACCGCCTTCACGATCTTCTCGGCACCGTCTTTCAGGTTGTCCGCAGCGATCACGTCCAGGCCAGAGGTGTTGATGATCTCTTTGCCCTTTTCGACATTGGTGCCTTCCAGACGCACGACCAGCGGAACTTGCAGGCCGACCTCTTTCACCGCGGCCACAACGCCCTCGGCGATGACGTCACAGCGCATGATGCCGCCGAAGATGTTGACCAGAATGCCTTTGACCTGCGGGTCCGAGGTGATGATCTTGAACGCCTCGGTCACTTTCTCTTTGGTGGCACCGCCGCCCACGTCGAGGAAGTTGGCAGGCTCAGCCCCATAAAGCTTGATGATATCCATGGTGGCCATCGCCAGACCGGCACCGTTGACCATACAGCCGATCTCACCATCCAGCGCGATATAGTTCAGGTCGTATTTCGAGGCTTCCAGTTCCTTGGGGTCTTCCTCGGTCGTGTCGCGCAGTTCGGCGATATCCGGGTGGCGGTAGACCGCGTTGCCGTCAAAGCCGACCTTGGCGTCCAGCACCTTGAGGTCGCCGCTGTCCGAGACGATCAGCGGGTTGATCTCCAGCATCTCCATGTCCTTCTCGACGAAGGCTTGATAGAGCTGACCCATCAGTTTGACGCATTGCTTGACCTGCGCGCCTTCCAGACCAAGCGAGAAGGCGATGCGGCGGCCGTGATAGGGCATGTAACCGGTGGCCGGGTCGACCGAGAAGGACAGGATTTTCTCGGGCGTCGCGGCGGCCACTTCTTCGATGTCCATGCCGCCCTCGGTCGAACAGACGAAGGAAATGCGGCTGGTCTGGCGATCCACCAGCAGGGCCAGGTACAGTTCACGCTCGATGCCCGAGCCTGCTTCGATATAGATGCGGTTGACCTGCTTGCCGGCCGGGCCGGTCTGATGCGTGACCAGTGTACGACCCAGCATCTTTTTGGCTTCTTCGGCCGCTTCTTCAACCGATTTGGTCAGACGAACGCCGCCTTTTTCACCGGCATCGGCCTCTTTGAACGAACCCTTGCCGCGACCACCCGCGTGGATCTGTGCTTTGACAACCCAAAGCGGGCCGTCCAGCTCACCTGCTGCGGTTTTGGCTTCTTCGGCGCGCAACACGGCGCGACCATCGGACACCGGTGCGCCATAGCTGCGAAGGAGGGCTTTGGCCTGATATTCGTGAATGTTCATCGAAACTGTCCCGTCTGACTGCGTTTAATCGTTATAGGGGTGTCTAGCGGGCAAGTTTAAAGGGTTTTTTGATGCTCGATGGGTTTTTAGCGAAGATTTTCGCTATTTGTGATCACAGTATTTTAGGGTGTGATCACAAACTTTCCGATGTGGCAAAACGATTCGAAAAAACGGCGCAGCATAAGAAAATCATATTCGAAAAAAGGGATTTGCGGCGTTTGCGCCAACATTTGCGACCGGGCATGCACGGGCCAAACGAAAACCGGCCCTGAAACGGGCCGGTCTCAAACTCGGATTGTATGGCTGACTTACGCCAGCGAGCTGTCGATGCCCTTGCACGCGTCGATCAGGCCCTTCACGGCGTTCACAGAGTTGTCGAACCCTGCCTGCTCGTCTTCGTTCAGCTTGATGTCGACGATACGCTCGACACCACCAGCGCCGATGACGGTCGGAACGCCGACATAGAGGCCATCGACGCCCAGTTCACCATTGCAATAGGCCGCGCATGGCAGAACGCGTTTCTGGTCTTTCAGATAGGCCTCGGCCATTTCGATCGCCGACGTTGCAGGCGCGTAATAGGCCGACCCGGTTTTCAGCAGGCCAACGATTTCCGCGCCGCCGTCACGGGTGCGCTGCACGATGGCGTCCAGTTTCTCTTGCGTGGTCCAGCCCATCTCGACCAGATCAGGCAACGGAATACCGGCAACGGTCGAGTAGCGTACCGACGGCACCATGGTGTCGCCGTGGCCGCCCAGCACGAACGCGGTGACGTCGCGCATCGAAACGTTGAACTCTTCCGACAGGAAATGTGCAAAGCGGGCCGAGTCCAGCACCCCTGCCATGCCACAGACCTTGTTGTGCGGAAGGCCCGAGAATTCGCGCAGGGCCCAGACCATGGCGTCCAGCGGGTTGGTGATGCAGATCACGAACGCATCGGGTGCGTGGGCAGCGATGCCTTCACCGACCGACTTCATGACTTTCAGGTTGATGCCCAGCAGATCATCGCGGCTCATGCCCGGCTTGCGGGCCACACCTGCGGTCACGATGCACACATCCGCGCCGGCGATATCGGCATAGTCGCTGGTGCCTTTCATCGAGGCGTCGAACCCTTCCGAAGGGCCGGATTCCGCGATGTCGAGCGCCTTGCCCTGCGGCAGTCCGTCTGCGATGTCAAACAGGACAACGTCACCCAGTTCTTTGACAGCTGCGAGATGTGCAAGCGTGCCGCCGATGTTCCCCGCGCCGATCAGCGCAATCTTGGGTCTGGCCATTTGGAATTTCTCCATATCCGGTCGGTATTGAAATCGCGGTTGTGCTAGTCGTTAAAACGTCAATAGGCAAGAGTTCTGCGACGTGGCATACAACCGCATACTGTTTGCAGGCCCTGCTTTGATTGCGCTAAACGGCCTTTGACACAAGCCAAAACCGGGACTGTCACATGTTCGAGCTGAACCTGATGTTTTTTGCCGTGGCGATCCCTGCCGTGATCTTTGCCGGCATTTCAAAGGGCGGTTTCGGTTCCGGCGTGGCTTTTGCGTCTTCGTCGATTCTGGCCTTGATCCTGACACCCGGGCAGGCTTTGGCCTTGATGCTGCCGATTCTGATGGTGATCGACGTGGCCACGTTGGGTCCTTATTGGAGACGGTGGAGCTGGCCGGATTCACGTCTGCTGATTCTGGGCGCGGTGCCCGGCGTGGCGATGGGAGCATGGCTTTATCGTGCAACGGATGATGATCTGCTGCGCCTGCTGATCGGTGGAATCTCTGTCGGGTTCGTGATTTGGCACATGGCGCAATCGCAAGGCTGGGTGCGGGGGTTTGCCAGGCGACTGCCGCCGTCTTCTGGTTTGTTTGCCGGGCTGGTCGCGGGTTTCACAAGCTTCGTCAGCCACGCCGGCGGCCCCCCGGCGGCTGTCTATCTTTTGTCGCAACGGCTGACCAAAACCGAGTTTCAGGCCAGCACGGTATTGGTTTTCTGGGTGATCAATATCGCGAAATTCGTACCCTACGCTTATCTGGGCATGTTCACATGGCAGACGTTGTGGGCGGACTTGTTGCTGACACCCTTTGCGATCCTGGGGGCATGGCTGGGCGTTCGGGCGCATTTCATGTTGTCCGAACGCCTGTTCTTCGGGCTCGCCTATGTGCTGCTGACACTCACCGGCAGCAAGCTGATCTGGGACGCGCTTACCTGATCAGGCATTGGGGGGTAGCGCCTCGGCCACCTCTTCAAAAGCCTGACCAGAAGCCACAAGGCAGGTGATCCCGTTGGGCAAAGTCACCGTGATCGTCCAACTGCCGGTTTCGTTCGAGGCAAAAAGCTCCATCACAGCGCCTTTCCGGGCCAGTCCCAAACCCCTGCGCGTTTCACCATAGGCCTCGTGCAAGCGCTCCAGCACAGCTTCTTTGGGCGCACAGTTTTGACCCTGAGCGTGCACATGTTGCGCGGCCAGGACCATGATCCCAAGCCCCATCGTCATCTTGAACACCGTCTTTTGCATCCCGTACCCTTTTTTGATTCCAACTGCCGATCAGGGTGGGTGGCAAGGGACGAAATCCGGTTAAGGGAACGCACGTTGCGTCGGGTTTGCTGCGGTGCGGCGATTTTAGGCTTGAACTTTCCTGCAAAAAATGCCCCATTCCGCGCAACTTTATTTCAATGGGAGTGGTCCATGGATCCTCGTCAGCGCCCCTATCGTTCGGTTCTCTACATTCCTGGTTCGAAGGACCGGGCCCTGGACAAGGCCCGTTCTTTGCCTGTGGATGCGATCATCTTCGATCTGGAAGATGCAGTTGCAGCGGACGAAAAAGAAAACGCACGCGAAACGCTGAAAGGGGCCTTGGCCGCCGGGGGGTATGGGGCACGGGTCAAGATCGTCCGGATCAATGGGCTGGATACCGAATGGGGGCGTGCCGACGCCGAGGCGGTGCGCGACATGGATGCCGATGTTGTCCTGTTGCCCAAGGTGAATGCGGCGGCTGACGTGGATGCACTGGCGGCGATCACCGGAGAATTGCCGATCTGGGCCATGATGGAAACACCGCGCGGAATGCTGAACGCCGCCGAAATCGCCGCGCATCCGTTGATGGCCGGGTTCGTGATGGGCACAAACGATCTGGCCAAAGAACTGCAAACCCGCTTCCGTCCTGATCGCTTGCCGATGATGACTTCACTGGGTCTGTGCCTGTTGGCCGCCAAGGCCGAAGGTCTGATCATCATCGATGGCGTGTACAACGCTTTCAAGGATACCGAGGGTCTGGCCGCCGAGTGTGCGCAGGGCCGAGACATGGGCTTTGATGGCAAAACGCTGATCCATCCGGCCCAGGTCGATGTGGCCAACACGGCCTTCGCGCCATCTGATGACGAGATCGATCTGGCCCGCCGTCAAATCTCGGCATTCGAAGAGACCGAAGCGCAAGGACAGGGTGTTGCCGTCGTGGATGGCAAGATCGTTGAAAATCTGCACGTTGCAACGGCCCGCGAAATTCTGGCAAAAGCAGAGGCGATTTCAGCTTTGCAAGCGGGGTAAGCCAGCATGGGCTTTTTTCTTCTGATCTTGGGCGTGGCACTGTGGTGGGCGGCGCATCTGTTCAAACGTGTGGCGCCTGAACGCCGCGCCGCTATGGGCGACGGGGGCAAGGGGGCAGTTGCCCTGGCGCTGGTCGCGTCGATCCTGCTGATGGTGTTCGGCTATCGCATGACCGACTTCATCTATGTCTGGGCGCCGCCGACCTTCCTGATTCACGTCAACAATCTGTTGGTCCTTGTCGCGATCTACATGATGAGCCCAGCGGGCACCAAAGGTCGGGTGCTGAACAAGTTTCGCCATCCGATGCTGGGTGGGTTCAAGCTGTGGGCCTTTGCGCATTTGCTGGTGAACGGAGATCTGGCCTCGATCATCCTGTTCGGCGGTCTTCTGGCATGGGCTGTGGTGGAAGTCATTGTAATCAACAAGTCCGAACCCGACTGGACGCCGGGTGAGCCCGGTACTTACGGCAAGGATGCGATGTTCTTTGTGGCCTCGATCGTTCTGCTGGGGATTATCGGATATATCCACGGCCTGGTCGGTCCGTCTCCGTTCGGCTCATGAGGACCTGACTCCATGGCGAAACTCTATCGTTTGTTGACCGAAGAAGACACGTCAGCCTTCTGCCACAAGGTGTCGGATGCGTTGGCAAAGGGATGGGAGCTGTACGGCGACCCGTCCTATGCCTTTGACTCGGCCAGCAACGTAATGCGGTGTGCGCAGGCTGTGACCAAAGAGGTCGAAGCCGACTATTCCCCCGACATGAAACTGGGACAGCAGTAATGGTAAAAACAAATCCGGGCCGATTTTTCGAGGATTACTCCGTAGGACAGGTACTGCAACACGCCGTGCCACGCACAGTGACCGAGGGCGAACGCGGTTTGTATCACGCGCTTTATCCCGCGCGTCACGCGCTGTATTCCTCGGACGAATTTGCCCGGGATTGTGGTTTGCCGGAAAGTCCGCTTGATGATCTGGCCGCGTTTCATCTGGTGTTCGGCAAGACAGTACCGGATGTCTCGCTGAACGCGGTTGCCAATCTTGGCTACGGCGAAGGCCGCTGGCTGAAACCTGTCTACGCCGGTGATACTCTGCGGTCCGTATCCGAGGTGATTGGTCTCAAACAGAATTCCAACGGAAAAACGGGTGTCGTTTGGGTCCGCACCCGTGGATTGAACCAATTGGACGAAGTGGTCATCGAATATGTCCGTTGGGTCATGGTGCGCAAAGCAGACGTGAATGCGCCAGCGCCCGAAACGGTTGTTCCCGAATTGAAGAAGGCATTGACACCTCAGGATCTGATCGTGCCCGAAGGTCTCGATTTCTCGAATTACGATTTCGCGTTGGCCGGTGAAGCGCATCGTTGGGGCGATTATGAAATCGGTGAGAAAATCGACCACGTGGACGGCGTCACCTTGGAAGAGGCCGAACATATGCTGGCCACGCGATTGTGGCAGAACACCGCCAAGGTGCATTTCGACCTGACGTTCCGCCCGGAAGGCAGGTTGATCTATGGTGGGCACGTGATCTCGATGGCGCGGACCTTGTCGTTCAATGGACTTGCGAACGCGCAGATGATTGTTGGCCTGAATGGTGGCGCGCATGCCAACCCCTGTTTCGCGGGTGACACGATCAAGGCCTGGTCCGAAGTCCTGGATAAAGCGGAAACCGGTGTTCCCGGCGTGGGTGCGATCCGTCTGCGCCTGGTGGCGACAAAGGGTGGCGATCCGTTCGTGTTGAAGACTGACGAGGGCCGGTATTTGCCCGATGTGCTTCTGGACCTCGATTATTGGGCACTCATGCCGCAGTAAGAGAACTGACGGTAAAGTGAGCCATTTGCGTGCAAGCCGTGCTAGGCTTGCACCATGCATCTTCTGCGCGCGATACTAGCCAGTATTTGTCTGGCCCCGTCGGCTCAGGCCTGCGATCTGGCATTGGCCCTGGCGGTTGACGTTTCCGGCTCGGTCGACAGCAACGAGTACCGCATCCAGATGGACGGGCTGGCCGCCGGTCTGCGCGACCCGATCGTGTCCGAGGCGCTGGTGCGGGGGCAGGCGCAGTTGATGCTGGTGCAATGGACCGGGTCATCGCGCCAGCAGGTCACGATCCCCTGGACCCGTATCGACAGTTTCGCGGCGTTGGATCGTTTCGCCGATCAGGTTGCCGCAGATCCACGCATCTGGCGGAATTTCTCGACGGCGATAGGTGAGGCGTTGCACACGACGCTGGACGCTTTTGATTCCGTTTCCGATTGCAAGCGACGTCTGATCGATCTGTCGGGGGACGGCGTATCCAATGAAGGGGTCGAACCAACGCAGGTTCATGCCGCTCTGCGCAACCGCGGCATTGTCGTCAATGCGTTGGCCATCGAAGAAAGTGAACCGGATCTGACGGCCTATTTCTTCGAGAATGTCATCGTGGGCGAGGGCGCTTTTGTGGTTTCGGCCTCGGGCTTCGCGGACTATCCGGAACGAATTCGCAAAAAACTGCTGCGCGAAGTGACGCAGCAAACGGCGGGCCTGAAATGACAGTCAGGAGATTCGTGATCACATGCCTTTAGTGTTGAAATCGCTAACATTGATGACGGGGAATGTAAAATGTGATCACGACAATATTTTGTGTGATCACATACCTGAATAATCCGCCAATTTGCGCTGAATTTAGTGGTTTTTGCACCCGCAGCACGTGACAGTGTCGCAAAAACCAGTAAAACGTTCGGTAGCCAACCGAAAAGGAGCCGCCATGGCCGATGTAAATCGGGGCAATCGCCCACTTTCGCCGCACCTGTCGATCTATCGTCCACAGCTGACGTCGGTCACATCCATCCTGACACGCATCACCGGAAACGCGCTTCTACTGGCGGCGCTGTTGATCGTCTGGTGGTTTCTGGCCGCAGCAACGTCGCCCGAGGCCTTCGCCGTTGCGAACGGAGTGATTACTTCGGTGCTTGGCGACCTGGTGATGGCTCTGTCCGTTTGGGGTCTTTGGTATCACACGCTGGCCGGTGTGCGGCACCTGATCTGGGACAATGCGGTTGGTCTGGACCTTCCCACAGCGACAAAGCTGGGCTGGGCGGTTGTCATCGGATCGGTCGTTCTGACCCTTCTGACCCTTGTCATCGTCGCGTGATTGGAGGCCTGACATGCGTTATCTGACCGACCGCAAACGCGCCGCTGGCCTTGGCTCGGCGAAATCCGGCACAGCCCATTTCTGGGCGATGAAAGTCAGCTCGGTGGCTCTGCTGATCCTTGTGCCTTTGTTTGTCTTCACCTTCGGCCCGGTTCTGGGTCAGCCGTTTGACGTGGTGCTCGAGTATTACTCGCGGCCTTTCCCAGCCATCGTGGCAGCATTGACGCTGGCGGTTGGCTTCAAACACTTCGCAGACGGTGCGCAGGTGATGCTTGAGGACTATGTTCACGGCACGCTTGAAAAGGTCCTGATCATCTTGGTGACCTGCCTGTCCTACGGTGCGGCTGCGGCCGGCATCTTCGCCATCGCGCGCATTGCCCTTTAATTCCCGGAGCTGAAAGAAATGGCTGCATACGAATACGAAACGCATGAATATGACGTGGTCGTTGTCGGCGCCGGTGGGGCCGGTCTGCGGGCGACATTGGGTATGGCGGAACAAGGCCTGCGTACGGCCTGCGTGACCAAGGTTTTCCCAACCCGTTCCCACACCGTGGCCGCGCAGGGTGGCATTGCCGCATCGCTGTCAAACATGGGCCCCGACCATTGGCAGTGGCACATGTACGACACCGTCAAGGGCTCGGACTGGTTGGGCGATACCGACGCGATGGAGTATCTCGCGCGGGAGGCACCCAAGGCAGTCTACGAGCTGGAGCATTATGGCGTGCCGTTCAGCCGGACGGAAGAGGGCAAGATTTATCAGCGCCCCTTCGGTGGGCACACCACTGAATTCGGAGAAGGTCCTGCGGTACAGCGCACCTGTGCAGCCGCCGACCGGACCGGCCACGCGATTTTGCATACGCTTTACGGGCAGTCGCTCAAGAACAACGCCGAGTTCTATATCGAATATTTCGCCATCGACCTGATTATGTCCGAGGACGGCCAGTGTCAGGGGGTCGTCTGCTGGAAGCTGGACGACGGCACCATGCATGTCTTCAACGCCAAGATGGTGGTTCTGGCGACCGGCGGCTATGGCCGCGCCTATTTCAGCGCCACCTCGGCCCATACCTGCACCGGCGATGGCGGCGGCATGGTGGCCCGTGCTGGGCTGGCCTTGCAGGATATGGAATTCGTTCAGTTCCACCCCACCGGCATCTACGGGTCAGGCTGCCTGATCACCGAAGGTGCGCGCGGCGAGGGCGGTTACCTGACCAACTCGGAAGGCGAACGGTTCATGGAGCGCTATGCGCCCCAGTACAAGGACCTCGCGCCGCGCGACTACGTTTCGCGCTCGATGACCATGGAAATCCGCGAGGGACGTGGAGTAGGGGCCGAAGGAGATCACATTCACCTGAACCTCAGCCACTTGCCTGCCGAGGCTCTGGCGGAACGCCTGCCCGGCATCTCGGAAAGCGCAAAGATTTTCGCGGGTGTGGATGTCACCAAGGAACCGATCCCGGTACTGCCGACAGTGCATTACAACATGGGCGGTATCCCCACGAACTATTGGGGTGAGGTTCTGAACCCAACTGCCGACGATCCGACTGCGGTCGTTCCCGGTTTGATGGCCGTTGGCGAAGCCGGCTGTGCCTCGGTCCACGGTGCGAACCGACTGGGGTCGAACTCGCTGATTGACCTCGTGGTCTTTGGCCGGGCGGCAGCGATCCGGGCCGGCAAGGTTGTCGACGCCGAATCCGCCAACCCGGTTCTGAACCAGGCGTCGGTCGACAAGGCGTTTGACCGTTTTGATGCGGTGCGCAACGCCAGCGGCTCAATCCCAACCGCCGAACTGCGGCTTGAGATGCAAAAGACCATGCAGGCGGATGCGGCCGTGTTCCGAACCGCCAAGACCATGGCCGAAGGCGTCGAGAAGATGACAGCGATTGCCGCAAAGATGGACGACCTGAAGGTCACAGACCGTTCGTTGGTCTGGAACAGCGATCTGATGGAAACCCTTGAACTGACCAACCTGATGCCAAACGCGCTTGCCACCATCGTCGGTGCCGAGGCCCGCAAGGAATCCCGTGGGGCCCACGCGCATGAGGATTTCAGCGAGCGCGATGACAAAAACTGGCGCGTTCATACGGTCAGCCGGGTTGAGGGCAACAAGGTTGAGCTCAGCTACCGTCCGGTCATCGTTGATCCACTGACGACCGAAGAACAAGGCGGTATCAGCTTGCAGAAAATCGCGCCCAAAGCGCGGACGTTCTAAGGGCTGGTCAGGAACAGGGCGAGATGGCAGAGTTTTCTTCGACCGATTATTGGCAACGCCGATATGAGCACGGCAAGACCTCGGGTGCGGGGTCTTACGGGCGTCTTGCTGTCTACAAAGCGAATTTCATCAACACGATGGTCGAGATGGAAGGCGTGGAATCGGTTGTAGAATTGGGATCGGGCGACGGAAATCAGGCGCAATTGTTTGATATCCCGAAATATACCGGCTTGGATGTCTCTGACCTCTGCGTTCGGCGCTGCAACGAAGTTTTTCGATCCCGCCCCAATTGGGTGTTCAAAAACGCCGATTCCGAGGTTGAGCCGCATGACGTTTCTCTTTCGTTGGATGTCATTTATCATCTGACCGAGGACAGCGTTTTCGACAACTACATGCGGCGGCTCTTCGGGTTGGCACAGCGTTATGTCGTTATCTATTCGTCGGATTTTGACCTGAACCCTTCCAACCAGCATGTGCGCCATCGCCCGTATTCCGCCTGGATAGAAGACTTCATGCCCGGCTGGCAGCTCTATTGTGAAGAAGAGAACCCGTTTGCCGTCAAAGGGCATGCCCATGCCTCAAAGAACAGCTTCGCCGCGTTCAAAGTGTTCGAGCGGAGATGAACGAGTGACTGGCGCAAGCACCATATCGCCCCGGGAAGCCAAACAAGCCGCTTTTGATCCTGTCAAATGCCGGTGGGGCGTTCAAAAAAGCGCATGCCATGATGAAATCCCAGGCGCATCGCGGCGTATGCTATGCTGGTGCTTGCAATGACGGTCGAGAAACTCCAATCCGGGCAAAGTGATCCCAAGATCATCCTGATCGGCTTGAACCGATGTGCGACGACCTCGTTTCACATGCTGTTTCAGAACAGCGGGATTCCTTCGGTGCATTGGGAAGATGACCAGGGTCTAAACCTTGCACATCGCATGGTAACCAATATTGCCATGGGGCGCAGACCGCTGGATGGGTTTGGTACAGTCCGGGCCTTCACTGATATCGCCTTCGTCAATTCGCGCTTCATGCTGGACGGCGCGCGGTTCTTTCGAGAGCTGCACGCGGCTTACCCGGACGCCTATTTCTTGCTGAACACGCGCAATCGCGATGACTGGATCGCATCACGTGCCAACCATTCCGGCGGTAGGTACCTTGAGCGATGCTGCAAGGCCAATGGACAGACGGCCGACCAGGTGAAGCGGGGCTGGGCGCATATGTATGACGTGCACCATTCCGAGGTCGAAGCTTTCTTTGACGACAACCCGCGCTTTCTGCGTTTTGATATCGACCGGGACGACCCGCAAAACCTTGCGGATTGGCTTTCTCCGGATTTCGACGTGAACATCGCCCATTGGGGGCATTATAACCGAGGGGCGTCTGAACGCGCCCGGACAGGCTGAAAGGCGGCCTTGTGCTGAATGGAGAATTGACATGGTTCAACTGACCCTGCCCAAGAATTCCCGGATTACCACCGGCAAGACCTGGCCAAAGCCGGACGGCGCCACGAACGTGCGCAAGTTCCAGATCTATCGTTGGAACCCCGATGACGGGCAGAACCCGCGTGTCGATACGTATTTCGTTGATATGGATACGTGCGGTCCGATGGTTCTGGACGCGCTGATCAAGATCAAGAACGAGATTGATCCGACCTTGACGTTCCGCCGGTCTTGCCGCGAAGGCATCTGTGGATCCTGCGCGATGAATATCGATGGGATCAACACACTGGCCTGTATTTATGGTATGGATGAGATCAAGGGTGACGTGAAAATCTACCCGCTGCCGCATATGCCGGTGGTCAAGGACCTGATCCCTGATCTGACCCACTTCTATGCCCAGCACGCCTCGATCATGCCGTGGCTGGAAACCAAGACCAATCGCCCTGCGAAGGAATGGAAGCAATCCATCGAAGACCGCAAGAAACTGGACGGTCTTTATGAATGCGTGATGTGCGCCAGCTGCTCGACCTCTTGCCCCAGCTACTGGTGGAACGGCGACCGCTATCTTGGCCCCGCGGCCTTGCTGCACGCCTATCGCTGGATCATCGACAGCCGGGATGAGGCGACGGGTGAACGTCTGGATGAGCTGGAAGATCCGTTCAAGCTCTACCGCTGTCACACAATCATGAACTGTGCCAAGACCTGTCCGAAAGGTCTGAACCCGGCCAAGGCGATTGCCGAGATCAAGAAGATGATGGTCGAGCGCTCGGTCTAACCACGAGCGCGATTTGCGGTTTTCGCATGTCCATCTTGCAAAATTAGGCGATGCAGCCCCGGCTGCATTGCCTTATTTTTTGGGCAGGGAGGAGTGATGAGTTTTAGTCAGGATCACTCCAATGAGCAAAGAAACATCCAAACGGAAAACCGACGCCCAAGAAGCGCTGGACCTGCTTGAACAGGCATGGGCCTATTACACGCCAGAACCTGCGAAGGCTGACAAGGAACCAGAGCTTTTCGAATACGCAAACGCTGCCTGATACGGGCGGCAAGACTTGAAAACCGACGGTTTATCGGCAAAGCAGAGGGATGCCTGTTCTTCTGCTTCTTCTGGCGACCGGCGTGTTTGCCTATTTCCTCTGGCGCTCGCGCCATTCCGGGCTGACACGTGATTGCAGGTGGCGGCAGGACAAGAGCCACGGCATCTGGCGGTGCAGCTTCTGCGGTGCCGAAATCACTGCGCTGGACCAACCATTGCGGTGTTTGCGGGCGCGTGATCCCTGAAAGATAGTGCTTTTCGCGGGCTGAATAATGCGCCACTCTGCCCGGCATGAAAGTTTCAGAAAACACTGTCCACCCTCCCGAAGATGCCGAAGCCCGACGCGCGGTTGCCCCTGTCATCTGTTACCCGAACGAGGCATTGCCGCGACCGGATGTGCGCTGGATGAGGTCCCTTCGCGAACGCGCAAGCAAAACGGGCGAAGTGCTGGTGCCGCCACGTGATGCGCGTTGTTTTGAAGTGCCTGCCGGCCATTTCTTTCGCATCACTTCCGTCGAGGGGCCGCAGGTTGGCGATCTGAACCTGTGGAACCGAAACGACTTGTCGGAACGCTTCTATTCCGGAAAAACCCGGGCGCTGCATGGCACGCATCTGACCACCGGAGAGCGGATATGGTCCAGTTTCCCGCATCTGCGCCCGATGGCCACGATTATTGCGGATACGCTTGAGTGGTACGGAATCGATCCCTATGGGGGGTCGGTTCATGACGTCATCGGCACGCGATGCGATCCGTATACGGGCAACCTTTTGTCCGGCACGCAATACCACCATTGCTGCCATTCCAACCTGACCCGCGCGCTTGCGGATCACCTCAATATTCCGCTGACCGAAGCCGAACCAGCGGTGCACGACGTACTGAACGTTTTCATGTGTACCGGTTTCACCCGCGACACGGGTCAATACTTCATGAAAGCCTCACCCGTACGTCCCGGAGATTTTCTGGAGTTCTTTGCCGAGATTGATCTGCTGGGCAATCTCAGCGCCTGCCCGGGCGGGGATTGTTCGTCCGAGCATTCCTCGGACACAGCTGCGTGTTACCCCTTGCTGGTCGAGGTTTTTGCTCCGGCTAGAGGCGATTTGGAGGGGTGGGACAGCCCCGCGAGCAATGGTTATGATCGCTCGCACGGGCGTTAGGATCGGCAGGCACCAATACTTGGTACCTGCGCTTTGTCAGCTGTTCGGGAATGCGGCCTGAAGTGCGATCTCGACCATATCACCAAAGCTGCTTTCACGTTCTGAGGATGGCAGAGCCTCTCCGGTCAACAGGTGATCGGAAACAGTGAGAACGGCCAGAGCGCGGCATTTGTGGCGCGCCGACAAAATATAGAGTTCGGCCGCTTCCATTTCGACGCCCAGAATGCCGTGACGCACCATCTGTTCGTTGAGATCAGGGCGCTCGTCATAAAAGACATCTGACGAGTAAATTCCACCAACATGGGTCGGCGTTCCCTTGGCCGCGGCCGCTGTGGCGGCAGCTTGCAGCAGCCCCCAATCGGCGCAGGGCGCAAAGTTGAGCTCTTTCATGATGCCGCGCGACGGTGTGCTCAGCGTGGTTGATGTCATGGCCAGAATAACGTCACGAATTTTGACGCTGTCCTGCATCCCTCCGCAGGATCCGATGCGGATCAGGGTTTTCGCACCGTAATCGCGGATCAACTCATTTACATAAATGGAAAGAGACGGCATTCCCATGCCGCTTCCCTGAATTGTTACGGGATTTCCCTTCCAGTTTCCGGTAAAGCCAAGCATTCCGCGAACGTTATTGACCTGTTTGACATCGTCCAAAAACGTCTCGGCTGCCCATTTCGCCCGGTAGGGATCACCGGGCAAAAGAACGGTTTCAGCTATTTCGCCTTTTTCGGCGCCAATATGAATTGTCATTTTCAAAATCGCTCAGATTAGATTTCCAGATCAGAAATATCCACGCCTGCGGTCAGCGCGTCATGCACCCATTGAGGTTTGCGGCCGCGACCGGTCCAGGTTTGATCGGGGTTTTCCGGGTTGCGGTATTTAGCCTTTGTTTTTGTTGTCTTAATACCGCGCGGCGCTTCTCCGGACAGTTCAGACAAAGAAAAGCCGAATTCTGCCGCGGCCTTTTCTGCGGCTTTCAAAGCCTCCTGACGTTCGCGTTTTTCTGCTCTGATCAAAGCTTTTTCAATATCATTACGCAAAGCCAAAAGGTCTTTACGTGACATTTGCTCAAGATTGATCCCCATCAGTCTTCTCCATCAGATAATTATTACGGTGCACATGAGCGCGCACCGTAATTCCAAATACCAGCTTATTCCATCCCGAATATTTCAGGGACGGAAACAGGAGAAAAAGTGCCTTAAACCTTGATTACTCTGCTGCGAGATTCCGAGGATCCGCCAGAGTAACAATATCGCCCATTATCGAATTGAGTTCGAAGTTCTTCGGGGTGTAGACCTTGGCCACACCCATGGATTTCAGTTTTTCGGCATCTTCGTCCGGAATAATGCCACCCACCACGACTGGGATATGAGACAACCCCGCCTGCCGCAGTCGTTCCATGACGTCTTTGACCAGTGGCAGGTGGCTGCCGGACAGGATCGACAGTCCAATGACATGCGCGTCATCTTCGCGGGCGGCCGCAACGATTTCTTCGGGTGTCAGGCGAATGCCCTCATAGCTGATGTCCATACCGCAATCGCGGGCACGGAAGGCAATCTGTTCGGCGCCGTTGGAATGGCCGTCCAGCCCGGGTTTGCCTACAAGGAACTTCAGACGCCGGCCCAGCTTGTCGCTGACGGCATCAACGGCGGCACGCAGGTCGTCCAACCCTTCGGTCTTGTTCGAAACAGACCCCGAAACACCGGTTGGGCCGCGATAGGTTCCGTAGACCGTTCGCATTTCTTCGGCCCATTCGCCCGTCGTCGCGCCGGCCTTTGCGGCGGCAATGGACGGTTCCATGATGTTTGCCCCGGTCTGTGCCGCTTCGCGCAGCGCCGCCAAGGCGGCTGTTACGGCCGCTTCGTCCCGTTCTGCGCGCCACGTATTCAGGCGGTCGATCTGTTCTTGCTCCACGGCAGGATCAACAACCATGATGCCACCGTCTTCGGTTTGCAGGGGGGATGCCTCGCCTTCGATCCATTTGTTCACACCGACGACGACGGTTTCATTGCGCTCGATCCGGTTCAGGCGTTCAGCGTTGGAATCCACAAGTCGGGATTTCATGTATTCGATCGAAGCGACCGCGCCGCCCATCGAATCCAGGTTGGCCAGTTCGGCCCGTGCGCCTTCTTTCAGCTCTTTGACCTTGGCATCGACAGCGGGGTTGCCATCGAACAGGTCATCATATTCCAGCAGATCGGTTTCATAGGCCAGAATCTGCTGCATCCGCATCGACCACTGCTGGTCCCACGGACGCGGCAGACCCAGCGCCTCGTTCCAGGCGGGCAACTGCACTGCACGGGCGCGTGCATTCTTCGACAGGGTTACGGCCAGCATCTCGATCAGGATGCGATAGACGTTGTTCTCGGGCTGTTGCTCGGTCAGACCCAGAGAGTTCACCTGCACGCCATACCGGAATCGACGGAATTTCGGATTTTCAACGCCATAGCGTTGTTGCAGGATCTCATCCCAAAGATCCACGAAGGCGCGCATCTTGCACATTTCGGTGACAAAGCGGATGCCAGCATTCACGAAAAAGGAAATCCGGCCGCAGAGCGCCGGGAAATCTTCGGCAGGTACACGTGGGCGCAATTCGTCCAGCACGGCGATGGCAGTGGCCAAGGCATAGGCCAGTTCCTGCTCTGGCGTCGCACCCGCCTCTTGCAGGTGATACGAGCACACGTTCATCGGGTTCCATTTCGGAACATTGGTATAGCAATACTCGGCCACGTCCGCGATCATCTTGAGCGACGGCTTGGGCGGGCAAACATAAGTGCCGCGGCTCAGGTATTCCTTGATCAGGTCGTTTTGAACGGTGCCCTGTAGTTTGGATACATCCGCGCCTTGCTCCTCGGCGACGGCGATGTAAAGCGCCAAAAGCCATGGTGCAGTGGCGTTGATCGTCATCGAGGTGTTCATCTGTTCCAGGGGGATCTGGTCGAACAGAACCCGCATGTCACCCAGATGACAGACCGGCACACCCACCTTGCCGACTTCACCGCGCGCCAACGTGTGGTCGCTGTCATAGCCTGTTTGTGTCGGCAGATCGAAGGCCACGGACAGACCGGTTTGGCCCTTCGCAAGATTCCCCCGATAGAGCGCGTTCGAGGCTTTGGCCGTGGAATGACCGGCATAGGTTCGGATGAGCCAGGGGCGATCTTTCTGCGTCTGCGTCATAGCGGGGCCTCGCATTTCAGTGGGCAATAAAATTTCGTCTTGAGGTTCTAAAGCGCAATTTTCGGGACATGTCAATTCGCTGCGTTGCGGCATGCCGCAATTGTTCAGATTGTGGGTCAGTGTGATTGGTGGCAATGTGCGGCCATGACGCAAACCGTGGAACTTCCGCTTTGGCTTTTCGTGCTGATCGTGGTCTTTGCCATGGTCACTTTCGCATCGCATTTCCTGTTCCCATCTGTCCGCTGGTTTTTCCGCCGGAGGCTGGAACGCGCGGTGGCACGCCTGAACCAGCGCCTTCAGCGCCCGATCCAGCCTTTCAAGCTGGCGCGTCGACACGACATGATTCAGCGATTGATTTATGATCCGCAGGTCGGTCAGGCGGTTCAGCAACATGCCCGCGAAACCGGCATGCCCGAGGCTGTCGCCTCGGAGCAGGCGCGCCGCTATGCCCGTGAGATCGTGCCGTCCTTTTCGGCCTTCGCCTATTTCAGCTTTGCGATTCGACTGGCCCGGCTGCTGAGCAACACATTCTACGAGGTTCGGCTTAGCTACCAGGACGAAGAATCCGTCAGGAATATCGACCCTGAAGCAACGGTTGTCTTTGTCATGAACCACCGGAGCAACATGGATTACGTATTGGTCACGTATCTTGCAGCCCGACATTCTGCGCTGTCCTATGCTGTCGGAGAGTGGGCCCGGGTCTGGCCGCTCAGCCGATTGATCCGGGCGATGGGGGCTTACTTTATCCGGCGCAAGTCCGGCAGCGAACTCTATCGCCAGGTTCTGTCCACCTATGTGCGTCACGCAACCGAAGCCGGCGTAACTCAAGCCATGTTTCCAGAAGGCGGGCTGAGCCTGACCGGGGCCATTGCGCGCCCCAAGCTTGGACTGCTCAAATATATTATGGATGGAACGTCGCCACAGGGGCGCGATGTGGTGTTTGTTCCGGTGGCACTGAATTACGACCGTGTGTTGGAAGACACCATCCTGACCCGCGCGGCACTTGGCACTGAGCGGCGGTTTCGCGCGCGGATCGGTGTCATCACGCGTTGGATATTGAAACAGCTTTGGCGTCGTTTGATCGGCCGATACAAGCGGTTCGGTCTGGCGTCCGTCCGGTACGGCAGGCCGATCTCTCTGAAGGACTTCCGGGCTGAGGGCAGCGACGACGTGATGACGGATTTGGCCCGGGTGCTGATGCAGCGAATCCAGCATGCTATTCCGCTGGTGCCGGCACCAGCGGCCTGTTTGCTGGTACGCGACAACGGCCCGATGTCCGAAGAAGACGCTCTGTCACGAATTCAACAGATGATGGAGCGCGATGACCCGCAGACCAAGGACAATTCGCAGGCCATATCAAATGCTTTGGATCAACTGGTTGAACGCCGGATTCTGAACCGACAGGGGAATATGCTGTCCGTATCAGGTCAGCGCGGTGATCTTCTGGACTATTACGCCGCATCCGTCCCGGCGGATTCAGGCATCGGAGTTTCTGCATCCGCAAAATAACTTTCTGCAAGCGCTGGGTCATAAAATTACAATATGATGCCAAAAACGGTTGCAATATTACTCGACGCCCAATATTCCAGTCTGTGAAGCGCGCGATTCTGCGTCGCGGCAAAGGTACTGAAAAGAGGAGGCCGGCATGGCTTTGGACACCGAAAGTGGTATCGCGTCGTACGAGGCACCTGAAAAAGATCTGTATGAAATGGGTGAAATCCCACCCATGGGATATGTCCCAAAGCAGATGTATGCCTGGGCCATCCGCAAAGAACGTCATGGCGAGCCGAACACGGCCATGCAGCAGGAAGTTGTGGATGTTCCGACCTTGGACAGCAACGAAGTGCTGGTTCTGGTTATGGCTGCCGGGGTCAACTACAACGGCGTCTGGGCCGCTCTGGGGCAGCCGATCAGCCCGTTTGATGGCCACAAAGCACCCTACCACATCGCGGGTTCGGATGCGTCGGGCATCGTTTGGGCCGTTGGCGACAAGGTAAAGCGCTGGAAAGTTGGCGACGAGGTTGTGATCCACTGCAACCAGGACGACGGCGATGACGAGGAATGCAACGGCGGCGATCCGATGTATTCGCCCAGCCAGCGGATCTGGGGTTATGAAACGCCGGATGGCTCGTTCAGCCAGTTCACGCGCGTGCAGGCTCAGCAGCTTATGCCGCGCCCCAAGCATCTGACATGGGAAGAAGCGGCGTGCTACACCCTGACGCTGGCAACCGCATACCGGATGCTGTTTGGCCACGAGCCACACGATCTGAAACCGGGTCAGAACGTCCTGGTCTGGGGTGCATCTGGGGGCCTGGGTTCCTATGCGATCCAATTGATCAATACCGCCGGCGCAAATGCAATCGGTGTGATTTCAGACGAAAGCAAGCGTGATTTCGTTATGGGTCTGGGCGCCAAAGGTGTTCTTAACCGTCGTGATTTCAACTGCTGGGGACAATTGCCCACGGTCAACACACCGGAATATGCCGAATGGTTCAAAGAGGCCCGCAAATTCGGCAAGGCGATCTGGGAAATAACCGGCAAAGGCAACAATGTTGACATGGTGTTCGAACACCCGGGTGAAAGCACTTTCCCGGTGTCGACCTTCGTTGTGAAAAAAGGCGGTATGGTCGTGATTTGCGCTGGAACATCGGGTTTCAACTGTACATTCGATGTGCGCTACATGTGGATGCACCAAAAGCGTTTGCAGGGCTCGCACTTTGCTCATCTGAAGCAGGCGGCAGCCGCGAACAAACTGATGGTCGAGCGTCGCCTGGATCCCTGCATGTCCGAAGTGTTCACCTGGAATGACCTGCCTGAAGCACACATGAAAATGCTGCGGAACGAGCACAAGCCGGGCAATATGTCCGTTCTTGTTCAGGCGCCGCGTACTGGTCTGCGTACCCTCGAGGAAGTCCTGGACGCAGGTTGATAACCCGCCAGGGTTGTAGACAAAAAAACACCCGCGAATCACCTTGTTGGTTCGCGGGTGTTTTGTGTTTTTCAGGCCTCTGACGATCTTTCAAATGTTTGCATTTTTGCCCATCGCTATTTTTGGGGAGTAGAAACCGGCGAATAGGCTGAAAAAGATCATACATGTTATGGTTGTGTTAACCCTTCGTTAACTGTTTCAGAGAGACCCTGATGGCGCAAAATGAGTGGATATTGGACGTATTGTCGGACCTCAATGCTTTCGCCGTTGCGAATGGTTTGAGCGCGCTTGCAGAGCAGCTTGATGACACAAGACTGATCGCGGCTGCCGAGATTGCGTCCTTGAAGAACGAGGTACGGGCGCCCGCGGATGGCAACGAAGGTCGATTTGGGTCAAATCCTTCAGGATTTGGAAAACACCAACACGCTTGAAGAACTCAGCGCCGTAGCGGAGCGTTTGCGGGACGCGTTGAAGGTCGAGCACCTGACGTATCACTGGGTTGACGGTGCCGGAGATCAATACGGCTACACCACCTATTCAGACGCTTGGGATGAGCGCTACAGGGAAAAAAACTATCACCGTATCGACCCAGTGATCTTGGGGTGTTTCCAGCGGTTTCACCCGGTTGACTGGAAGTCTCTGGATTGGTCCGGCAAGGTGGCGAAAGCCTTCCTTCTGGATGCGCAAAGCCATGGCGTTGGCAATCAGGGGTATTCCATCCCAATTCGGGGTCCAAATGGTCAGTTCGCCCTGTTCACGGTCAACCACAGTTGTGATGATCAAACCTGGAAGAACTTTATCTCGACTTACGGGCGTGATTTGATTCTTGTTGCGCATTACATAAATCGCAAGGCGCTGGAGTTTGAAAAAGACAGGCAGCCGGACTGCCCGCGCAGCTTGTCGCCAAGGGAAATCGACGCGATCACACTTTTGGCGTTGGGATACAGCCGCGCCCAAGTGGCCCATTCCCTGACGATTTCCGAGCATACGTTGCGCGTTTACATTGAAAGCGCGCGCTCAAAGCTGGGCGCACATAACACAACCCACGCAATTGCCACGGCACTCAGCCGGGGATTAATAGTGGTTTAAGGGGTGAACGGCCTCCACACGCAAAATTAACCACGACTCTGTACTCCCTTCGTTCCTGCACAGGACGACAAGGGGAACAAGTCATGTTGCGTTATCTATATGCCGATGAGTTACACAGATTTCCGACTCTGGCAGAGGGGATGTTCAAGGATCGCGCGGATCAGTTCAAGACCCGGTTGGGGTGGGATGTCCACGTCAACGAGAAAGGGGAAGAGCGGGACGAATACGATGATCTCAATCCGCTTTACGTCATCTGGGAAGAGCCGGATGGCAGCCACGGAGGGTCGATGCGTGTATTGCCTACGACCGGCCGGGTGATGATCAATGAGGTTTTTGGTCATCTCAACGGCGGTAAGCCGATTTGCAGCCCCCTGATCTGGGAGGTGACCCGGTTCTGCCTGTCGCGAACAGCCAGCCCGCATACTGCCGGCGCCATCATGCTGAGCGGAGGCGAAATGATGGAAGGTTTCGGCCTGACGCATATCGCCGGCGTATTCGATGCCAGAATGATCAGAATCTATCGCCTGATCGGGTCATCGCCCGAGGTTCTGGGAACCCAGGGCAGCGGACGCGATCAGATTTCAGTCGGTTTGTGGCCCTATTCCGCGGACGACTGCAACCGGGTGGCCGCGCGTGCGGGCATCCCGCGCGACCTGTCTCGGATGTGGTTCAAGGCCGCATTCGGCCCGAAGAAACAGCACCGGTTCGCCCTGTCCGCCTAAGTGTCGGAAAACGCAAATCCACATCTGGTGATGGCTGGCGCGGCCCTGTAGGGTCGCGCCATGTCCTTGCCGAATGTAACGTTCTCAGATGATCAGGCCGCCGCGTATGACAGCATCGCCGAGATGCTGCGGGCAGCAGGTGTTGATCTGGAAGATGATGCCCTTCTGAAACAGCCGGGCGCAGGAAAATCCGGTGTGATGGCCGTGATCGGCAAGGCCGGCTCGGGCAAAACGCTGCTGTTGGCCGAGCTGTACAAGGCACTGGCAGAGACGGGTGTTCAGATTGTGTCCGGCGATTATGAAAGCCGCAAATCGAAAGACAAGCGCAGCCTTGCCATCCTTGCCCCGACGAACAAGGCTGCAAGCGTTCTGCGATTGCGCGGCGTGCCTGCGACCACGATTCACCGAATATTGTACACGCCGGTTTATGATCCGGAATACGAGCGTATTGCGGAATGGCTGGCCGGCAATGACGAACGCCCCGATATCGAAGGTTTGACGGATGAAGCCTTGGATCGCGCGGCTGCTTTCTATCAAAACAACAAATCGATCCCCGGGGCGCTGGCCGCCGCCGGTTTGCGAGGGTCGGATTTCATCACAGGGTGGAAGCGCCGTGACGAACCACTGGATATCGGGTTTGTCGATGAGGCGTCGATGCTGGATGACCGTCAGTTCGATGATCTCAAAGAGATTTTCCCGACCCTACTGTTGTTCGGCGACCCGGCTCAGCTGGCACCGGTAAATCAGTCCGGCAGCATGGTTTTCGAGGCATTGCCCGAGCCCAGGAAGCTGACTCTCCAGCGGGTGCACCGCCAGGATGCGGACAATCCAATTCTGGATCTTGCGCATGCGCTGGCCGATCCGGCAATGGGCTTCGAGGATTTCGAGCGACTGATCGAAGAATCCGCTCGTCGGGATGACCGGGTTGTCTGGGGCCAGCGGGTTGAGGTCGATCTTATGGCCCGAAGTCCGGTTCTTGTCTGGCGCAACGCCACGCGCATTCGTTTGATACAGGCTTTCAGGCAAGTTCACGGTGCGCCGGATACGGAGTTGCTGGAAGGTGAACCGCTCATTTGTGATGGGATCGAGTTGCCCCTGAAACATCGCAAGAAACGGCTGGATCTAGAGGCGCGCGGGCTGATCAAAGGAGCTCAGGTGGTGTATCTGGGGCCGGGCCGGAAGCCGGGGTTCTCGCGTCTTCACGTGATGGGGGCCGAAGACCCTCAGGTCAGTGCCGCCTCGATCGTTCAGATCGAAAAACCTGACGAGGAGGAGCCTTTTATTCCCTACGCTGCCCGCATGGGGGCGACCTTTTTGCACGGGGCGGCCGTTACGATCCACAAGGCGCAAGGGTCACAATGGGATACGGTTCAGGTGTTCGCTCCGGATGTCTATGCCGCCGCTCGCATGGGCCGGACCGAGGCCGGACAGCCATTGTGGAAACGTTTGGCATATGTCGCGATCACGCGGGCGCAAGAGCGTTTGATCTGGGTGGTGCGCAATCGCCTGTCAAAGCCCACGCACCCCCTGCGTGTGGATGACTTGAGGGCGATTCCGGCGGCTTCGCTGACATTGGAGGCGGAAGAGACATGAAATCCATCATCGTGACGGGTGCCAGTTCAGGTATTGGTCGGGCGACAGCCCAGCTGTTCTTGTCCGAAGGGTGGACGGTCGGGCTGTTGGCGCGCAGCAAGGAAAAGATGGAAGCTCTGGCAAAAGAACATCAGGCGGCCATTGTCCTGCCTGCGGATGTGACCGACCCGGATGCGGTTGAACGGGCTTTCCGGGCTTTTACAGACCACACGGGGCGGCTGGATGTTCTGTTCAACAACGCCGGGATCTTTGCGCCGGGCGGTACGATCGACGAGATCGCTCTGGACGATTGGTATCAAAGCGTCAACGTGAACCTGAACGGCATGTTCCTCTGTGCGCGAGAAGCCTTCAGGATCATGCGCCACCAAAACCCGCAGGGCGGCCGGATCATAAACAACGGCTCGATAGCGGCGCATGTTCCGCGCCCGAATTCGGTGCACTATTCGGCCACGAAGCACGCCATTACAGGGCTGACGCGCAGCCTTTCGCTGGATGGGCGTCGCTTTGGAATCGCCTGCGGGCAGATCGATATCGGAAACGCGCGCACGCAGATGGTGCAAGGCCTTGTGGACGCGGCGCATGCCGCTGGCGAGACACCGGACCCGACGATGGCCGTGGAAGACGCCGCGCGTTCCGTCCTGCATATGGCAAGCCTGCCGCCCGAGGCCAACGTGCAGTTCATGACCGTCATGGCCACGACCATGCCCTATATCGGCCGAGGTTGACCGTTATTTTTCACGCAACAGCCGGAAGGCTGTCGAGGCGCCCCAGCCTGCCGCAATCGCTATGACCAGCGACATCAGGCCGTACCAGACGGGTTGCTGGCGGGACATATTGTACAAAAAACGCTCAAGGCCGACTTTCCGGACATCAATGATCGCTTCATATTGCGAGACGACCTCTCCGCCACGGGTCAGGAAAATCCGGGCGGCATAATCGCCTTCGGTCAGGTCGGCGGGCATATCGATTGAGGTGCGGAACAAGGTCTGTTCATCCACTGCCACGGTATTTTCGCGGATGGAATACAGGTGTTCGTTTTCTCGAATCCTTATCACGGCATCTGCAAAATCCTGTGCGCCCCGGATGTGCATCGCGGCACCGACCGAGCGGATCGCGCGTTCGATCGAAATCCGGTAGCGCAGGTCCTCGGTGTCGGACAGGATGTCGTCGAAGGGCCCGCTGGTCGCAACAGCATAAAAGCTGGGTGCAAGGTCGACAAGAACACTGTCGGTGTTCACCCAGATCCCAAGCTTGCGTTCCTTGCGTCGCACGGTGACAGGTTCGGACGGACCCGCAACCGCGACGATGACTTCAACCGGTGGGCCAGAAGGGATTGGGGTTTCCCGCTTGATGGCCCCAAAAATCAGAAGCTCCGATCCGTCGAATGTAGCGGTGATGGCAACCCGGTCCTGGCTGAGACCAAGGACAACCTGCTCTTCCGCCGCCAAAGCGGGCACGCAGAACAAGCACAGGGCGGCAATAAGCGAACGCAGCATCCTCAGTGCCCTCCGCCATTGCCAAGCGAGTAGAGCTCGGCAGGTTCAAGAAGCAGATCAAGTGCCAGCTTGCCACATACGGCCAGTACCAAAGCGGCAAGCAGCACGCGCAATTGTTCCGCCGGCATCCGGGCTCCGATCACGGTTCCGATCTGGGCGCCAATGACGCCGCCGACCAGCAACAAGACCGCCAGAACAACATCAACCGTATAGTTGGTGGTGGCGTGCAGCATCGTGGTGAAGGCTGTCACAAAGATGATCTGGAACAGCGACGTGCCGACAACGACCTTGGTCGGCATACCCAGCAAGTAGATCATGGCAGGAACCATGATGAAGCCGCCGCCGACACCCATAATCGCGGACAGAACCCCAACGCACAGACCGACCAAGGCCGGTGGAATGACCGAGATATACAGGCCCGAGGTGCGGAAACGCATTTTGAAGGGCATGGCATGGACCCAGCCCCGCTGCCGACGCTTGGCTGGGGCCGCGCCGCCCTTCTTGGCTTTACGCAGGGCCCTCAGGCTTTCGACAAACATCAGGCTGCCTATGACGCCAAGAAAAACAACGTAACAGAGTGTCACCAGCAGATCGACCTGACCCAGGCTTTTGAGATAGTTGAAGACAACCACGCCCAAAGCGGCCCCGACAAGCCCGCCAACCAGCAATACCGTTCCCATCTTGAGGTCCACGGTCTTTCGTCGGAAATGTGCCAGAACTCCGGAAAAGGATGATGCGACGATCTGATTGGCTTCGGTTGCAACGGCCACCGCCGGCGGAATACCGATGAAAAACAGCAGCGGGGTCATCAAAAAGCCGCCACCGACACCGAACATGCCGGACAGGATGCCGACCATGCCGCCCAACCCCAACAAGAGGAAGGCGTTTACTGAGACTTCTGCGATGGGAAGGTAAATGTGCATGGTACTGTTACTTTGCGTATGGTCGTGGCTTGCCTGTTATAGGTTGAGAATTCAAGTGTGGTAATTGTCATGTGCCGTGGGTCAAACAACATCAAATCCCCCCGGGTTCCGCCAAAGAAAAGATCTCTTCTTGCGGTAAAAAAAGGTCAAACCCGATCTTTCCGGCGACACCCATGACTAGAAGCGCCAAAAGGATACGCAACTGTTCGGCTTTCAGACGTGCACCAATCTGCGTTCCCAATTGCGCACCCAAAACACCGCCCAGCAACAAGAACAGGGCGAGGACAATGTCGACACTGTAGTTGGTCGAGGCATGTATCATCGTTGTGAACCCGGCGACGAAGATGATCTGGAACAGGGATGTCCCGATGACCACCTTTGTCGGGATACCAAGAACATAGATCATTGCGGGCACCATGATGAACCCGCCGCCGACTCCCATGATTGCCGACAGAACACCAACGCCGAATCCGACCAGCGCCGGAGGTATGACCGAGATGTAAAGTCCAGATGCCGGGAACCGTTTCTTGAACGGCAGGGCATGAATCCAGGTTCGCTGGCGTCGCTTGGGGGCAGGTTCATTGCCTGACTGTCTGGCCTTTCGGATGGCTGCCAGGCTTTCGATGAACATCAGGGTTCCGATGGCGCCCAAAAACGCCACATAGCAAAGCTGTACCGCCAGATCGACCTGCCCGAGATGCTTGAGGAAATTGAAAACCACCATCCCAAGGGCCGCACCGAACAACCCTCCGGCCAGCAGAACGCTTCCCATTTTCAGGTCCACGGTCTTGCGTCTGAGATGAGCCAACAAACCCGAAATGGACGAGGCAACAACCTGATTGGCGGATGTTGCCACAGCAACCACAGGGGGTATTCCGATAATGAACAGCAACGGGGTGATCAAAAACCCGCCTCCGACCCCGAACATACCGGACAAAATGCCGACGGCCCCGCCGATCCCCAATAGCAGGAATGGGCTGACGGAAACTTCTGCTATGGGAAGGTATACGTGCATACCCTCTTAGAACGGTTGCGGCATGCAAAATCAACTCTGCATGCCGCTCCGCAGCGAACAGGACTGAAACTCAGTTCGGAACTGGCCTTATCAGCGCTCTTTGACGTAGGGTTCTCCGCCCGCCCGCGGTGGAATGGCTTTGCCGACGAACCCGGCAAGAATCACCACCGTCAGGATATAGGGCAGGGCGTCCATCACCTGCACGGGAATCACGACGCCACCCAAGTCGATATTTTGGAACCGCAGCGCGATCGCTTGCAGCAGACCGAACAGCAAGCAGGCCCACATGGCATGCCACGGGCGCCACTTGGCAAAGATCAGCGCGGCCAAGGCGATAAAGCCACGACCGGCGGTCATTTCCTTGACAAACCCTGCCTGCAAGGCCGTGGCCAGATAGGCGCCTGCAATACCGCACAGCACACCGCAGATGGCGACAGCGGCGAACCGCAGGCCAATCACTGAAACACCGGCAGTGTCCACTGCGGCAGGGTTCTCACCCACCGCCCGCAGGCGCAGACCGAACCGGGTGCGATACAGAATCCACCAGGTGGCCGGAACCATCAGGAACGCGACATAAACCAGGATCGAGTGGCCCGAGAGCAGTTCGGAATAGATGGGGCCGATAATCGGCACACCGCTGAGGGACTCGGCGAATGGGAAGTTGATCGGTTCGAACCGCCCGCCGCCAAACAGCGATGGTGTCCGCCCACCCTGCTGAAACCAGCTTTGGGCGACCAGAACAGTCAGACCCGAGGCCAGAAAGTTGATGGCCACACCCGATATCAGTTGGTTGCCCCGGAAGGTGATAGATGCCAGCCCATGCAGACCCGACAGCAACAACGAGGACGCAATACCAGCCAGCAAGCCCAGCCAAACCGACCCAGTAACAGCAGCGATGGCAGCCGAAAAGAACGCTGCCATCAACATCTTGCCTTCGAGGCCGATGTCAAAGATCCCGGCCCGTTCTGAAAACAGACCGGCCAGACAGGCAAGCAGCAGCGGCGTAGACAGGCGAATGGTCGAATCCAGAACCTGAATGAGGGTTACGAAGATTTCCATCACTCAGCCCTCTTCCGCATACCCAGGAACAGTTTTTCAAGCGGCATTCGCACCATGTTGTCCAATGCGCCGGTGAACAGTATGACCAGGGCCTGAATGACCACGATCAGTTCCCGCGGGATCGAAGCCCACAGCGCCAGCTCGGCGCCCCCCTGGTACAGAAACCCGAACAAGAGCGCGGCCAGAAACACACCGAACGGATGTGAACGCCCCATCAGAGCCACGGCGATGCCAATGAAACCCGCGCCCTCGGTCGAGTTCATAACAAGTCGCTCGGCTTCGCCCATGACATTGTTGATGGCCATCAGCCCCGCCAGCCCGCCGGAAATCAGCATCGCAACAATCGTGATGCGCACAGGTGAAATACCGGCATAGACAGCGCCGGTCTCGGAATGGCCATAAGCCCGGATTTCATAACCCAGACGCGTGCGCCAGATCAGCGCCCAGACAACGACGCAGGCAAGCAACGCGATGAAGAAGGTGATGTTCGCCGGGGCGCCTCGGAAAACAACGTTCTCTGCGGTCGAGAACATCTCCTGGAAAGAGGGCAGATGCACGCTTTCAGAGAACCGCGCGGTGGCCGGGTCCTGCGACCCTTGGGGGCGCATGACATTGACCAGCATGTAGTTCAGGAAAGCAGCGGCGATGAAGTTGAACATGATCGTGGTGATCACGATATGGCTGCCGCGTTTTGCTTGCAGATAGGCCGGAATGGCCGCCCAGAGCGCGCCGAACAGCATCGATGCCGCGCAGGCGGCAAGCAAGGCAATGCTCCAATGCGGCCAGTCGACATACAGACAGACCATGGCCACGCCCAGCCCGCCCAGCATCGCCTGGCCTTCGCCCCCGATGTTGAACATACGGGCATGGAAGGCGACGGCCACCGCAAGACCGGTAAACATGAAGTTGGTCGCGTAATAGAGCGTATAGCCCCAGCCATAGGTCGACCCCAGCGCACCGGTGACCATCAATTTTACGGCTTCGACAGGGTTTTCGCCGATGGCGAGGATGACCAGCGCCGAAAGGATTGCGGCCAGTATCAGACTGATCAGCGGGATCAGAATGACATCGGCCCATTTAGGCATTTTTTCCATGTTACGCGGCCTCTCCCGCAACACCGGCCATCAGCAGGCCCAGTTCTTTTTCATCTGTCTCATGGGGCAGGCGTTCTCCCATGATATGTCCGTCAAACATCACCGCGATCCGGTCCGAGAGCGAGAAGATTTCTTCCAGCTCGACCGATACCAGCAGGATTGCCTTGCCCTGATCACGCAGCGCGACAATCTGTTTGTGAATGAACTCGATGGCGCCGATGTCCACGCCCCGCGTGGGTTGCCCGACCAGCAGCAGGTCAGGGTTGCGTTCAATCTCGCGCGCGACAACGATTTTCTGCTGGTTGCCGCCCGAGAAACTCTTGGCTGCCAACCAGGGATTGGGCGGGCGGACGTCGAATTTCTGGATCTTGGCTTCGGTATCGGCACGCAACGCCGCGTTGTCCATGAAGATACCGCGTTTGTAGGCCGGGTCGCGGTGATATCCGAAGGCCACGTTTTCCCAGGCGTGGAAGTCCATGATCAGGCCTTCGCGCTGCCGGTCTTCGGGCACGTGGGCGATATGTTGCGCGCGGCGGGCCTGACCATCTGATCCGGCCCCACTCAGTGCCAGCGGTTCGCCGTTCAGCTTGATCGTGCCCTGTCCGGGGCGCATTCCGCCAAGAACTTCCAGCAGTTCGGATTGACCATTGCCGGCCACGCCGGCGATGCCGACGATCTCACCTGCGCGCACGGTCAGGTCGATATTTTTGACCCGTTCAACGCCAGCCGAATCAAAAACGCTGAGATTTTCGATCTCGAGGATGGGTTTGCCGGGCGTCGCGGGCACCTTGTCGACCTGTAGCAGAACCTTGCGGCCAACCATCAGTTCGGCCAGCTCCTCGGGACTGGTCTCGGATGTTTTGACAGTCGCCGTCATTTGCCCGCGCCGCATAACCGATACGGTGTCGGTGTTTTCCATGATTTCGCGCAGTTTGTGGGTGATCACGATGACCGTCTTGCCCTCGGACCGCAGCCGGTCGAGGATGCGGAACAGCTGATCGGCCTCGGCAGGGGTCAACACGCCGGTCGGTTCGTCCAGAATCAGAATTTCGGCCTTGCGGTACAGCGCCTTCAGGATCTCGACCCGCTGCTGCATCCCCACGCCGATCTCGTCGATACGCTTGTCGGGATCGACGAACAGTTCGTACTCTTCCTCGAGCTCTTTCAGCTCTTTGCGGGCTTTTGCCAGTGATGGCGCCAGCAACCCGCCATCCTCGGCGCCCAGTACGATGTTTTCCAGTACGGTGAAATTTTCCACCAGCTTGAAATGCTGGAACACCATCCCGATGCCCGAGGCGATGGCCGCCTGGCTGTCCGGGATGTCGGTCTTGGTCCCATTGATCCAGATCTCACCTTTGTCGGCTTTGTAAAAGCCGAAGAGAATGCTCATCAACGTGGATTTGCCTGCGCCGTTTTCACCGATGATCCCATGGATCGTACCGGGTGCAACGCTGATCGAGATGTCTTTGTTGGCCTGAACTGGCCCAAAGGCCTTGGATATCCCTTTGAGCTCAATGGCTGGGACGGTCATGTCTTGCCCTCAACTGCCGAGAAAGCCATCCGGCTGTCCGCTCGGATGGCGAAGTGGGTGGCGAGGCGGAAGGCACTCTCCCGCCCCGCACGTTATCAGAACTGCAGTGCCGGGCAGCTGTCGTTCTCGTAATAGCTTACAACTTCGATGTCGCCGTTGATGATCGCCTTGCGGGCTTCGTCGACAGCGTCGCTCATGCGAACCGAAACAAGCTCTTTGTTGTTTTCATCCATGGCAACGCCGACCCCATCTTCGGCCAGACCCATGATGAAAACGCCGGTTTCGACGTTTTCGCCTGCTTTCATCGCTTCATAAACAGCAACGTCCACACGCTTCAGCATCGAAGTCAGCACCTTGCCTGGGTGCAGGTGGTTCTGGTTGCTGTCCACACCAATCGACAAGATGCCTTCGTCAGCCGCAGTTTGCAGAACGCCAACGCCGGTTCCGCCGGCCGCGGCGTAAATCACATCAGCACCCTGGCTGATCTGTGCTTTCGTCAACTCCGAACCTTTTACAGGATCGTTCCAGGCGGCAGGAGTCGTACCAGTCATGTTGGCGACAACATTGATGTCCGGGTTCACGGCCTTCGCGCCCTGGGCATAGCCACAGCCGAAGTGGCGAATCAACGGGATGTCCATGCCTCCGATGAAACCAACGGTGCCGGTTTTCGACGCCATGGCGGCCATCATGCCGACCAGGTAAGAACCTTCGTGCTCGGCAAAGCCGATCTGGCGGATGTTTGGAGCGTCCAGCCAAGTCACGTCAACCGCGACGAATTTGGTGTCGGGGTAATCACTTGCAACAGCGGCCAGGGCGTCAGCGATTCCGAACCCCATGGTGATGATCGGATTTGCACCGGATTCCGCGAAACGGCGCAGGGCCTGTTCGCGCTGCGGTTCTGCCTGAATTTCGATTTCCAGATACTTGCCGCCGGTTTCATTCGCCCAGCGCTGCGCGCCGTTATAGGCGGCCTCGTTGAAGGACTTGTCGAACTTGCCGCCCAGGTCAAAGATCACCGCCGGCTCGGCCAGAACCGCTCCGGCTGACATTGCGACCGCAGCGGCAGCACCCATCAAGGATTTCATCAGGGTCATTTCAGTCTCCCAATATTATTTTGTTGGCACAGGGTCAGATTAGCCCCGTTCACCCACTTTTAGCGAGCATAACTGTTGTGATGGCGGGTATTAAGGGGGTTTGCAACCACCATGGTCAACTGAATTCTGACCAAATGGTCTAAGAAACGGGCGATTGCCGTTGGGGCAGGCAGCATTCCATTACAAGTGCATCAGTTTTTTGGCCCGTTTCGCGCGCATAGTACGCCTTGCGCAGCCCGCACTGCCGATATCCGCATCGATTGTACAGGGAAATGGCCGCTATGTTGTCGGCCGCGACATCCAGAAAGGCACGCGTTGCCTGCAAAACGATTGCCTGATCATGCCATTCCTGCATGAGTCGAAGTGCCAGGCCCTGCCGTTGAAACGAAGGGTGGGTCGCAATTGTCAGCAATTCGGCTTCGCCCGCAATCACTTGAAACAGTGCAAAGCACCGGGAATCTCCGGCCGCATGAGTAAAGCGGTTTTCGAGAAGGTCGGCGAATTCATCTTCTGTCCAGCCGCGCGATTGCGAAAACGCAGCGGCATGAGTCGATGCCATCTCGTGCGGTGTCATTCGTTCAGCAGCACAGGGGGTGTATCACGGGACGGAGCCGCGTCGGCAGGCCTGACGTACAAAGGTGCCGGCGGCAAACTGGTACGATCCCAGCGCCGCGCGGCCAGAAGGGCGATGGATTGTGCCAGCAAGGCAGGGTCAGAGCAGGAAAACAACGGCCCGCCAAGTTCCGCTTGGGCCCGGGGCAAGAGACACGGATCGGCACCGGGCATTTTCACATAAACCTGGTCGCGCGGGGCGGGGATCGCCGGTATCTGCCCTTCTTCCGCCAATTCATGCAGGGAATCGAAGCCGGATACCCCGACCGCAGGGATTTCGAGCCCAAGCGCAAGACCCCGCGCGGCCGAGACCGAAATGCGAATGCCGGTGAAGTTGCCGGGCCCTATCCCAACGCCGATTGCGTCCAGACCAGCCCAGTCACATCCGGCTTCAGCCAGAACGTCTTCCAGCAGCGGAATCAATCGTTCTGCCTGTCCGCGTGACATCGCTTCGGCATGGGACGTCACGATCTTGCCGTCGCGCAACAAAGCGGCCGCGCAATGCGCGGCCGATGTGTCAAACGCCAGAATCGTCGGGTTAGACGGCAACAGGGCGAACCTCGGTCACTTCCGGAATGTAATGGCGCAGAAGGTTCTCGATACCCATCTTCAGGGTCAATGTCGAAGACGGGCAACCTGCGCAGGCCCCCTGCATGTGCAGATAGACTACGCCGCGATCAAATCCGTGGAACGTGATGTCACCCCCGTCCTGAGCCACAGCAGGGCGCACACGGCTGTCCAGCAAATCCTTGATCTGGTTGACGATATCAGCGTCCTCACCAGAGTGCTCGGCATGGCCCGAGGCCCCGGCGGAATCTGCGCCCATAACGGGCTGGCCGGATTGATAATGTTCCATCACCGCGCCAAGAATGGCCGGTTTGATGTGGTCCCACTGTACGTCTTCCGTTTTGGTGACGGTGACAAAATCATTGCCGAAGAACACGCCAGCCACACCGTTGACTGCAAATATGCGCTTGGCCAGCGGGGATTTTTCGCCCGCTTCCGCAGTTGGGAAATCCGCTGTTCCAGCTTCCAGCACCGTTTGGCCGGGCAGGAATTTCAACGTGGCCGGATTGGGGGTGGATTCGGTCTGGATGAACATGAGGGCGCTCCGTCTGATGTGCTTCTGATATGCGCGCAGGCGCACGGGAAGTCAAGATTTGGAACGATTCTAAATTGTCGAGGCGTATTCGAGCGCGTCATCCAGACGGTCATCGCCCCAGAACAACTCTTCCCCGGCCAGAAAACTTGGTGCACCAAACAGGCCAAGCGCCTTGGCGCGGGCAGATTGTTCGAACAGGGCCTCTTTTATGTCCTTGTCCCCTGCGCGGTTCATCACGCTGCCGCGCAACCCTGCCTCGTCGAGGCAGGAGGTCAGTACGCTGTCCTCTGAGATATTCTGCCCGGCGCCGAATTCGGCGCTGTAGACAGCCCGAACAAACGCCGCCCGTTCCCGATGATCCTCGATGGCCAGAACCAGACGCGCTGCCCTGAGCGAATTCTGCGGAAACGGATCAGGCTTTGCGAAAGGAAGCCCGCGCGCCTTGCACAGGCGTTCCATATCGCGCCACATGTACCGCCCTTTGGCCGGATACAGGTTGAAAGGCGAGGTGCGCCATCCTTGATCCGCGAAAATCGGACCCAATAGGAACGGGTGCCATTCAATGGCGACGCCCTTGTCTTGCGCGGCTGCTTCGATCCGCATCGCGCTGAGGTAGGAATAGGTCGAGGCGAATTCGAACCAGAACTGTATCGTCATCGCCATCGCCGCTCCTCAGGTAATTTCTTCCAGTTTCTCTTTGCTCAGATTGCCCGGAACGATCGTGATCGGAATCGGCAGGCTACCCGAGTTCTTTGTCAGTTGAGTCACCAACGGACCAGGACCTTTCTTGCCGGTCCCCGCCCCGAGAACAAGAACGCCAATCTCGGGATCGGACTGAACATGTTCGATGATCTCTGGCACGGGATCACCTTCGCGAATGGCCAGTTCAGGTTCCACGTTCTGTTTGTCCCGCATCCATTTGGCAAACACTTCGAAATGCGCGTGGATACGTTCGCGGGCCTCTTCACGCATGGTTTCGGCCACCCCAATCCAGTGATTGAATTCGTCAGGCGGGATGACAGAAAGGACCGTCACACCACCTCCGGTATGGGCAGCCCGCATCGCGGCAAACCGCATCGCGTTAAGGCATTCGCGGCTGTCATCCAGAACGACTAGGAACTTACGCATGGGTATCCTCTTTAGGTTTCCGGGATCATGCCCGACCGATCGCGCGCTGGCAACTCGGGCAAGCCTGGGGCATTGCGCTAGCGTTCACTTGCAGCCCAATCCCAATAGAGCGCGCGGGCACGGCGAGCAACAGGACCCACCTGAAATTGCGTGTCCTCCAGCGCAGTTACCGGTGTGACCTTGCTCATGTTGCCGGACATGAAGACCTCGTCGGCCTCGTGGAAATCCTCGAAGCTCAGAACCGTTTCGTGGACCTTTACGCCATCCGCGCGCAGGTTTTTGATATGCCGTGCTCGGGTAATGCCGGCCAGGAAAGTTCCGTTCGGGATCGGTGTAAAGACTTCGCCGTCCTTCACCATAAAGATGTTGGCCGTCGCCGTTTCCGCCACATGCCCCATCGCATCGGCCACCAGGGCGTTGGAAAAGCCTTTCGAGCGCGCCTCTTGCAGCATGCGGGCGTTGTTGGGGTAAAGGCACCCGGCCTTGGCGTTTACGACCGCGCTTTCCAGAACCGGGCGGCGGAAGCGCGTGGTCGACAGAGTGGCCGACGCGGTTTCGGGGGCCATTGGGATTTCTTCCAGGCAGATTGCAAAACCTGTGCTGTTTTCCTGCGGAACTATGGCCGTGCTGTCACCATCGATCCCCCAGTACATCGGGCGAATGTAAACGGCTGTGTCCGGGCTGTAGGCCTGCAACCCTTCGCGTACCAACTCGACCATCTGTTCGGTCGTCATGGTCGGTGTCAGCATCAAGGCTTCGGCTGAGCGGTTCACCCGCGCGCAATGGGCCTCCAGATCCGGGGCCACCCCGTCAAAATACCGCGCGCCGTCAAAGACCGAAGATCCCAGCCAGGCGCCATGATCCGCCGCGCGCATGATGGGTGCGTCCCCCTCATGCCATTGGCCTTGAAAATAGGTCCGGATGTTCGTGCCGGTTGCCATGACGCCCTCCTTTGATTCAGGCAAACCCTAGGAGGGCGTCAGGCGAAGGTCCAGCGCAATCAGCGTGATCCAGCGCCGACCATGCCCACGATTTCGTAGGTCTTTTGCAGGATCGGAGCCGCGATCTCGCGGGCGCGCTCGGCACCGCGGGCCAGAATCCGGTCGATCTCGGCCTGATCCCCCATCAGACGTGACATTTCGGTCGAAATCGGGGCCAGTTTCGCCACTGCCAGATCGGCCAGCATCGGTTTGAAGTCACCAAACTGCTTGCCGCCAACATCGGCCAGAACCTGCTCGATGCTTTGATCGCTCAGGGCCGCGTAGATATTGACCAAGTTACGCGCCTCGGGGCGGTCCTCCAGCCCTTCGGCTTCTGACGGCAGAGCATCGGGGTCGGTCTTGGCTTTGCGGATTTTCTTGGCAATCGCTTCGGCGTCATCCGTCAGGTTGATCCGGCTCATATCCGATGGATCGGATTTCGACATCTTCTTGGATCCGTCCCTCAGGCTCATGACCCGTGTGGCCGCACCTTCGATCACCGGCTCGGTGACGGGGAAGAAATCGACGCCGAAATCATTGTTGAACTTGATGGCGATGTCGCGGGTCAACTCAAGATGCTGTTTCTGGTCTTCCCCGACTGGCACGTGGGTTGCGTGATAGATCAGAATGTCGGCTGCCATCAGGGCAGGATAGGCAAACAAGCCAAGCGAAGCGTTCTGCTGGTTCTTGCCCGCCTTGTCCTTCCACTGGGTCATGCGCTGCATCCAACCCATACGCGCAACACAGTTGAATATCCAAGCCAGTTGCGCGTGTTCCGGCACTTGGCTTTGATTGAACAAAATCGATTTTTCGGGGTTTAGTCCAGAAGCGATGTAACCGGCACAAAGCTCCCGCGTTGCATGCTGCAACTCGATTGGATCTTGCCAGACCGTGATTGCATGAAGATCGACCATGCAATAGATGGTTTCAAACTCCTCGCTTTGCATTCTAACCCAGTTCCGAAGCGCACCGAGATAATTGCCGAGGTGCAGGTTGCCCGAAGGCTGTGCGCCGGAAAACACGCGGGGCGTGAAATGGGTCTCGGTCATCAAAGGGAACTCCCATCTGGAAAAACTAGCCTCCGTCGCTTACCCATGAGGCAAAGGGACGTCAACAGCCGCGAAAGGCCAGCCCAATGAGCAGCGATCATTACACACCGCCTGTGAACCCCCTGCCACCGGTCGTGGTGGCGCTGGTTCTGTTCATCATCGGCATTGAGCTTGTCTTCACGTTGGGCGCGCGGGGGCTGGTCGGGGGGCCAGCGGCAGTCGGCTGGCGCCTGGACGCGATACAGCATTATGCCTTCTCGGCGGATATTTTCGACTGGATGGTGCTGAACGGGCGTTGGCCGTTCGACCATGTGATCCGGTTCGTGACTTATCCCTTTGTATCCGCCAATTTCACGCAGGCGGTTTTTGTCTGTGTCTTTGTGTTGGCGATGGGCAAGATGGTCGGAGAGGTATTCGGGGGCTTTCCCATGCTGCTGATCTTCGTCGTCTCGGGGATTGGCGGTGCGTTGACCTATGCCGTTCTCCTTGATCCTCGCTATCCCCTGATCGGAGGGTTCCCACCTGTTTATGGCCTGATCGGAGCATTCACGTGGTTGTTGTGGCGCAAACTGTCGCTTGTGGGGGCAAATCAGGCAAGGGCGTTCCAACTGATCGCCGTTCTGATGGGCATACAGTTCCTGTTTGGTCTGATCTTCGGCGGCAACGCGGAATGGGTTGCTGATCTGGGCGGGTTTGCCACCGGCTTTGGCATGTCATTTCTGGTGGCGCCGGGGGCCTGGGCCCGGATCGTCGGGCGCATCCGCCGTGATTGATCAGGACCGGCGCAAGGCGCGTTTGAACTCTGACAGTTTGAACGCGCCCAGGACATGACCCAGGCAGAAATACGAGACGGCGGCGACCACGATCAGGGTCAACAGCGCAAGATAGCGCCAGCCGGCAATGTCCAGCGTCCAACCATAAAAGTGGGTCGCTGCAAACAAGACCGCGCCCATCCCGACCGAGGCCAGAACGATCCGGCCCGCACGTGCCCTGAAACGGTCATCGAAACGCGCTTCTTCGCCCATGCGACGTGCGCCGATCGCCAAAAGAACAACCATGGCCCAGCCGGCAGTTGACGCGGCAATCGCAGGGGCGATCCAGCCCACCAGCGGAAACAGGCCAAACGCCAGTGCCGCGTTCACCACCATTGCGACCACCGCATATCGGAACGGGGAACGCGTATCCTCGCGTGCAAAGAAAAGTGGTTGCAGCAATTTTTGCAGCATGAATGCAGGCAGACCGATGCCATAGATCGCGACCGCCAGCGCTGTCGCAGCGGTATCTTCGGGGCTGAACTGTCCCCGTTCGAACAGCACCGAAACCAGCGGGTTCGGGATGATCAGGAACGCCACGGTCGAGGGCAGCGTCAACAGCAGCATGAATTCCCCGGCGCGGGAAAACGCGTTGCGGGCTCCTTCCTTGTCGTCGGCGCGCAGACGGCGGGACAGGTCGGGCAGCAGGACAATGCCAATGGCGATTCCGACCACACCCAAAGGCAGTTGGTACAGGCGATCCGCGGCAAACAGCCAACTCACGGCTTTTTCAGTTTTGGACGCCACCAATTGCCCGACCACCAGATTGACCTGCGTAACCCCCATGGCCAAGGCGGCCGGAACCGCGATGCGAACCATCCGGCGCATCTCGGGCGTCAGGTGGGGCAGGCCGGGGCGTATGCGGATACCGGCACGCTCGGTCGCTACCCAGACCAGTACCAGCTGTGCGACGCCGGCGACCGGAATGACCGAGATCAGCCATCGTATCACCTCACCGCCGGAGATGGCCCCGGCAATCAGCGCGGTGCAGGCAAAGATGTTCAGCAAAACAGGTGCCGCTGCGGCCGCGGCGAACCTGCCGGTTGCGTTCAATACGCCCGAGAACAGGGCCGCCAAGGACATGAAAAGGATATACGGGAACACGACATAGCCATAGTCCACGGCCAGATCGAACCGTTCATCGCCATAAAACCCTTCGGCTGTCAGCCACACCAGGCCGGGCATGAAGACCATGGCCAGCCCGACCAGCGCCAGAACAGCCACGGCCAGCAGGTTGAACGCATCCTGCGCGAAGCCCTGTGGATTCTCATCCGCTTCCAGCCGTTTCGAGAACATGGGCACAAAGGCTGCGTTAAACGCGCCTTCGGCAAAAAATCGGCGGAACATGTTCGGCAGGCGAAAGGCCGCCACGAAAGCATCCATCACCGGCCCGGGGCCGATGAAGGCGGTCAGCAGAATTTCCCGCAGAAACCCCAGTATTCGACTGGCCAGCGTCCAGAAACCGACCGTGAACAGGCCCGAGACCAAGCGTATTTGCTTCATGACGCAGCACGCTCGGCGCCTTCGGTGATCGCCTTGCGCAGCTTGGCCTCGAGCCCACGTTGCTTGCTTTCCGAATGGTACTTCAAGCCGAACATATCCTTGACGTAAAACGTATCGACCACCTGTTCGCCATAGGTCGCGATCACCGCATTGGCGATGTAAACATTGGCTGCGGCGAGGGTGCGGGTCAGATCAAACAGCAGGCCCGGCCGGTCGCGGGTGTCCACTTCGATGATCGTGTAAATTTCAGAACCGTCATTGTCGAAGGTAATATGCGTCGGGACGTTGAAGGCACGCTCGCGTTTCTTGATCTTGTCGCGGGATTTCAACGCCTCCTTCGCAACGACTTCGCCGCGCAGTGTCTTGTGGATCATCTGCGTCAGACGTGGCAGGCGCGAGGCTTCAAACGGGTGCCCTTCGGCGTCCTGAATCCAGAAGGCATCGGTGACATAGCCGTCTTTGGTGGTATAGCTGCGCGCATCCACGACATTCGCGCCGACCAGGGCCAGCGCGCCGGAAATGCGGGCAAAGATACCGGGGTGATCGCCCATCGCAAAACAGGCTCGGGTTGCGTCGCGATCCTCGTCCGGTTGCAGGCGGATCTCCATCGCGCCGGGGTCGCCGCTTTGTTCCAGCGCGCGCAGCATGTTCGCAAACTCGACATGTGTAGCCAGATTGAGACCCTGCCAATACGGGTCGTAGTGGCGTCCTGTCTCGGATTTGAGGTCGGCCTTGGACCAGGCTGCAAGTTCGGTGCGCAGGGCTTTTTTTGCCTCGGCCCCGCGATTGGCGCGGTTGAGGTCCTCCATCCCGGTTTCCAGCGCGCGCTTGGTTTCAGCGTGAAGGGCACGCAGCAGCGTGGCTTTCCAGTTGTTCCAGGTATTCGGCCCCACGCCGCGAATGTCGCAGACGGTCAGAACGGTCAACAGGTCCAGTCGTTTGACTGTTTGGACTGCTTTGGCAAAATCACGCACTGTGCGGGGGTCTGAAATGTCACGTTTCTGTGCCATGTCGGACATGAGCAGATGATAGCGCACCAGCCATTCCACCGTCTCCGAATCCGCTTTGTTCAGACCCAATCGTGGCGCGACCTTGCGTGCGATCTGTGCCCCAAGGATCGAGTGATCTTCGGGTCGCCCCTTCGCGATATCATGCAGCAACAGGGCGACATACAGCACCTTACGATTGACCCCACCTTGCAGAATCGACGAGGCAAGAGGCAGGGATTCAATCAACTCTCCGCGTTCGATCTGGGCCAGGTTCACGATGCACTGGATGGTATGCTCGTCCACCGTATAGCTGTGGTACATGTTGAACTGCATCATTGCCACGATGGGCTCGAACTCGGGCAGGAAGGCGGACAGCACACCCAGTTCGTTCATCCGCCGCAAAGCCCGTTCCGGATTTCCGTGTTTCAGCATCAAGTCCAGAAAGATGCGCCGCGCCTCTTTGTCGTTGCGCATTTCGTCGTCGATCAGATGCAGATTTGCCGCCACCAGACGCATGGCATCCGGATGGATCAGCATTCCTGTTCGCAAGCCTTCTTCGAACAGGCGCAGAAGGTTCACTTTGTCGGACAGAAACTTGTCAGGGTCTGCTACGTCCAGACGGCCGTGAACAACCTTGTATCCGGCTTTGACCCGCCGGCGTCTGCGGAAAATGCGCTCCAGCAATGGCGCGCCTTTCACGTGCAGCGCCTCAAGCTTTGTCAGAAAAATCCGCGTCAACTCGCCCACACGTGTGGCTTCGCGGAAATAGCGTTGCATGAATACTTCGACCGCACGGCGACCGGCTCGATCCTCATAGCCCATGCGCGCTGCGACCTCGACCTGCATGTCAAAGGTCAGCTGTTCGGTGGCGCGGCCTGTCACCAGATGCAAATGCGAACGAACGGCCCAAAGAAATTCTTCGGCCTGAACGAAGGTCTTGAACTCTTCCGGGGTGAACAGACCCAAAGGCACAAGTTCGGCCACGTCCTGAACGCCATAGATGTACTTTGCAATCCAGTAGAGGGATTGGAGGTCGCGCAACCCCCCTTTGCCTTCTTTCACGTTGGGTTCGACCTTGTATCGTTCCCCTTGTTTCAGGTGCCGTTCATCGCGTTCATTCAGCTTGGCTTCGATGAATTCCCGTTCGGTTCCCTTGAACAGCTCGGTTTTCAGCCGTCGCTCAAGCTCGTCGGCCAGCGCCTTGTCGCCCGCCAGATAGCGTTGTTCAAGCATTGCGGTACGGATCGTGAAATCCTCGGTGCCCAGCCGAAGGCAGTCTTTGATCGTGCGCGAGGAATGCCCGACCTTGAGCCTGAGATCCCAAAGGATATAAAGCATCGATTCGATGACGCTCTCGGCCCAGGCGGTGATTTTGTAGGGGGTCAGAAACAGCAGATCGACATCGGAGGACGGCGCCATTTCACCGCGCCCGTACCCGCCAACGGCCAGAACAGCGATCTTTTCACCTTGTGTTGGCGTCGCAATCGGATGCAGGCGCGTGCTGGAGACCAGCATCGCGGTTCCGACCAGCTGGTCCGTCAGGTAGGTATAGGAACGGGTCAGCGCGCGCGCGTCGAACGGACGCTCGCTGAAAGCATCGGCAATGGCTTTGCGGCCCGCTTTCTGAGCGTCGCGCAGAATGCGCACTGTTTCAGAGCGCATTTTGCTGTTGTCAGAGCAGGTCTCGAACACCTCGGCCAGCGCATCATTGACGCTGACGCTGTCAAAGATGTTTTCGGCAGGGCAAATCAGCGCGCCATCCGGCGCCATGGTCTCGCCCGATCGCTCAGAAACCGGCACCAGAGAAGCTTTGCGGGGCAGGGTCAATCACAACCACCTGTTTATTCTGAATCGTCGCTACGGCAAGGCCGCGTTCATTGGTGCCGTTCGGGCGGAGGCGGAAGATACCGCCAACGCCCTGGAAACCGGCATTCTGAGTTAAGGCTGCACCGGTCAGGGCATTGGACTTGCCCTGACTGACCAAGGCACCGATCGCCGCTATGCCGTCATAGGCCAGACCGCTGATCGGGTGAGGCGCTTCGCCATAGGTCGCGTTGTACCGTTGACGATAGGCTTGTGCCTTGGATGGGTCGGGCAGGGCAAACCACCCCCCCTGCACGCCCGGCAGTTCCAGCGTCTGCGGGGGGATATCCCAACGGGTCAGGCCGATGAATTGTGTCGTCGCGGGTGAAACGCCGGCCTCAGGCAGCAATTGCGAGAAAAGCGGCAAGGCACCCGCAGTCGTGGCCGTCATGAAAATCGAGTCCGCCCCTGTCGAATCGACGGTGGCCTTGATGGTGGGAACCGAGTTGATGACACCCTGTTGCGACCGGTCATATCCGACGGTTCCGGCATTGTTGACGCGGCTGTTTGCCAGAGCATTGGCGATGGCAGATTGTCCCACTTGCCCCGCAGCATCATTGCTGTGCACGATAACCATGTTTGCTTTGCCTTGCCGACCTGCGAAACTGACCAGCCGGTTGGCGGTGTTTTCAAAGGTCGGCCCAAGCACGAATACGTTGCCACCCGCAATGCTGGTGTTGTTCGAGAACGAAAGAACATTGACGTTTTTGTTCAGCACCGCCAGTCCGGCAGCGTTTGCCGCCTGGGCGTAGACAGGGCCGACGATGATCTTGGCCCCTTCGGCAACGGCCTGCTGGGCCACCGCCGTCGCCGTGGTCGGGTTTCCTGCGGTATCGTAAACACGCAGGTCGATTTTGACGTTGGGCAGATCGGACATCGCCATACGGGCCGCATTCTCAAGGCTCTGCGCCAGCGCGGCGTCGCCCGAGCGGGGAACCAGCAAAGCAACCGGAACAGGGTTCGACGTGTCAATCGAAGGGCCACCCCCAACGCCGCCGGGTTCACAAGCGGCCAGAAATGCTGCTGTCGTCAGGGCAATGGCGGCTTTCGCCAGCTTGCTTACGGGCTTGCAAACGGTAAACATCTAAATGAAAACTCCCTGATCCGGCGGCTGTGATTGCTTCTGTTCTGTTGCGCCGCGATAATAAACGTCACGCTGTGAGGGTCCAGCTTTGAATTTCCAAAAGATCAGATTGGCTGCGGGCCTGTATTTTGTTGCCACTCCGATCGGAGCCGCGCGCGATATTACGCTCAGGGCGCTGGATGTTCTGGCATCGGCCGATGTGATAGCGGCGGAGGACACCCGGAGCCTGCGGCGGTTGATGGAAATCCATGGCATCCCGCTGGAGGGTCGGCATATCCAGGCCTACCATGATCACAGCGGCGCCGGGGCGCGTGGCAGACTTATGGATGCCCTGGCACAGGGGCAATCGGTCGCCTATGCATCCGAGGCGGGTATGCCTCTGATCGCTGATCCGGGATATGATCTGGGCAAGCAGGCGGCCGAAGCCGGGCATATGGTGACCTGTGCGCCCGGGGCATCCGCCGCCATAACAGCGCTGACCCTGGCGGGTCTGCCTACGGATTCATTCTTTTTCGCAGGTTTCTTGCCCAATGCATCGGGCGCACGCCGGACCCGGATTGAGGCGTTGAAAAACATACCAGGCACCTTGGTGTTCTATGAATCCCCGAAACGCGTCTCGGCCAGTCTTGCAGATCTTGCCGAATGCCTGGGGGCAGACCGTCAGGCGGCTTTGTGTCGTGAACTGACGAAAAAGTTCGAAGAAATCCGCCGTGGAAGCCTTGCCGATCTGGCAACTGATATTCAGGAAAAACCGGTGAAGGGCGAGATTGTTCTGCTGGTAGACCGCAGCCATTCGCAAAGTGTTAACGAAGCCGACGTAGAAGAGGCTTTGAAGCGAGCTTTGGAAACCCACTCGGTTCGGGACGCAGCGGATCTTGTTTCAGAAATGTATGATCTGCCGCGCCGTCCGATCTACCAGAAAGCTCTGAAACTGGGAAAGGGATGACATGGGGCGGCGTGCAATTCAGGGCTTGGTTTCCCATCAGGCGGGGCAGTCGGCCGAACTCCGGGTCGCCACGGACTACGAGCGCCGGGGCTTTGCAATTGCGCATCGCCGGTGGCGGGGCGCCGGTGGCGAAATCGATCTGATTGCGCGGGACGGTGACGGGCTTGTGTTCATCGAGGTCAAGAAAAGCTCCAGTTTCGAAAAGGCTGCGGCCCGGATCAGTCAAAGACAAATTGACCGAATCTGTGCCTCGGCCGCGCAATATCTGGAAAACGAACCGGGTGGACAGCTGACAGATGTCCGTTTTGACGCGGCACTGGTCGATGGCACTGGCGCGGTTCAAATCATCGAAAACGCCTTCGGTCACGCCTAAGCCCCATTGAACCCTCAGGCCTGCTGGGCCATGTATCTTGCGTGAAACTGAGGGACACGCCATGAAAATCGCCTTTCAAATGGACCCGATCGGGGCCGTGGACATCAACGCCGACAGCTCATTCCGTCTGGCGGAAGAGGCGCAGGCGCGCGGTCATTCGTTGTTTTTCTATGGGCCGGATCAGCTGGCCTATCAGGAAGGTCGTATCACGGCCCGCGGCCATGACATGACCGTACAGCGGGTTGCCGGCGATCCGGCGGTTCTGAGCCCCGAACGTGAAGTTGACCTGGCGGATTTCGACGTGGTCTGGCTGCGTCAGGATCCACCCTTTGACATGCATTACATCACGTCGACCCATCTGCTGGACCGCCTGAAAGGGCAAACGCTGGTGGTCAACGACCCGTTCTGGGTTCGGAACTATCCTGAAAAGCTGCTGGTTCTGGATTTTCCCGACCTGACCCCGCCGACAACGATTGCCCGTGACATAAAAACCATCAAGGCGTTCAAGGAAAAGCACGGCGACATCATCCTCAAGCCGCTTTATGGCAATGGCGGCGCGGGCGTGTTCCGACTGGATGCCAATGACCGCAACCTGACCTCTCTGCACGAGCTGTTCACGGGGTTCTCGCGCGAGCCTCTGATCGTGCAGAAATTCCTGCCGGATGTCAGCAATGGCGACAAGCGGGTGATCCTGGTGGATGGCGAACCTGTCGGCGCGATCAACCGGGTGCCGGCCGCGGGCGAAACGCGCTCAAACATGCATGTGGGCGGTCGCCCGGAAAAGATCGGTATGTCACAGCGTGATCTGGAGATCTGCGCCGCCATCGGGCCGCTGCTGAAAGAAAAAGGTCAGATTTTTGTCGGGATCGACATCATTGGCGACTACCTGACCGAGATCAACGTGACCTCGCCCACCGGTATTCAAGAGCTGGAACGGTTCGACGGCGTGAACATCGCCGAGAAGATCTGGCAGGCGATTGAAGCCAAGGTCTAAGCCATGACCCGGGCGCTGATGCGAAAGCTCAGCGCCTCTGCCACATGTGGTCTGCGGATGTCGGCTGAACCGTCCAGGTCGGCGATCGTCCGCGCCACCCTCAGGATGCGGTGAAAGGCACGTGCCGATAACCCGAACTGATCGGCTGCTTTCAGCAACACCGCTTTTCCTTCGGCGTCAGGTGTTGCGATCTGTTCCAGAACCTTGCCTTCGGCGTCGGAATTCTGGCGCAGGTTTGGCATTCCCCGAAACCGCTCTGCCTGAAGGGCGCGGGCGTTTTCAACCCGCGCGGCAACTGTCGCCGAGCTGTCGCCGGATGGGGGCAGATCAAGATCGGTGAAACCCACGGGCGGAACCTCGATCCGCAGGTCGAACCTGTCCATCAGGGGCCCCGAGATACGGTTCAGATAGTCCTCGCCGCAGCCGGGTGCGCGAGAGCAAGCTCGTGAGGGATCCGTCAGGTAGCCGCATTTGCATGGGTTCGCAGCGGCCACCAGCATGAAACGGCAGGGGTATTTCACATGGGCATTGGCCCGCGCCACCATGACTTCTCCGGATTCGATTGGCTGGCGCAGGGTTTCCAGAACCGTACGCGGAAATTCGGGGAACTCATCCATGAACAGCACGCCGTTATGCGCCAGTGAGATTTCACCGGGCTTGGCGCCTTTGCCGCCGCCGACAATGGCTGCCATCGACGCCGTATGATGCGGTTCCCGAAAAGGACGGGTGCGGTTGATGCCGCCTTCGTCCAGCAACCCGCACAGGGACTGGATCATCGAAGTTTCCAACGCTTCGACCGCCGTGAGCGGAGGCAAGATGCCCGGAAGCCGTGCAGCCAGCATGGATTTGCCCGATCCCGGCGTACCGATCATGATCAGATGGTGACGTCCGGCTGCCGCGATTTCCAGGGCGCGCTTGGCGCGTTCCTGTCCCTTTACATCGCGCAGATCCCGCATGCTGGGCGTCAGATTCACCTCGCCGGGTTGTGCCGCCGGCAAAGGGGACTGTCCCGAGAAATGGCGGACAACATCACCAAGGGAATCCGCGCCGATAACCTGAGTGGCATCGACCCATGCCGCTTCGGCGCTGGAGGCTTTGGGACATAGCAACATGCGATCCTCGGACGCTGCCGTCATGGCCGCGGGCAGGGCGCCGACAACAGGCACCAAAGAGCCATCAAGCGACAACTCTCCCAGTGCAACCGTTCCTTCGGCGGCATCGGCCGGGATGATTTCGAGCGCAGACAACAGCGCGACTGCGATGGGCAGGTCGAAATGGCTGCCTTCCTTGGGCAGATCCGCAGGAGACAGGTTGATCGTAATTCGTTTCGAGGGCAGGGCGATGGCCATCGCACTCAGCGCGCTGCGGACACGGTCGCGGGCTTCGGATACGGCCTTGTCGGGAAGGCCAACGATGGAGAAGGCCGGCAAGCCGGGCGATACGGCACATTGCACCTCGACCGGGCGGGCTTCGACCCCTTGAAAGGCAACAGTGTGGGCGCGGGCAACCATGGCAGTCCTGTTCTTGGTTAACAGGACGTTGCTGCCATGGTTGTGGTTTAAGAGTCGTTAACGGTTGCCCGCAAGGCAGCGAATTTGGGCCACGCGTCGGGATCTGCAACGGTTTTGTCGCGGCAGAACGGATTGCAGAAGCCCCAGCATTTGCCGTCCAACTCCAAAAACTCCACGACGGGTTTGCCGGAATAGGGGCAAACTTGGTTGATTGACGGGCCGGAGACCGGCTTGGCGGTTGAAACCCCTCCGATCGGCCAGGGCTTGGACGGCAAGTCCTGACGATAGGGAAAAGGGTCGTATCTGACGGTCAGGCCCATTGCGCGCCATTGTCTGACGGCGGGGTCTGACAACAGGTCCAGGCAATAGGTTCGGTTGGCCCTTGAAACTGGCAGTCCATATCCGATGATCCGCGCTGCGACAGGTGTGTAAAACACGTCCGCCAGCGAATACGTGCCAAACAACGGGCCTTGTTGCGCACCGGACACTGCGCGCGCATGGTCCCAGAGTGTTTCGATACGCGCCAGATCTGCCAGTGTTTCATCCGATGGGTCGAAACTCTGCCAGACATGCAGCAATTGCATCGGGCATTCGCCTCGTAGGGCACCGAACCCTGCCACCATCTCGGCGCACAGCCAGCGGGCGGTTGCCCGGGCGGCGGGATCTGATGGCCACAACCCGGCATCAGGGTGGCGCTCGGCCAGGGTTTCAGCCATGGCCAGGCTTTCGCCGACCACAGTTCCATCCGGCAGGCGCAGGGCGGGCACAAGTCGCGCTGGGGCCAGGGGAGCCATATCCTGTGTCATGGTGCCCGAATACAGGCCAATCATGTGGCTTCTATGGGGCAGGTTGAATTTCTCAAGCATCAGCCAGCCACGCATTGACCAGCTGGAGAAGAGGCGATCGCCGATATACAAATCATACGTCATACGCAGACGATGCCGCAGGTTCACAGCCCGGTAAAACAGTGATTTGTGCGGGGTCTGTTCACGGAAGGTGATTGATTGTACCGACGGACCACCTGCCTGCGTCGATCAGGATATCCGTCACCGACAGGTTGTCGACTCGGTGTGAAAAAGTCTGTTGTCCATCCAGATCAAGGGCGCGCTGTACCTGGGTGAGGATAACGCCGAAATGCGCAACGATGACCAGATCGCGGCCTGAATGTGCTGAAACAAGCGTGTCGATCGCTGCGTCGACCCGATTGCGGACCTCGTTCCAGCTTTCACCTTGCGGCGGGCGGACATCGCCAGGGTTGTCCCAATAGGCAAAGGCCAGTTCCGGGTCTTCGGCTTCGATTTCGGCAAATCCGCGCAACTCCCAGCGACCAAAATGGATTTCCCGCAAGCCCGGGTGATGAGGAAGACGTTGACGTTGGCCTTGGATGGCCGTTGCCGTGTCAACTGCCCGTGACAGATCGGACGAGATCACAAGCGCCTCGGGCGGCAAATGGTCGTGCAGTCGGTTCAGTGCGGCTGTATCGCTCAGGTCAGCGGGCAGGTCGGACCAGCCGACCATGGTTTTCGCATGTGTCGGCCCGTGTCGGACAAGGTGAAGACGCGTCACGGCAATTGTCCTTTCAGAACCAAAGGCAACCCGGCGGTGATCTGCACCACCAGATCGGCCTGCGCTGCAAGCGCGATGTTCAGCCGCCCCTGGGCTTCGCGAAACCGCCGGGCCAGGGCGTTGTCCGGGACAATGCCGTAGCCAACTTCGTTCGAGACCATCACGATTTGCGCCGGGCATGCGCGCAATGCTTCAAGCAGGGCGGTTTGTGCGGCTTCCAGATCGGTTTCGGCCAACAGGTGGTTGCTCAGCCACATGGTGGCGCAGTCAATCAGGCAAATCTGATCGGGCGACAACGTGGCCAGAACCGGCCCCGGATCGAAGGGCTCTTCAATCGTGGTCCAACCGTCGCCGCGTTGCGCGAGATGGCGCTCGACCTTCTGGCGCATCTCGTCATCAAAAACTTGTGATGTCGCAAGGTAAACTTGGCTTTTCCCCCGAGAAACAACCAGTTCTTCGGCGAAAACCGACTTGCCCGACGCGGCCCCGCCCAGAACCAAGGTTAAATCCGGCGACACAATACTTACCTATAGTTGATCCGATTGGTGCTGTTTTGCGTAAAGGTCATAGGTCGGCAAGGCAAGTCTGACCAGTACCTGCAAACAGGGAGAGGTTTATGGCACTGGATAATGCGACGGACTTTTCGATGTCCCGGCAAGCAATGAAGGCCGAGTTGCTGGATGCGGAAACTGAACTGAAACTGGCTTATGCCTGGCGTGATGAGCGTGATGAAAAGGCGTTGCACCGTCTGATCACCGCCTACATGCGTCTGGCGATTTCGATGGCGGCCAAGTTTAAGCGCTATGGCGCGCCGATGAATGATCTCATTCAGGAAGCGGGCCTTGGCCTTATGAAGGCCGCGGACAAGTTCGATCCGGATCGCGGCGTGCGTTTTTCGACCTATGCCGTTTGGTGGATCAAGGCAAGCATTCAGGATTACGTGATGCGGAACTGGTCGATGGTTCGGACCGGGTCAACCTCATCTCAGAAATCGCTGTTCTTCAACATGCGCCGTGTTCAGGCCCGGCTGGAACGGGAAGCCGCCACCGAAGGTCAGGAACTGGACCGTCATCAGTTGCATCAGATGATCGCCACGGAAATCGGCGTGCCGCTGCGCGACGTCGAGATGATGGAAGGCCGCCTGTCCGGCTCTGATTTTTCGCTGAATGCGGTTCAGTCCGCTGATGAGGATGGGCGCGAGTGGATCGATGCCCTGGAAGATGACCGCGAACAGGCAGCCGAGGCCGTTGAGCACAGCCACGATACCGAACAATTGCGCAAGTGGTTGTTGACGGCGATGAGTGCCTTGAATGATCGCGAGCGTTTCATTGTGCGCGAGCGCAAGCTGCGAGACCCCGCTCGAACCTTGGAAAGCCTTGGAACAGAGCTGGGCCTGTCCAAAGAACGTGTGCGACAGCTTGAGGCCGCAGCCTTTGCGAAGATGCGCAAGAACCTTGAAGCCCAGTCGCGCGAGGTGCAACACTTCCTCGCATGAAACAGTTTGCGATTCTTGCGTGTGTTCTTGGTCTTACGGTTGCGACAACGCGACCGGGGCTGGCAGAAAGACTTGTTCCTGCTGATGCTATGTCCGTGATGCGGGACGCTGACGTCGTGATATTGGGAGAAGTTCACGATAACCCGACGCATCATCTGGTGCAGGCCGAAGCTCTCGAGGCTGTTTCACCCTCGGCCGTCGTCTGGGAGATGGTCACCGAAGAGGGCGCGCAAAGGCTCGCGCAGAAAGCTGTGTCCAACCCAGAGGAGCTGAGCCGCATTCTGAAATGGGCTGAAAGTGGCTGGCCTCCGCTCAGCATGTATTATCCGGTGTTCGAGGCGTCAGGCGCGCCGGTTTACGGGGCCATGGTTCCGCGTGCTGCCGCGCGTGCCGCGATGGAACGCGGGGCCGCCACGGCGTTGGGTGCAGACGCGGCGCGTTATGGCCTGACGGTGCCTCTCTCGCCCGAAGAACAGGCCGCGCGCGAGGCCGACCAGTTGGCGGCGCATTGCGATGCGCTTCCGGCTGAAATTTTGCCCCAGATGGTTGCGATCCAGCGCCTGCGCGATGCTGTGCTGGCCCGTGCGGTTGTGCGTGCGATGGACGAAACCGGGGGTCCGGTTGCCGTGATCACCGGAAACGGTCATGTGCGAAAGGATCGGGGCATACCGACCTATCTTGCGCGCCTCAAGCCAGGTTGGAAAGTCGTGGCCGTCGGACAATCCGAAGATGGAGCGATCGAAGGAGAATTCGATATCGTGATTGACAGCCCTACAGCCGAGCGCGAAGACCCCTGTGCGGCCTTTCAGGTTCAGAATTAATCGCTGGAACTACCTGCGGGCCTTGCCTAATGTCGGGGCCGACCGGGACAGGAAGGGCTGAACATGCTGTCATCCAAACGCATTCTGCTGATTATCGGTGGCGGAATCGCGGCCTACAAGTCGCTGGACCTGATCCGCAGGTTGCGCGAGCGTGGCGCGGACGTGACCCCTGTAGTGACGCGCGCCGCGGAAGAGTTCGTGACGCCGCTGTCGGTATCCGCTCTGGCAGGCAAAAAAGGCTTTCGCGATCTGTTTGACCTCACCGATGAGGCCGAGATGGGGCATATTCAACTGTCCCGCTCTGCGGATCTGATCGTTGTGGCCCCCGCAACGGCGGATCTGATGGGCAAGATGGCCGCAGGGCTGGCCAACGATCTGGCCTCGACCCTTTTGATGGCCACGGACACGCCCGTTCTGTGTGCGCCCGCGATGAATGTGCGGATGTGGACCCACCCGGCAACACAGCGAAACCTGAAGCAGTTGCAGGCGGATGGCGTGCGCTTTGTGGGCCCGAACGAAGGCGACATGGCCTGTGGTGAATACGGCCCGGGGCGCATGTCCGAGCCGATGGAAATTGTAGCGGCAGTTGAGGCTCAGTTGTCTGCGGGGCCTTTGGCGGGCAGGCGAGTGCTGGTGACGTCCGGCCCGACGCATGAACCGATAGATCCGGTCCGGTATATAGCCAACCGGTCGTCCGGGGCTCAGGGTGCGGCCGTGGCGCGGGCGCTGGCGGAATTGGGGGCCGAGGTGACCTTTGTGACCGGCCCGGCAGATGTGCCGCCCCCGGCGGGCGTGCAGGTCGTACCTGTCGAAACCGCGCAACAGATGTCTGATGCGGTTGATGCGGCTCTGCCCGTCGATGCCGGAATATTCGCGGCGGCGGTCGCGGATTGGCGTGTCGCCAGCGCATCGGACAAGAAGCTGAAGAAAAGCCGCGATGGCCTGCCGGTACTGGAATTCGCCGAAAACCCGGACATTCTGAAACGTGTTTCCAGGATGGAAGCGAACCGTCCGCCGTTGGTTGTCGGTTTTGCGGCCGAGACCGACAATGTGGTCGAACACGCCACGGCCAAGCGCCTGCGCAAAGGCTGCGACTGGATCGTCGCCAACGATGTAAGCCCTGCAACAGGCATTATGGGCGGGTCAGAAAATGCGGTCATCCTGATTTCGGACAACGGGGCCGAGGAATGGCCCCGCATGGGCAAAGACGAAGTTGCCCGGCGTCTGGCGGCGAAAATTGCGGACGCGTTGGCAGGCTGAAGGAAAGGCAAGGGCATGGTTGCAATCCGGGTGATCCGCGAAGACGGGGCAGACCCCGCCGTGGCGCTTCCCTCTTACGAAACCTCGGGGGCGGCCGGCGCGGACGTGCGTGCCAATCTGCCCGGCGGCGCGCCGATTACGCTGGACCCTGGTCAGCGGGCGCTGGTGCCGACCGGCCTGCGTATTGAAATCCCGCAAGGGTATGAGGTTCAGGTTCGGCCCCGCTCGGGCCTTGCGTTGAAGCATGGGATTACACTGCCCAACACACCGGGCACCATCGACAGCGACTATCGTGGGCCATTGGGCGTGATCGTGATGAATGCGGGCCAGGAACGGTTCGAGATCGCACACGGAGATCGTATCGCGCAGCTTGTGGTCGCGCCGGTGGTGCAGGCCAGGTTTGAACTGGCTCAGGCGCTGGGCGAAACCGATCGCGGGGCTGGCGGTTTCGGCTCGACCGGGCGCGGCTGATGCTGTTGGTTTTCATCCTGGCTGCGGGGCTTTGGGGTGTCGGTTATATCGCCGGCACGTCGAAAAAAGCGCGCATGGTTTCCGTGAGTGTGCTGCTGGCCGGCGTCATACTGTCCCATCTGATCTTGCCGGATGGGCACCCTCTTCGCGAAGCAACCGGCGGGTCTGCGGCGCTGTGGCTGATCCTTGTGGGTTTCGTGGCGCTGGCTTTGCTGTATGGCAGAGTACTCAAAGCCTTGCGCAACCGTGCAGTTTCATCTGCGGACCCGGAGCCCAATATGCCCTCGGACCGATTTACCGAGACCGAGCTGGATCGCTATGCCCGCCACATCGTTTTGCGTGAACTGGGTGGACCTGGTCAGAAAAAGCTAAAGAAAGCCCGCGTTCTGGTGATCGGCGCTGGTGGTCTGGGTGCCCCTGCGCTGCAATATCTGGCGGCTGCGGGTGTCGGCACGATTGGTATCATCGACGATGACGTCGTCGAGAATGCCAACCTGCAACGGCAGGTCATTCACCGCGACGCGGATATTGGAATGCCCAAGGTCTTTTCGGCCCAGCAGGCGATGGAGGCGCAGAACCCGAACGTCGTTGTTCTGCCCTACCACCGCCGTTTGAGCGAGGAAATCGCCACCGATCTGTTTGCAGAGTTCGATCTGATCCTTGACGGGACCGACAATTTCGAGACCCGGTATCTGGCCAACCGAACCGCCGTCGCGCTGGGCAAACCGCTGATATCGGGGGCTTTGTCACAGTGGGAAGGTCAACTGAGTGTGTTTGACCCGGCCAATGGCAGCCCCTGCTATCAGTGTATCTTCCCAGAGGCCCCGGCCCCCGGTCTGGCCCCTTCCTGTTCCGAGGCCGGAGTGATCGGCCCGCTGCCGGGCGTGGTTGGGTCGATGATGGCGGTCGAGGCGATCAAGGTAATAACGGGCGCCGGCATGGCGCTGCGCGGCGAGATGCTGATCTATGACGCACTGTACGGCGAAAGCCGCAAGATTGCTCTGACCCGCCGGGACGATTGCCCTGTTTGTGGCATGAGAAACGATTAACCTTTCTTCACATGGGTTGGGTGTTCTGGAACACCCGGCCATGGCGACATAGCTATGGGATCAAAGGAGATCCGCATGACCAACCCGATCCTGTCCAATTGGACCACACCGTTTGAAATCGCCCCTTTTTCCGATATCTCGGATGATGATTTCTCGCCCGCACTGGAGCAGGCGATGAAAGAGCATAACGCCGAGATTGATGCGATAGCTGCAAATCCGGATACCCCCACATTCGCCAACACGATCGAGGCGCTCGAGGCCGCGGGTGGGCAACTGGACAAGGTCCTGTCGGTGTTCTTCACGATTGCGGGCGCGGACAGCAACCCAAAGCGGGAAGAACTGCAACGCGCGTTTTCCCCCAGGCTTTCAGCGCACTTTTCGGGCATTTCTTCAAACAAATCGCTGTTCAAGCGTGTTGCCGACCTATGGGCACGGCGCGATGATCTTGACCTGACCGAGGAGCAGGCGCGTGTTCTGATGTTGACCCACCGGGGTTTTGTGCGTGCCGGCGCGGCCTTGGAGGGGGACGAAGACGCCCGTATGCAAGAGATCAAGTCGCGCCTCGCGTCGCTGGGCACGGCGTTTACCCAGAACCTGCTGGCGGATGAGCGGGACTGGTTCATGGATCTGACCGAAGAGGATCTGAACGGCCTGCCGGATTTCGTCGTGGACGCGGCACGTGCCGCGGGGCAGGAGAAGAAAGCCAAGGGACCAGTGGTCACCTTGTCACGGTCGCTGATCGTGCCATTCCTACAGTTTTCGCCCCGGCGGGAGCTGCGCGAAAAAGCCTATCGTGCCTGGGCCGCGCGCGGTGCCAATGGGGGCGAGACCGACAACCGAGACATCGCGGCCGAGATCCTGGCCTTGCGCGAAGAGCGCTCCAAGCTTCTGGGCTATGACACGTTCGCCGACTACAAGCTGGAAACCGAGATGGCGCGCACGCCGGATCGGGTGCGTGAGCTTTTGATGCAGGTATGGGAACCGGCCAAGTCCCGCGCAGATGCTGACGCGGATGTTCTGACGCAGATGATGCAGGAAGACGGCATCAACGGCCCGCTGGAAGCCTGGGATTGGCGGTACTACGCTGAAAAGCGGCGCAAGGCGGAACACGATCTGGATGAGGCCGCGTTGAAACCCTATCTGCAACTGGATCGCATGATCGAGGCTTCGTTTGCCTGCGCCAACCGGCTTTTCGGGCTGGAATTCAAACCGTTGGACGTACCCCTCTATCACCCGGATTGCCGGGCTTGGGACGTTACCCGCGACGGGCAGCATATTGCCGTGTTTATCGGAGACTACTTTGCACGAGGGTCCAAGCGGTCAGGTGCCTGGTGCAGCGCGATGAGGGCACAGGCCAAATTCCCAAAGAAGCAGACACCGGTTGTCATCAATGTCTGCAACTTCGCCAAGGGGGATCCCGCCTTGCTGTCCTATGATGACGCGCGGACCCTGTTTCATGAATTCGGCCATGCCCTGCACCAGATGCTGTCCAACGTGACATATGAAAGCATCTCGGGCACGTCGGTCGCGCGCGATTTCGTGGAATTGCCCAGCCAGCTTTACGAACATTGGCTGGAAGTGCCAGAGGTCCTTGCCGAATTTGCGACCCATGCGGAAACGGGCGAGCCGATGCCGCAGGAAATGCTGCAAAAGGTGCTGAAGGCGGCCAATTTCGATCAGGGATTCCAGACGGTGGAATATGTCGCCTCGGCCCTTGTCGATCTGGCCTTCCACGATGGCGAGGCACCGGCAGATCCGATGGCGAAACAGTCGGAAGTTCTGGCCGGGTTGGGGATGCCGAAGGCCATTGGAATGCGCCACTCCACTCCGCATTTCGCGCATGTCTTCGCAGGCGACGGCTACAGCTCGGGGTATTACAGCTATATGTGGTCCGAAGTGATGGATGCCGACGCCTTTGCCGCCTTTGAAGAGGCGGGTGGTGCCTTTGACCCCGAACGCGCCAAGGCGCTGGAGGACAACATCCTGTCCACTGGCGGTTCGCGCGAGGCAGAAGACCTGTACCTGGCGTTCCGGGGAAGATTGCCGGGGGTTGACGCCCTGTTGAAAGGCCGCGGTCTGATCGCGGCCTGAAATCAGTAGCCCAATGTGCGATCCACCAGGTGCACGAAGGGCTCTCCGGCTTCGCCACGCCGGATGTTTTCGCAAATGACCTGCGCGGCTGTGACCGGGCGGGTCTCGGACGCGATATGAGGGGTCACGGTCACGTTCGGATGTGACCAATACGGGTGGTCGGGGGGCAGGGGCTCGACCCGGAACACATCCAGCGTCGCGTGACCGACCTGACCCGAGTTCAAGGCATCCAGCAGCGCTTCGTCATCAATCAGGGGCCCGCGACCCGGGTTGATGATCCGCGCGCCTTTGGGCAGCAGGGCCAGCGTTTCAGCATTCAACGCGTTTTCCGTGGCAGCGGTGTCAGGCAGCAGCAGAACCAGTATCTCGGCCCGGGAAAGCGCATCACGCAGCCCGTCGGGACCGTGCAGACAGGTTACGCCGGGGATGTCCTTGGCGGTGCGGCTCCAACCAGTGACCGTGAAATTCAGCGAGGCCAGGGCGCGGGCCGCGGCTTCACCCAACGCGCCGAGGCCCAGAATGCACAGGTTGCGCTGCTGCGCCAAAGGTGGGGCATCCGGGGCCCAGACGCCATCCTGGATGGTGATGTGGCGATCCATTCCCAGATGATAGCGCAGCACATGGCCCACCACCCACTCGGTCATTCCCTGCGTCAGCCCGTGATCCACCATCCGTGCCAATGGGACGCTCAGCGTGTCATTGTCCGCGATCTTTTCGACACCGGCCCAAAGGCTCAGAACCGCCTTCAGGCGCGAAAAGGGCGAAAAATCCAGTAACCCGCCATTCGGAGCGTAGACAACGTAATCAACCTGATCCGGGTCAAACTCCGTACTGATCTCCGCCTCTACGCCAGCTTCTGCAAGGTATCGAGTGAGCAGCGGTTCATACACGGGCCACAGGGCAGGGCGCGCGGAAAACAGAACGTTTACGGGCATCGGGGGCCTTTCAGATCAGCGGGGGCGATGGATATGAGCGCTTTGGACGATGCCGAACGCGGCCATCAGCACCAGCATGGCCGATCCGCCATAGCTGACCATGGGCAGTGGGACGCCCACGACCGGTGCCATGCCCATCACCATCGACATGTTGACGGCAAAGAACAAGAAGAAGTTCAGCGCGATGCCCAGAGTAACCAGAGAGGAGAACCGATCCTTGGTGGCCAGCGCGGTCGCCATGCAGAACACAAGGATCAGGGCGTAGAGAACCAAGAGCGTGATGCCCCCGACAAAGCCGAACTCCTCGGCGAGGGTGGTGAAGATGAAATCGGTGTGTTTCTCGGGCAGGAAGTTCAGCCGGGATTGTGTACCCTGCATGAAACCACGCCCGTTCCAGCCCCCCGATCCAAGGGCGATCTTGGATTGCGTGATGTGATACCCGGCACCCAGAGGATCGGTAGAGGGGTCGAGAAACGTGTCGATCCGGCGGAACTGATAATCCTTGAGCAACTGCCATTCGGTCCCGCGACTGTTGAACACGGCGGCGATCAGGCCCACGACGGCGGCAATGACGGCTGCAAAATACGCCCAGTGCACACCCGCAAGAAACATCAGCCCTCCACCGGCGGCCAACAGCAGGATCGACGTGCCGAGATCCGGTTGCTTAAGAACAAGCAAGGTGGGCAGAACAATCAGGGCCACGGGGATGAAGACCCACAGAGGGCGGGACGTCTTGTGCGATGGAAGCCAGTCGTAATACGCCGCCAGAACCATGACCAGGGCCACCTTCATGACCTCTGAGGGCTGAAGGCGCATGAACCCAAGGTCGATCCAGCGCTGTGCGCCCATGCCGATGGTGCCGAACAATTCCACGAATACCAGCAATGCGACCGACCCGAGATAGGCCAGAACGGACATGTTGCGCCAGAACCAGATCGGAACCAGAGCAATGATGAACATCGCGATCAGGCCAAGCCCGAACCTCTCCATCTGTGGCTCGGCCCAGGGTGTCCACGACCCGCCTGCAACTGAATACAGCATCAGGAACCCAGCGCTGGCGGTGCTGATCAGCAGCAGGGTCAGCGGCCAGTTCATGTACAGGAACTTCCGAAACCCCGACGGCGTGGATTTCACGGCATATTCTAGATAGCTCATGCGCGGTCCTTTCCGTCTGGACGCGCTTTGGGACGACGGTCGCCCTCGAGCCGTTTTTGCTGTTCCTTGATGCGCTCGCGGTCGGCAACCGGATATGCCTCAAGCGGCGGAGTACCGTTGTAGAGCGCCTGAAGCATGATATCGCGGGCCACCGGTGCCGCCGCCTTGGACCCGCCGCCGCCATGTTCAACGACCACGGCAACCGCGTATTTCGGATTGTCATAGGGCGCGAAGCAGACGAACAACGCGTGGTCGCGACGTTCCCATGGCAGGTCTTCGTTGCGGATCACGCCGGCGGCACGTTCGGCCTTGGTGATGTTTCGAACCTGACTGGTGCCGGTTTTGCCGGCCATGCGGAACTCGTCCGCGATGATGCGGCTGCGATAGGCAGTCCCCCGCCGGTCGTTCGAGACCGAATACATGGCCTTGCGCACCTGTTCCAGATTGTAGGAGTTGATGCCCAGCGGTTCCCCCGCGCCCGAAGTCTGTTCGATACCGTCGATCGAACGCACAAGCCGCGGTGTCACAGATCGGCCGGTGGCGATACGAGCCGTCATTACGGCCAGTTGCAACGGTGAGGCCAGCATGAACCCTTGCCCGATGGACGCGTTGGCCGTGTCGCCCACCAGCCAATCCTGACCGTGTGTTCGCTGCTTCCATTCCTGATTGGGGGCAAGTCCAGCGGCAACCGCCGACATCGGAATATCGTGCTTGACGCCCAGCCCCAATGTACGGGCCATCTCGGATATCTTGTCGATGCCCACCCGCAAGGCCACGTCGTAGTAATAGACGTCGCAGCTGCGTTTCAGCGACAGGTTCAGATCAACCGTGCCATGCCCGCCGCGTTTCCAGCAGTGGAACCGGCGGCTGCCGACCTTCAGGTGCCCGGGGCAATACACTGTGTTTCCGGGGCCTATCACGCCAGCCTCCAGCGCGGCCAATGCAGTGACCATCTTGAACGTCGACCCCGGGGGATAAGTGCCTTGCACGGACTTGTTGGCCAGGGGGCGATACTTGTCCTGCGTCAACGCCCGATAATCAGCGACCGAGATACCGCGCACAAACAGATTTGGATCGAAACTGGGTGTAGAGCTGACGGCGCGCAGATCCCCGGTTTCGCAATCCAGAACAATGGCAGCCGCGCTTTCACCTGCCAGCCGCGCTTGCGCGTATTGTTGCAGGTCGGCATCGATCGTCAATTGCAGGTCCGCACCCGGCTGACCTTCCTGCCGGTCCAGTTCGCGCATGACGCGCCCGGTGGCGTTGACTTCGACACGCTTTGCGCCGGCTTTGCCACGCAAGGCAATTTCCTGTTTGGCCTCCAACCCGACCTTGCCGATCTGGAACCGGGGAATCCGCAAAACCGGCTCGGGGTCTTCGAGCTTGCTGAGATCATAGTCGCTGACCGGGCCGACATAGCCGACGATATGGGCGAAATCCTCATAGCGTGGGTATTGTCGCGTCAGGCCGACCTCGGGCGTCACACCCGGCAGGGCCGGGGCATTGACCGCGACTTTCGAGATGTCTTCCCAAGTGACCTGATCCGCCAGAGTCACTGGCAGGAACGGCGCTGATCGGCGCATTTCGGTCCGGGCGCGCTCGATCTCATCATCGTTCAGCGGGATGAGTTCCGACAATTTGGCAATCACCTTGTCGACGTCACCTGCGTCTTCACGCACGATGACGATGCGATAGGATGGTGAGTTCTGACCGATGATCTGCCCGTTGCGGTCATAGATACGTCCACGGGTTGGCGGGATCAGTCGAATGTTGATGCGGTTTTCTTCGGCCAGCAGGCGATATTCGTCGGCCTGATCCACCTGCATGAAGCGCATCCGTGCGGCCAGCCCGCCGATAAAAGCCGCCTGCAAACCGCCCAGCAGCAGCGCCCGGCGTGGCAGGCGTTTATAGGCAAGGCCCGGCGACTTGGGTTTGCGTTGCTTCATGCCCTGCCTCCTACGGCTCCGGCATCCGCAGCAGACAGGCGGTGGACGCCAAATACGCTTTGGGTCAGCAGCACGATGACCGGGTAGAAGGCGATTGTCAGCACAAGTTGAATCACCACTGGCCACAAGGCGGCCTGCTGCACCGACAAGATCGACAGAACGACTCGGTTCATCAAAAACACCATGGCAATCACCACACCGACCGACACCCATTCTCCGACAAATCCAGTGTCCTTCATACCCGGAGCGGCGGCGCGCAGATAGGCTGCGCCAAACACCACCAAGGCGGCCAGAAGGCCGGGCGGGCGTTGCAGCAGCAGATCCGCCATCAGCATGACAAACGCGACCAACAGGGTGGGCACATAATCAGGCCGCCGCAACACCCAGGCAAAGGTCAGCGCAATCAGCACATCGGGAAAGGGCCAGCGATCCGGTTGCGCATCAAGCGGCAGCAAATGCAGGAACAGCACGACAAAAGCCAGTGCCGCGTAAAGGCTGCGCATGGCCCAGTTGTATGAGGCGGGCCTATCCATCACTTACCTCATCCGGTACAAGCGCAGTTTCTGGTCGCGTTGGCCCGACGATCCCACCCGGATCCTGAATTGGTGGGGGCGAATGGAAGCGCAGAACACGAAGAAACTCGAGCCGTTCAAAATCCGCCGAAAGGCGAACGCGCAGGCGGCCGCCCGGATCCGCGGCGATCTGGCCGATCAGCAGACCTGCCGGAAAAACGCCACCGTCGCCGGATGTGATCACTCGATCACCGGGACGGACCAGCTCTCGGTTTTCCAGGAACTCGACCACTGGGGCCGGGGTGTTATCTCCTTTGATCAGTGCGGTCTGGCCAGAAGGCTGGATCGTTGCCGGAATGGCGCTGGTCGCGTCCGTCACCAGGATCACCCGAGCCGTGTCCGGCCCGACTCCGGAAATGCGGCCAACCAGCCCGATGCCATCCATCGTGGCCCAGCCATCAACGATCCCGTCGCGCTCCCCCACATTCAACAGGACGGACTGCCGGAAGGGTGACCCGCTGTCGGCCATCACGACACCCGTGATGTATGTCAGGCGCGGGTCGAGGCGGACATTGTTCAGATCCAACAGCCGTGCATTCTCCTGCTCCAATTGCAGTGCGGCCTCTTTCCAGGCACGCATCAGCCGCAGTTCGCTGCGCAGTTCGCGGTTCTGCTCGCTCAGGCGCTGGTAGCTTTGGAAATCGCGCACAAGGTTCACAGCGGCAGTTACGGGCACCATGGCCCAATCCATCGACGGTACGACCGCGTCCACCACCTGCGCGCGGAACCGCTCGACTCGGGGGCTGTCGATCCGCCAGACCAGAAAGATGCCCAGCAAGCACAGGATAACGATCCCCAGCAACAAGCGGCGCAGAGGGGTCGTGTAGTCATCGCGCTGTGATCGGTCTTTTGCCACAGGTTACCTTCCCGTGCTGCTCGTGCCGAATTAAGCCTGTCCCTAGAAGGTGCGCGCCTTAGCTTTCGTAGTCAATCGCGTGGCGCAGCTGTTTTTCGTATTCTAGCGCCTTGCCCGTGCCCAAAGCCACACAATTCAGGCTTTCGTCCGCAATGGACACGGCCAGGCCGGTCTGTTCGCGCAGGGCAAGATCAAGATCGCCCAGCAATGCACCACCACCGGTCAGCATGACGCCCCGGTCCACGATATCGGCGGCCAGATCGGGCGGAGTGGTTTCCAGAGCGGTCATCACAGCCTCGCAGATCTGCTGGACAGGTTCCGACAGCGCCTCGGCGACCTGGGCCTGGCTGATCTCGATTTCCTTGGGAACGCCATTCAACAGGTCACGACCCCGGATATGCATCGACTGGCCGCGGCCATCATCGGGCATCCGGGCCGTGCCGATTGTCGTCTTGATCCGCTCGGCGGTGGATTCACCGACCAGCAGGTTCTGCTGACGACGCAGGTACGAGATAATGGCTTCATCCATGCGGTCACCACCGACGCGGACCGAGCGGGCATAGACGATGTCACCCAGCGACAGAACCGCCACTTCGGTTGTACCACCACCGATGTCGACGACCATGTTGCCGGTCGGGTCGGTGATCGGCATGCCCGCGCCAATCGCGGCGGCGATCGGTTCGGCGATCAGGCCGGCGCGGCGGGCGCCAGCGGACAGAACCGACTGACGGATCGCACGCTTTTCAACGGGTGTCGCGCCATGGGGGACGCAGACAATGATCTTGGGCTTCGAGAAAGTCGAACGCTTGTGCACCTTGCGGATGAAGTGCTTGATCATTTCTTCGGCTGTATCGAAGTCAGCAATCACGCCTTCGCGCATGGGGCGGATGGCTTCGATCGAACCGGGCGTTCGCCCCAGCATCAGCTTGGCATCTTCGCCGACAGCCAGAACTTTCTTCACGCCGTCCTTGACGTGATAGGCTACGACCGAAGGCTCAGACAGGATGACACCGCGCCCCTTGACGTAAACCAGCGTGTTCGCCGTTCCAAGGTCGATGGCCATGTCCGCTGTGAACAGGCCGCCCAGATTGCCAAAGATCCCCATGTTTCCCCTGATCCTGTATGTCGGTTTTTCTACTGCCCGCGACTCGACGGTTCCGGGACGGATGACTTATAGGGTGCCATCACGCCCGGTAAAAGGGCTGATTCCGCGACAATCAGCACCTTTCCGCCTTATTGAATGGGACTTTAGAAGGCAAAATGCTCTCTTATCAACACATTTACCACGCCGGGAATCTGGCTGATGTCCAAAAGCACGCATTGCTGGCCTGGGTGCTGGATTATTTGACGCGCAAGGACAAGCCGCTCAGCTATATCGAAACGCATTCCGGACGGGGGCTGTACCAGTTGGACGCAGACGAATCCATGCGGACGGGCGAGGCAGCGGCAGGGATCGCGCGCGCGAAACGAGAAGGGTGGTTCGGACCCGGACATCCGATGGCGCGGGTTCTGGAAAACGTACAGGCCCGGCACGGTGACGCGGCCTATCCGGGATCGCCGATGATTGCAGCACATCTGTTGAGGGATCAGGACAGTCTGCATTTTGCCGAGCTGCACCCCCAGGAACATGCCGCGCTGTCTTTGGCGATGTCGCCGTTCGGGGCGAGGGTGTATCAGCAGGACGGGTTTGAACTGGCGCAATCCCTGCTGCCTCCGACGCCGCGACGGGGAATGTTGCTGATTGACCCAAGCTATGAGGTGAAGACTGATTACGATCGACTGCCCGGCGTGATTGCCAAACTGCACCGGAAATGGAATGTCGGGGTGGTCGCGCTGTGGTACCCTGTTCTGACGGACAAACGCCACGCCCGGATGATCGCGACGCTTGAAGCGCAAAACTTCCCCAAGGCCATTTGTCATGAGGTGACATTCCCACCGGTGCGCGAGGGGCATCGGATGGTGGGATCAGGGATGTTCATTCTGAACGCACCATTCGGCATCGAGGAAGAAACGACACGTCTGTCGCAGCTATTCGCAGGTCTCTGAAGTCAGCCAAAAGAAATGCAACCGATGCTCCCGCCCTGTTTGCCCGCATCAGAGATGCCGTCAAACTTGTTGAGCCCGGCAGCGCGCCGCAGGCGCGCTGCCGGGCTCAAAGCTGCAAGGGTGCTCGGCGCAGCCGGGCAACCGCAGGTGCGGGAGCCCCTCGCCGCGCCAATTCGGATCAGGTCAGGTCTTTGTAGCTGATTTCGCGGGAATCGGCGCCCGGGCCGGTCTTTTCCCGGCGCACGATCAGGCGGTTCAGCGCGTGGATATAGGCTTTGGCCGAAGCCACGACGGTATCCGTGTTCGCTGATTGACCCGTGGCGATGATACCATCTTCTTCCAACCTGACCGAAACCGTGGCCTGCGCATCGGTGCCTTCGGTCACCGCATGAACCTGATACAGCTGCAAGCGGGCCGTGTTGGGGTAAATCGCACGGATTGCCTTGAAGGTCGCGTCTACCGGCCCGTCACCGTGTTCAGTTGCGATGACGTCCTTGCCGTCGACTTCCAGCTCGACCGTCGATTCCGCCTGCCCGCCGGTGCCGCAGGTGACTTTCATCGACACCAGTTGCAGATAGTCGTCCGCCTCATCCAGGGTCATCAGCGCAATGAGATCGTCGTCGAACACTTCTTTTTTGCGATCCGCCAAATCCTTGAACCGCACGAAGATGTCTTTGAGTTGATTGTCGCCAACTTCAAAGCCCAGCGTTTCCAGTTTGTCGCGCAGAGCCGCACGTCCCGAGTGTTTGCCCAGAGGCAGGGATGTGCCCGACAGGCCGATATCCTCGGGGCGCATGATCTCGAAATTGTCGCGGTTCTTGAGCATGCCGTCCTGATGGATGCCGCTTTCGTGGGCAAATGCGTTCTTGCCGACGATGGCCTTGTTGAACTGCACGTTGAAGCCCGACACCGTAGCGACCCGGCGCGAGATATGCATGATCTTGGTCGTGTTGATCCCGGTGTGGAAGGGCATGATGTCATTGCGCGTGCGCATTGCCATCACGACCTCTTCCAGGGCGGTGTTGCCGGCGCGTTCGCCCAGGCCGTTGATGGTGCATTCGATCTGGCGCGCACCACCGATGACCGCCGCCAGCGAATTCGCGGTCGCCATGCCGAGGTCGTTATGACAATGGGTGGCAAAGATCACCTCATCTGCGCCCGGAACCGTTTCGATCAGGCGTTTGATCAGGTCCGCGGATTCCAGCGGCGCAGTATACCCCACGGTGTCGGGGATGTTGATGGTGGTCGCCCCGGCCTTGATCGCGATTTCGATGACGCGGCACAGGTAATCCCATTCGGTCCGGGTCGCGTCCATCGGCGACCACTGCACGTTTTCGCACAGGTTGCGCGCGTGGCTGACCGTTTCGTGAATTTTGTCAGCCATCTCGTCCTGTGTCAGGTTCGGAATGGCGCGGTGCAGCGGAGAGGTGCCGATGAAGGTGTGAATGCGGTTCTGTTCCGCGTGTCTGACCGCCTCCCAGCAGCGATCGATATCGGCGAAATTGGCGCGGGCCAGACCACAGATACGGGCGTTCTTGGCGTTCTTGGCGATCTCGGACACCGCTTTGAAGTCACCTTCGGATGCGATCGGAAAACCGGCTTCGATGATGTCGACGCCCATGTCATCCAGCAGCTCGGCAATCTCGAGCTTTTCGTCATGGGTCATGGTCGCGCCTGGGCTCTGCTCGCCGTCGCGCAAAGTGGTATCGAAGATCAAGACACGGTCTTGGTCGGTCACGTTGGTCATGGGAATCTCTTTCTTGTCTGTCCTAAAGCCTGTTGGCGCGCTGGCGTCCTCCTCTGAGCGGGCGCGCCGGATGGCACGCTCAGAGGCGGATTAGGATCAGTAGGCCACGCAGAACCGCGCCGCGAGGGGCGGCTTTGGCAAAAGGGATATCTGCGCAGTTGATCATGGGTTTGAGGTTATACAGACGCCGCCGGGAATGAAAAGAACCAATTTTCGACAAGTTGCGGCGTAGGGGGGTCGAAATTCCCGTCCCTTGATTGATCCGTCCATGCCGCTAGCTGGTCGCAGATGGATACTGCTTTGATCATTGGTGCGTCCGGCGGGATCGGTGCGGCCGTACGCGAGCAATTGGAGGCACAGGGTGTTGCGGTGACGTGCCTTTCGCGCTCTGTCGAGGGGTTCGATCTGATGGAACCGGACCAAGCGAGTCGGATGCTTGATCGCCTTTCAGGCCCGTTCGATCTTGTTCTTGTCGCTTCCGGGGCGCTGGAAATTTCAGGCAATGGGCCCGAAAAGACCATTCGATCTGTTTCGGCAAGGGCAATGATGGACCAGTTTGCTCTGAATGCCGTTGGTCCGGCGCTGGTGCTAAGCCGGGCCCATCAGTTGTTGCCGCGACAGCGGCGTTCGGTGTTTGCTGTTTTGTCCGCGCGGGTCGGTTCAATAGGAGATAACCGGATGGGCGGCTGGATCAGCTACCGCGCGGCCAAAGCAGCGGTCAATCAAATCGTCCATACTTCGGCGATAGAATTGGCCCGGACCCATAAACAGGCGATATGTGTTGCGCTGCATCCCGGCACGGTCAAAACAGAGTTTACTCGGAAATATCTGGGACGGCATCCCGCCGTTGAATCCGGTGAAGCCGCGCGCAATCTGTTGTCCGTGATCGGCGGGTTAAGCCCGGCAGATACCGGTGGGTTCTTTGACTGGGCCGGAAAACCAGTTCCCTGGTGAGCGATCATTCGCCAGACGGATCTGGCTGTGCCGTCTCTGAGTCCGGGTCTGTCTGCTGTGCCGGAGTGTCTGCGCCGCCCTGTTGATCCGGGGTTTGATTCGGCAGCACACCGTTTTCCCAGATACCGGTTTCTTCTTGCCCGTTGGCGTAACGCATGGTCCCGCTGCCCTGCCTCTTGTTGTCGACAAAGTTGCCCTCATAGACGTCGCCGTTCGAGTAGGTCGCTATGCCTTCGCCGTTGATTTTGCCCTCGGACCAGTCGCCGACATACTTGAACCCGGCAGGGGTCACGATTTCTCCTTTGCCGTGACGTTTTCCGTTCATGAAATCTCCGGTGTAAACGGTGCCGTCAGAGTAGGTCGCCTTGCCTTTTCCCTGACGGACCCCGTTGACCCAATCCCCGTCATAGATCGAACCGTCCGCGCGGGTCATCACACCCTTGCCGTGGCTTTGCGCGTTTTTGAACTGACCCTTGTAGATCATACCGGTGGCATAGGTCGCCGTACCCTGACCTTCGATGACGCCCGCGATCCACTCACCCTCGTAGGTGGAGCCGTCGGGATAGGTGATGAGGCCGTTTCCTTCCGCCAGATCGGCCACGAAATCGCCCACATAGACCGAGCCGTCGGGATAAGTCAGCTCTCCCAGGCCTTCTATCTGACCCTGGTTCCAGTCGCCGGTGTACACAAAACCATCGGTTCCGGTGAACGTGCCCTTGCCATGGCGGCGATCATCGACAAAGTCACCCTCGTAGACGTCCCCTGACGCGTGAGTTACTTTGCCCTTGCCCTGGCGGCGCCCTTCCACAAGCGCGCCTTCATACACATCGCCATTGGCATAGGTCAGACGACCTGTCCCGGTGATCTGGTCCTGTGTCCATTCGCCCTCGTATATCATTCCGTCAGGCATCGTCTGGGTGCCTGTGCCATCGCGCAAGCCGGCATTGACATTGCCTTCGTAGACGCTGCCATCGGCATAGGTGATCGTGGCCTTGCCTTGCCGCTGGCCGTCCACCCAATCGCCATCGTAGACATATCCGTCGGGAAAGGTCAGTTTGCCCTTGCCGTGCCGCTGTGCGTTCCTGAATTCACCCTCATAGCGCGAGCCATTGGCAAATTCAGCGACGCCCGTGCCGTTGATGGATCCGTTGGACCACTCACCGTCATAGCTGCTGCCATTGGCATAGACGATCTTGCCGCGCCCTTCCGGCTGACCTTTGGCGAACGCACCTTCGTAAACCGATCCATCCGGGTACTTGGTGACGCCCTGACCCTGAATTTCGCCTTCCACCCACTGGCCGGTGTATTCGAACCCGTTGGGCAGCCGATACGTACCCGTCCCGTGGCGCAGGCCATTCTCATAAGTGCCCTCGTAGACGCCGCCCACTTCGTCATCCTTGACGATAACCGTACCGTCCTGCGCAAAAGCGGTCGCAGCTGCCAGGCCCATGGCCACAGCCCCAATTGAGTTTCGGATCACGTTCATTTTGGTCCTGCCTGCCGGATCATCGTTGGTTGCATCCCTGGGCGCAAAACTAGGGTACCGTCGAGGGCAGGGCAACGGGTTTTGCCGCATTGGCCTTTTACTCGCGCGATGATCTGCTAAATGGCAATAGGACTGACGAGGCAAGAGGGCAGCATGGCCGACCGTTTCCGCATCACTCTGGCGCAACTGAACCCGACCGTAGGGGACATCGACGGCAATGCGGCCAAGGTCGTTGCCGCGTGGGAACAGGGCAAGGCGGCGGGGGCCGATCTGGTGGCGTTCCCCGAGATGTTCATCACCGGATACAACACGCAGGATCTGGTGCTGAAGCCTGTGTTTCATCGCGCGGCCATGGATGCGGTCGAGACTCTGGCCGCGAAATGCGCCGATGGGCCCGCGATTGCCCTGGGTGGTCCGTGGGTCGATGATGGCAAGTTGTACAATGCCTATCTGATCCTGAAGGGGGGGCGGATCACCAGCAAGGTTCTGAAGCACCACCTGCCGAATGAAACTGTTTTCGACGAAGTGCGCCTGTATGATGCGGGTCCTCTGGGCGGTCCGTATTCGGTTGGCAACTTCCGGATCGGCAGCCCCATCTGCGAGGATGGCTGGCACCCGGATGTGGCGGAAACCCTTGAGGAAACCGGGGCCGAGTTTCTACTGATCCCCAATGGGTCGCCCTATTTCCGGAACAAATACGATGTACGTCTGAACCATATGGTCGCGCGCGTGGTCGAAACGGGCCTGCCGCTGATCTACCTGAACATGGTCGGCGGGCAGGACGATCAGGTCTTTGACGGCGCCAGCTTCGGTCTCAACCCGGGCGGAGAGCTGGCCTTCCGGATGCCGGTATTCGACGAAGTGGTTTCTCAGGTGGATCTTGAGCGTGGCGATGATGGCTGGCGCATTGTGCCGGCAGAAATCGTGCCCCAGCCAGATGTGTGGGAGCAGGATTATCGCGCGATGGTGCAGTCCCTGCGGGACTATATGGGCAAGACCGGTTTCAAAAAGGCAGTTCTGGGACTTTCCGGAGGGATCGATTCCGCCTTGGTGGCGACCATCGCGGTGGATGCCATCGGGGCCGACAGTGTTCGCTGCGTGATGTTGCCGTCGGAATACACCAGCCAAGCGTCATTGGACGATGCCGAGGCCGTCGCCAAGGCGCTGGGTGTGCACTATGACCATGTGCCGATTTCGGAAAGCCGGGCTGCCGTCACCAACACGCTTGCTCCGCTATTTGCGGGGTTGGACGAAGGCTTGACCGAGGAGAACATTCAGTCGCGCCTGCGCGGGCTTTTGCTGATGGCGATTTCGAACAAGTTTGGTGAAATGCTTTTGACCACCGGCAACAAGTCCGAGGTCGCGGTGGGCTATGCCACGATCTATGGCGACATGAATGGCGGCTACAACCCGATCAAGGATCTGTACAAGACCCGCGTGTTCGAAACCTGCCGCTGGCGCAACGCCAATCATCGAGACTGGATGATGGGGCCTGACGGAGAGGTCATTCGCCCGTCCGTCATCGACAAACCCCCCAGCGCCGAACTGCGCGAAGATCAGAAGGACAGTGACAGCCTGCCGGACTATCCGGTACTGGATGGGATACTTGATATTCTGGTCGATCAGGACGGATCCATCGCGGATTGCGTCGCCGCCGGATTTGACGAGGCGGATGCGAGAAGGGTCGAACATCTGATCTATATCAGCGAGTACAAACGGTTCCAGTCCGCTCCGGGCACGCGCTTGAGCAAGCGGGCATTCTGGCTGGACCGGCGGTACCCGATCGTGAATCGCTGGCGCGAACGTCGCTGAAATCGAAGCCAGTTCTGCAAGATCGGAAACAGTGACGTTTCCTTTGCGCGCTTTGTTCCCAGATCGGGGGGTGTTGCCTGTTAAATGGGGCAAAAAAGGCCACCCCAGACTTGTTTGGATGACATTTTTCTGACACATTTTTGCTTGGAAGTTGCCCAATGTGGGGCGGATGCGACGTATTGTTTGTTGAAGTTGCAAAGCTGTTTTTGGTGAACGCGACGTATCCGGGGTTGGATGTCTGAGTGAATGGTTTGGTGTTAAAATGTACGAGGATTATGAAAGATCGCTTCATGCGCCTTTGAAATGGCGCACAATGGAATCTCCGCCGCAAGAATTGGATGAAGAAAAGCTGGATGCAGCAATTGCCGATCTGTTGAATGAGCAGCGGCAGTCGGAAGATCAGAAAGCGGCCATGTTGCGGCCAGAGTTTCCGCAATTGCTTCCTCAGGAAGACGTATCCGCGCAAGCGGCGCTGAAGGAAAACCGGTTGTCCGCGATCTTGCGCCAGAAATGGGCGGAACTGTCCGGCGCAGCGTAACCTTCGGCCCCGCGCATTTAACCTCAGGCGTCCGGGTCACAGATGCCGAAAATCGTATGTTGCGGTGGCAGTTTGTATTGCCCATGCTTTGTCTTTCGGTCTCCATGGCGGTCCAAGCGACAGAGTAAGGCCTATTGATGACCGCGCCCAAACCGACTCCTGTAGAACCTGATCTTGCCCTGCCCAAAACCGTTGATGTCGTGGTCATCGGCGGCGGAATCATCGGCGTTTCAACCGCGTTGGAACTGGCAGAGCGGGGCGCTTCGGTTCTTTTGTGCGAAAAAGGGCAGATTGCAGCCGAACAAAGTTCTCGCAATTGGGGTTGGGTCCGTCTTGGGATGCGGGACCCAAGAGAGATACCCCTGATGCAGGAATCGTCGCGCATCTGGCAGACGCTCGATGACCGGCTGGACCGCAAGACAGGTTACACCCGATCCGGTATCCTTTTTGGCGCATCCGGCAGGCGGGATGCCGGCAACATGGAACGTTGGCTGCACCATGTGGACGGATTGCAGACCGGCGCGCGGATGGTTTCGGGCGGTGAGTTGACAGACCTTTTGCACGGCAACCAATCAGGCTTTGAAACCGCTTTGTACATGCCGCAGGACGGTCGTGCCGAACCTCAATGGACAGCCCCCGCCATTGCCGAAGCTGCGCGGGCTCGGGGCGCGGTGATCATGACGAATTGCGCCGTGCGCAGTGTGGACGTTCAGGCTGGACGTATCGCCGGTGTCTTCACCGAGCGCGGCAGAGTTGCCAGCGGCCGCGTCGTTCTGGCCGGAGGGGCGTGGTCGCGCCTGTTTGCAGGCAATGCGGGGATCGAACTGCCGCAGCTGAAGGTTCTGAATACGGTCCTGCGCACATCCCCCATCGCAGAGGGGCCCGAGGTGTCGTTGTGGTCGGATGACTTTGCGATCCGAAAACGGGCCGATGGCGGTTACACAATTGCCTCCGGTCATGAGAATACCGTGGACATCGTGCCGGACAGTTTTCGATTGGCGATGCAGTTCCTGCCGGCTTTTGTGCAGGAATGGAAATCTCTGCGCTTTCGCCTGTCCAAACGCTGGACGATCGAAGCAAAACAGGACCGGAGATGGCTGCCAACTGATGTGACACCATTCGAAAAGTGCCGGATCCTGGACCCTGAGCCGTCGCAAAAAACGTTGCGACGCGCCTGGGCCAGTGCATGCAAGGGATATCCCGCTGTGCAAACGGGCGAGATCGTACAAAGCTGGGCAGGTATGATCGATGTGACGCCGGATGCCATTCCCGTCATCTCGGGTGTGGATGACCTGCCGGGAATGTACATCGCCACCGGGTTTTCAGGCCATGGTTTTGGAATCGGACCCGGGGCGGGGCGGCTGATGGCTGATCTGGTTTCAGAAACAGTGCCTTGCGTGGACCCGGCTGCCTTTCGCCTGTCGCGGTTCAGCGACGGTTCAAAAGTGCGACCGGATCCGGGGTACTGACAGCCTAACCCATCATCTGGTAGCTGACCGGGACAAAGCGGAAGCCTTCTCCGCGTGCCTCAACATAGCCTGCACCGGGGAAAGGCATGTGATAGCCGACCATGGGCACTTTGTCGGCAGCCAGCATGCCAAGGACATTGCGGCGCGCGGCAGTTGCTGCGGCCTTGTCCATGTCAAACCGGATTTCCCATTCGGGATGAGCGAAAGACCAGACATAATGGTTGGCCAGATCCGCCGTCAGCACCAGACGTTGCCCGTTGCTTTCCAGATGATAGACCGTGTGGCCTGGTGTATGGCCATAAGCGGCAACCGCGGTAATGCCCGAGGCGACCTCGCCCCCGTCTTCGACAAAGGTCATTTTCTCGGCCAGTGGTGTGACTTTTTCGGCGACCAGATCGCCCACGCGATTGCCTGCGTCCTGCGCAGCCCAGAAATCATATTCCGGAGAAGCCGTCACGTAGCGCGCATTGGCGAAGGTGGGCGCGCCTTCGGTCGTCATGCCACCGATATGGTCAGGGTGCATATGCGTTATCACGACCACATCGATCTGATCCGGGGTTACACCCGCATCTGCCAGCGCGGCCTGTATGCCACCTTGCCCCAGACCGGTATCAAACAGAACCAGCTCTGAGCCTGTGTTGACCAGCGAGGGGGTAAAGAAAAACTGTGCGACGTCTGCGGGAATGAAGTTCTCAGCCGAAACCTTGGCGAATTCTTCGTCCGTCGCTCCGCCCCCAAAAATCTCTTTGGCTCCGTCGCGTGGAAAGCTGCCATCCAGCAGGGTCGTGACCGTGAAGTCGCCAACATGAAATGACTTGGCGATGGTCGAGTTTGCTTTGGTTTCCGGGCTTGCGGCCAGAACCGGTGCAGCTGCGGTTGCAAACGGCAAGGCGGCGGCAGTTCCCAAAGCGGCGCGGCGCGTGAGTTTCATTGTCATCTTCGTTCTCCCTGTCAGGACATCATTGTTGCAGTTAGGGCGTCGAGAGTCTCTTGCCAGTTTATACGCCATTCAGATGGGGTGCATGGATGAATAATACGTGTTAATTTTTGTTCATGGCGCGATCAGACAACAAGACAGTTCCGACAGATCAAAGCGTCGAGAATTTCCTGAGAACGGTTCAACCGGCGCGCCGTGCTGAAGACGCGCACCAGCTTGACAAATTGTTTCGCGCCACCACCGGGTTTAGCCCGGTCATGTGGGGCCCGTCGATCGTCGGGTATGGCCGCTACCATTATCGCTACAAATCGGGTCGTGAAGGCGACTTTCTGGCAACCGGTTTTTCGCCGCGCAAATCAGCTTTGGTGATTTACATCATGCCGGGTTACGCAGGTTTTGCGGATCTCATGGCCAGATTGGGAAAACACAAACTGGGCAAGTCCTGTCTTTACGTCAACAAACTGGCGGATATCGACACGGGCGTTTTGGGCGAACTCATTCGCGCCGGATTGGACGACCTCGACAGGGTGTGGCCGGTGAAACCATTCTGAATCACCTGATGGATCAAGCGGCGGCTGGACAAAAACGCCCCCATGTGACAAGAGCCGCGCCAACAGGAGACACCCATGACAACCACCCGTTTCGCCCCGTCGCCCACCGGTTACATCCATGTGGGCAACCTGCGCACCGCCCTGATGAACTATCTGATTGCCCGCAAGGCAGGCGGTACGTTCATCCTGCGCATCGATGATACCGACCCCGAACGGTCGAAAGAAGAATATGTCGATGCCATCAAGCAGGACCTGGAATGGCTGGGTTTGCATTGGGACCGGGTCGAGCGTCAGTCGGACCGTCTGGATCGCTATGCCGAAGCGGCCGACAAGCTGCGCGCGATGGGTCGTTTGTACGAGGCATTCGAAACGCCGACCGAACTGGATCTGAAACGCAAGAAGCAACTGAACATGGGCAAGCCGCCGGTCTATGACCGCGCTGCGCTGAACCTGTCGGAGGCCGAAAAAGAAGCCTTGCGCGCCGAACGTGGCAACGGCGTCTGGCGCTTCAAGCTGGATCATGAACGTATCGAATGGAATGACGGCATTCTTGGCGACATCTCGATTGATGCGGCTTCGGTTTCCGATCCGGTTCTGATCCGTGGCGATGGTCAGGTTCTCTATACGATTGCGTCGGTTGTGGATGATACTGAAATGGGCGTAACTGATGTCGTACGGGGTTCGGACCATGTGACCAACACGGCGACGCAGATCCAGATCATCGAGGCGCTGGGCGGGCGTTGTCCGCGTTTTGCCCACCATTCTCTGCTGACTGGTCCGCAGGGCGAGGCATTGTCGAAACGGCTGGGCACGCTGGCTTTGCGCGATCTTCGCGAACAGGGTGTGCAACCGATGGCGTTGCTGAGCCTGATGGCGCGTCTGGGCTCGTCTGATCCGGTTGAGCTGCGCTCGGAAATGGCCGAGCTGATCGACGGATTTGATGTGAACCGGTTTGGTGCCGCGCCGACCAAGTTCGATGTACAGGACCTGTTCCCGCTGACCGCCAGGTATTTGCAATCGCTGCCGCTGTCCGATGTGGCCGGTGCCGTTGCGGATGCCGGTGTTCCCGATGAATTGGCAGAACCTTTCTGGGCCATGGCCCGTGAAAACATCACCACCCTGGCCGATCTCAAGGGCTGGTGGGAGCTGTGCCGTGACGGGGCCGATCCCCTGATCGCCGATGAAGATCAGGAATTCATTGCCCAGGCGATGGCTTTGCTGCCCGAAGGCCCGTTCGACGGCGAGACCTGGAACACCTGGACCAAAGCCGTGAAAGAGGCAACCGGTCGCAAGGGCAAAGGTCTGTTCATGCCGCTGCGCAAAGCGCTGACCGGCAAGGAGCGCGGCCCGGAAATGGCAGCGCTGATGCCGTTGCTACAGGTGATCCGCGCGCGCGGCTAACGTGGTGGCACATCAGAATTCTGGGCCACGTCTTCGGCGTGGCCCTTTTTTGTTTACGCTGGTTGCACAAATCGAACCGACAAACTGGTCAGGCGGTCATCGACAAAATCACGTTCGACAGGTTTGAGTTGCTGGTGGCGTGGATAACGCGGTTCGGCGCGATCATTCAGGATCGGGGCATCCCATCCGGTTGTCGTCTCAAAGAATCGATCCGCGCCGTCCTCGCCGAATGCCCGCAAGTAACCTTGCACGACAACGTCGATATAGCTGAGCAGCAATGGATGGTGATTGCTGGGCTCGCTGTGCCGATCCTGAGGGACGGCGTAGACAGCTATTTCGACATCGTGCGTCAGGGGATGTGAAACCGACTGCGTTGCAGGAATTCGGTCATACGCCCATTCCCGTTCATCCAGCGCGGCCCAGTCATTTTTTGGAACATGCGCAATCATGCCTTCGATCTCTGACTCGGGGTCGGGCACGGCAGTCAGAAACGCCACGGGTCGCAGATCGGTATGCTGCCAGGCCCGCCGCCAACCTTTCAGTCGCGCGGGGCGCGGATCGGGGAAATCATGCGTCGCGAGGTTCACGAGGCTGCCATAGCCAAAGAAATAGGGGTCGGCCATCCGAGAAGTGTCCTTTGGGTCGATTGATGTATGTCAAACCGCTTTTTTCCCGGACATGCAATAAGGTTGCATCTTGATTTTAGGGAGGCCCTCATGCGGATTACCAAACGGACGAATATCGCTGTGCGCCTGTTGATGTATTGCGCAGCTCACCCGGACAGGCTGGTCACGAAATCCGAAATCGCCGAAGTGTGCAACATTTCGGAAAACCATCTGGCGCAGGTGATCAATCAGCTGAGCCAGCTGAACTATCTGAGCACGCAGCGCGGTCGTAACGGTGGCATGTCGCTGGCGCGCCCCGCGGATCAGATCCGCATCGGTGCGGTGTTCCGGCATGTTGAAGGGGCTTTGCCTATTGCCGAGTGTTTCGCCGACGCTGACAACACGTGCCCGCTCACGGATGCCTGCCGGCTGAGGCTTGCGCTTCAGGACGCGGCAGAGGTGTTCTATGCGTCCCTGGACGATGTTACCCTGGATGCGCTGGTATGTGACAATGATCCGCTGCTGAGGCTCTTGCAGCCTGTGGCCTGCGTGCGCTGATTTCAATCGCTTGCGCGCAATATGCGCGCCGGACGCACCGAAAGTGGCCGCAGGGCAAATACCAGCCCGGCACATAACGTGACGCCTATCCCGGCCAGAACGATGCCGAAGGCCGATGACCAGATGACCGTGAACTCTGTGTCGAAGATGTAGGTGGCAACGGCCCAGCCGCCCAGGATACCAACGAACAGCGCGACGCAACCCGCGGCGGCCCCAAGCAGAACAGATCGCAGGCCAAAGCTGCGCAGGATATGGCTGCGGTCTGCACCCAGTGTCCTGAGGATTGCTGCTTCGTACCTGCGGGCAGGTTCGCCCGCCGCCGCTGCACCGATCAGCACCAGAAATCCGGTCAGCAGGGATACTCCCGCGCCATACGAGGTTGCTGCGGCGATGCCTGCCAGCAGGCCCGAGACGCGATCAATGGCGTCGCGCACCCGGATGGCCGTGATATTGGGGAACTGGCCTGCAAGATCCCGCAGGATGGCTGCCTCAGCCTGTTCGTCGGCATAGACCGTCGCGATAAAGCTGTGCGGCGCACCCGCCAGCGCAGAGGGGTTCATCGACATGACAAAGCCCATTCCCGCGGTAGAGAAATCCACCTCGCGCAGGGACGTCAGTTCTGCCGTGATGTCACGCCCCAGGATATTGACGGTCAGTTGGTCGCCCAGGTTCAGGCCCATCTCTTCGGCTTCTTCTGCGGCAAAGCTGACCTGCGGTGCACCTGCGTAATCTTCGGCCCACCACTCCCCTGCGGTCAGGCGTGCGTTCGGCGGCGGTTGAACCGAATAGGTCACGCCGCGATCCCCTTCCAGAACCCAGTGATCTCCGGCCACGTCCCGAGCGGGCCGGCCATTGATCTGCGTGATGATCCCGCGCAACATCGGCGCGCTTTCAATGCGGCTGACCGCGGGGTCGCTTTGCAGGCGCTCGGTGAAGCCGGGCATTTGATCTTTCTGGATGTCTACAAAGAAGTACGACGGCGCCACATCCGGCAGGTTGCCCGAAATGGCGTTGCGCAGGGTGCCGTCGATCTGCCCGACCGCTGCCAGCACCGACAGGCCCAGCCCCAGCGACAGAACCACAGACCCTGCGCCTTCGCGTGGGTCCGAGATGGCCGACAACGCCCATCTGACGGTGGGCCGCCCGCGGGCCAACGAAGCCCCAGCCCGGGCCAGTTTGCGAATGGCATAAGCGGCGAGGGCCAACAGCGCCAGTGCACCGACAAGCCCGCCACCGGTCCAGACAGTAAGCCGCGTCGAGCCACTGAACCATGACGCCAGGGCGATCAGCAACAACAGCCCGACACCCGTTGCCACGACGTAAATCAGACGCGGAAAGGGGCGGGCCGAGCTTAACGCGTCGCGAAACAACGTCGCGGCGCGCACATCCTCGGTGCGGGCCAGAGGCCAGAGGGTGAACAGGAACGCTGTGAGCAGACCGTATATTGCTGCCTCGATCAGCGGCTGTGGATACAGGGAAAACACTGCGGGAACCGGCAATTGGCTTTCCAGCAGCGGGGCCAGAACAAGCGGCGCCAACCCACCCAGCGTCAGGCCGATCACGATCCCGAAGACGGACAGAACGCCAATTTGAATCATGTAGGTTTGAAAAATGGTGGCGCGATCGGCCCCCAAGGTGCGCAGCGTCGCAACGGTTTCCGTCTTCTGCGTCAGATAAGCACGCACGGCGGCAGACACGCCGATGCCGCCGACGGCAAGCCCCGACAGCCCGACAAGGACAAGAAAGGCACTCAGGCGATTGACGAACTCGGATATCCCGGGGGCACCGTTGCGCGCGTCCGTCCAACGCATCCCGGTGCCTTCGAATGCTGCATCAGCTTTTGCGGATACATCCGAAAGATCTGCGTTCCGGGGCAGGATCATCCTGTACTTTGTCGAAAACAGTGTTCCGGGTTCCAGCAGACCGGACGCCTGCAACGCCTCGGTTCGTACCAGAGTACGCGGCCCAAGACCAAACCCATCCGCCGCACTGTCGGGCTCGTCCAGCAAGGCAGCCGTCAGGATGAACTCTTGCGTCCCAAGTGAAAACCGATCACCGACGGACACCCCAAGCCGGTCCATCAGCACAGGTTCCATCACCGCCCCGGGCAAGCCGGAACTGCCGTTCAGGGCGTCTTCCAGCGGGATCTCGGGTTCCAGCCGTACCGAGCCGACAAGTGGGTACGCGGCGTCGACCGACTTGACCTGAGTCAGCGCTCGTTCCGGACCTGTCGCGCCGGGCACGACGGCCATCGAGCGGAAATCGACAATCTCGGAAACGCCCGCAGACGTCTGTTGCATCCACGCGCGTTCGGCCGGGTCGGCAAATCGATAGGTGAACTCAAGCTCGGCATCGCCCCCCAGCAGCGAGGCTCCTTCCTGAGCCAGTCCCGTCTGGATGGCTGTACGGACCGAACCGACGGCCGCGATGGCCGCGACCCCCAACGCCAAACAGGCCAGAAAGATCCGAAAACCACTCAGGCCTCCGCGTAGCTCGCGGCGGGCGAGCCGCCCGGCCATCCGCAGGCTCATTCAGCGGCCTCCTGCCGGGTCTCTTCGGCGATCCTGCCGTCACGCAACCGAACGACCCGATCACATCTTTCGGCCAATGAATGGCTGTGTGTCACCAAAACCAGGGTTGCGTCGTATTTCCGACGCAGACCAAACAGCAGATCAACAATTGCGGCCCCGTTGGTTTCGTCCAGGTTCCCGGTCGGTTCATCAGCCAACAGGATTTTGGGACGTGGCGCAGATGCTCGTGCCAGGGCAACACGTTGTTGTTCTCCGCCCGACAGTTGCGCCGGGTAATGGTCGCGACGGTGCGACAGGCCCACGGCGTCCAGCTCTTGCTCGGCCCGGTCGAACGCATCCTTGTGCCCCGCCAGTTCCAGTGGGGTCGCCACGTTTTCAAGCGCCGTCATTGTTGGGATCAGGTGGAAGTTCTGAAACACCACCCCCATACTGTCGCGCCGAAACCGGGCCAGTGCGTCCTCATCCATGTCGGTCAGGTCCTGACCCAGCGCCACGATTTGACCACGCGTGGCCTGTTCCAACCCGCCCATCAACATCAGCAGCGAAGACTTGCCCGAGCCCGAAGGCCCGATAAGCCCCAGCGTCTCGCCCTTGTTCACGGTCAACGTAATGTCATGCAGAATATCGACCCGCCCGGCATTGCCATCCAGTGACAAAGCGGCATTTTGGAGGGCGAGAACAGCAGTCGTCATGGGTCTACCCGAAAAAGGAGCGGTCTTTTGGGATATGGAGCGATCACTACGTTGCGCAAGGCTTTGATGGCAGGCCTTTTCACGTGGTGCGGTTTTGCGGCCACAGCCGAACAAGTGGTGATTGCGGCTTTGGGAGACTCGCTGACTCAGGGCTATGGGCTGGTGGAGGAGAACGGGTTTGTTCCGCAGCTTGACCGTTGGCTGCACGCGCAGGGGGCGGATGTCAGGGTAATCAACGCCGGGGTTTCGGGCGATACCACGGCGGGCGGGGCCGCGCGCGTGGATTGGACCCTGACCCCGGATGTGGACGGGATGATCGTGGCCTTGGGTGGGAACGATCTGTTGCGGGGGATCGATCCGGCCGTCTCAAAAGCCAATTTGCGCAAGATCCTGGACGTGGCGCGGGGCGCGAATGTACCGGTTCTGCTGATCGGCATGCAGGCGCCGGGCAACTATGGGGCCGATTACAAGCAAGCTTTTGACGGGATGTACCCTGACCTGGCACAGGAGTTCGATGTCCTCTTCGCCGCCAGTTTCTTTGAAGGGCTTACGGCAGAGGGCGACCCCGGTGCGGTATCGCAGTTCATGCAGCCTGACGGAATACATCCAAACACGGACGGGGTGGCAAAGATCGTTGAATCACTGGGGCCGTCCGTTCTGAAGCTGGTTGATCAGGCAGATCGAGCGGAATAGGCGCCCATCCATGCGCACTCAGACGACTGTAACGACAGTTCCGATCGGGACCCGATTGTACAAATCGATCACATGCTCGTTCAGCATTCGTATGCAACCGTTGGACACTGCGCGACCGATGGTTTGCGGCTGTGTCGTGCCGTGGATACGGAAATAGGTATCGACACCGTTCTGGAACAGATACAGCGCCCGCGCGCCCAGCGGGTTGTCTCCGCCACCGGGTTGGACATAGTCATTGTCCTTGAATTTTGCGTAAGCGACGGGATCACGTTCGATCATCTCATCGGTCGGACGCCAGGTCGGCCATTCCTTTTTCACATCGATGGTGGCTGTGCCGGTAAACTCCAGCCCCGCCTTGCCGACACCGCAGCCATAGCGGATCGCCTTGCGAGGTTCAGTGACGAAATAGAGATAGAACGACCGGGGCGCGACCAGCAGCTGACCTGGTACAAACTGTTTTTTGATGCGCACGAATTGCGGTGTCGGATCATACTCGACCGCCTTTTTGGCGCTGGCGATGCCCGGCAACATGCTGGCCGCCGTTCCGGCCAGAAAAATACGGCGTGTAAACATCGAAACCCTCGTCGAATGACCAATGAAACTGAAACCAATTTCATCATGATATGATATTTGGTCAATTCTAGGGCAGACATCACGTGGACGTGATGTGTTCTGCCTGCCACCGGAAGGTCGCGGCGGGAAAGGGGCGAGGGGGATCCCCTCACCCGATCTCAAGCTCAGGCCAGCTGGATGCTGTCGGCGCTTTCGCGGCCGTCACGGCCGGCACGCAGCTCGTACGTGACTTTCTGGTTGTCGGCCAGACCGGTCAGGCCCGAACGCTCGACAGCCGAGATGTGTACGAATACATCTTTGCCGCCCTCTTCCGGTGCGATGAAGCCGAAGCCTTTGGTGGTATTGAACCATTTTACGGTGCCTGTAGGCATATCCGTGTCTCCTGTTTGAGTGCTGCCCACGGAGTTGCGGCAGCCTGGCGTCGTCGGTCTGTATCGATAGACTGACTGCCGATGAAGGAGACAGTAGGTCGAATAGATAAACGTAAGCTCTTTTCATATGGCATCGGGGCGGGGGTGTGACAAGAGATTTTGTTGGGTTTGTGCATGGGTATGAGCGATTTCCGCCGTGCCTACATGCCCGGGGGCCGCGTATTCTTTCAAGGTGCCGCAGCCTTGCCCAGAATCGACGAACAGGTTGAACGGCTGCATTTGGTCATCACAGAAACCGTGCAGAGTGGTGTTCATGTCGGCAGATGGTCACGCGCCCTTTTCGCAGCCATGCAGGTCGCGATGGATGGAGAGAATCCCGCGCCACACGCCCCTGTCGTCGGCGCAAGGGACACGCTGCGATATCAGGAAACAAGCTGGCAGGCATGCCCGTTACTTGTAAAGTGCGCGGGCCTCGGCGAAGGACAGCAGACGACGGTTCTTCTCGTCCCACAGGTGAAGCCGCGCATTGGCAAGACTTTCCCGAATGGTCATCCGGTTGCTGTTCGCCAGTTCTTCATGATCGCGCAGCACTTCGGTCAGGCGGTAGAACGGAATGCGGCTGTAGAGGTGGTGTACATGGTGGATGCCGATATTGGCACTGAACCACTGCAACACCGAGGGCAGGATATAGTGTGAACTTCCGTGCAGCGCCGCCTCATGCAGTTGCCAGTCTGCATCGGCGTCCCAATGCGTGTTCTCGAACTGGTGTTGTACATAAAACAGCCACACTCCGGCCGTTGCGGCAATCAGTGTCGACGGCAGAAAGATCAGCAACATCGGCATCAGCCCGCCAAAATAGTAGATGGCCACCAGTGCAATCAGAATGGCAAGATTGGTCGCCATCGCGCTGACCCAGAACCTGACGCTGTCCGTCAGGCCCAGCGGAAGGCGGTTTTGAAACAAAAACAGATAGCCAGGGCCAAGTACGAACAAAGTGATCGGGTTCCGGTACACGCGATACCAGAACCTGTTCAGTGGTGTTTTGGCCCGATATTCGGCCACGGTCAGGGTATGGATATCGCCCATCCCGCGCTTGTCCAGGTTGCCTGAACTGTTGTGATGTGCGGAGTGCGTGCGGCGCCAGACATCATATGGGGTCAGTGTCAGAACACCGATGCCGCGCCCGATCCAATCACTGACGGTCCGATTCTTGAAGAACGCGCCATGCCCGCAATCATGCTGGATGGCAAACAAGCGCAGCAGAAAGGCCGCATTGAGGACGGAAAGCGCAAAGGCCAGCCAATAGCTGACCGACAGTGACATCCAGGACAAAGCCCACAGCGCGAAAAAGGGGATAATGCTTATGCCCAGCTCAAAAGAGCTGCGCATTTGGTCCGGTTCGCGATATCTGGCAAGCGTTGTTACCCAGTCACGTGCGGCGGTGGTCTCCGGCTTTACCCGGTGCGAGGGAGAGGGTTCAGTCATACGCCTGCCAGTCAAGTGTTTGCAGGCCACCGGATAGACGACCACCCCGACATAGCAAGCAGTTTTTGTAAAAGTCGCTGCATTTTACGGTCACTTTTCGGTCAAGGGCCGGCAGAGGTGCCCTTTGCGTAACACTTGGCTCGGGTCCCCATGCCGGAACTTCAGGGCGCAGGGCAATCTACAGGCTTGTCAAGTGCGTTTATCGGGCCTATACGCCTGCGGTGGCTTTCCGCCACGAGAATCAAAACCAAGAAATGCCGTGTTTGGCCCATCACGCTTCGGGGTCATATCCGGCTTAGGAGAAGCGACATGAAACTGAACGAATTGCGCGACAATCCCGGCGCCAGCCCGAAACGCACCCGCGTTGGCCGTGGTCCGGGTTCCGGCAAAGGTAAAATGGGTGGCCGTGGTATCAAAGGCCAGAAATCCCGTTCGGGTGTGGCCATCAATGGCTATGAAGGCGGTCAGATGCCATTGTACCAGCGTCTTCCCAAGCGTGGCTTCAACAAGCCGAACCGCAAGGAATTCGCCGTTGTCAACCTGGGTCTGATCCAGAAATTCGTCGAAGCGGGCAAGCTGGACGCTTCGGCTGCGATCACCGAAGACGCTCTGGTTGCGTCCGGTCTGGTTCGCCGCAAGCTGGACGGTATCCGCGTTCTGGCCAAAGGCGAAATCAGCGCCAAGGTGAACCTGGAAGTGACCGGTGCTTCGAAATCTGCCGTCGAGGCAGTCGAGAAAGCGGGCGGTTCACTGAAGGTCACAAAAGCTGCTGCGGCAGAGTAATCGCTTGTGAGCGGGCAAAGACCCGCTTACATAGACCTCAGAGTTTTCCAAGACGCCGTCCGAGCCGGAAAACGGTTCCGGGCGGCGTTTGCATAAGAGAGACCGATTTATGGTATCAGCAGCAGAACAAATGGCAGCCAACACAAGCTGGGCTGCTCTGGGCAAGGCCACCGATCTGCGCAACCGCATCCTGTTCACGCTGGGTTTGCTGATCGTCTATCGTCTGGGCACATTCATTCCGGTGCCGGGGATCGACGGGGCAGCTTTGCGCGAATTCATGGAGCAGGCGGGGCAGGGCATCGGCGGCATGATTTCGATGTTCACCGGCGGGGCGCTGGGGCGGATGGGTATCTTTGCCCTCGGCATCATGCCCTACATCTCGGCCTCGATCATCGTTCAGCTGCTGACATCGATGGTTCCCGCGCTCGAGCAACTCAAGAAAGAGGGCGAGCAAGGGCGCAAGAAGATCAACCAGTACACCCGGTTCGGCACCGTGGCTCTGGCCACCGTTCAGGCTTATGGCCTGGCCGTTTCGCTGGAATCGGGCGATCTGGCGACTGATCCGGGTCTCTATTTCCGGATGTCGACCATGATAACGCTGGTTGGCGGCACCATGTTCCTGATGTGGCTGGGTGAGCAAATCACCGCGCGCGGTATCGGCAACGGCATCTCTCTGATCATCTTTGTCGGCATCATTGCCGAGGTTCCGGCTGCTCTGGCGCAGTTCTTTGCAAGCGGCCGCAGCGGTGCAATCAGCCCTGCCGTCATCGTTGGCGTGATCGTCATGGTGATCGCGGTCATCACTTTCGTGGTGTTCATGGAACGTGCATTGCGCAAGATCCACATTCAGTATCCGCGCCGCCAGGCCGGTATGAAAATCTACGAAGGCGGCTCAAGCCACCTGCCGGTCAAGGTCAACCCCGCAGGTGTCATTCCGGCGATCTTCGCCAGCTCGCTGCTGCTGTTGCCGGTCACGATCTCGACCTTCTCGTCAGGTGCCGCGAACGGGCCCGTCATGTCTTGGCTGCTGGCCAATTTCGGCCCCGGACAGCCGCTTTACCTGCTGTTCTTTGCCTCGATGATCGTGTTCTTTGCCTATTTCTATACGTTCAACGTGTCGTTCAAACCGGACGATGTGGCGGACAACCTGAAAAAGCAGAACGGTTTCGTGCCCGGCATCCGCCCCGGCAAGAAAACCGCTGAATATCTGGAATACGTGGTCAACCGCGTGCTGGTGCTGGGTTCGGGCTATCTGGCGGCGGTCTGCCTGCTGCCCGAAATCCTGCGGGGCCAGTTTGCCATTCCGTTCTATTTCGGCGGCACCTCGGTTCTGATTATCGTCTCTGTGACCATGGACACGATCCAGCAGGTTCAGAGCCATCTGCTGGCGCATCAATATGAAGGGCTGATCGAAAAGTCCCAACTGCGTGGCAAAGGCAAGAAACGCGGCAGAAAGGGAGCTGCTCGTCGATGAACATCATTCTTCTGGGCCCCCCGGGGGCAGGCAAGGGAACGCAGGCGCGTCACCTGGTTGAAACCCGCGGTATGATCCAGCTGAGCACGGGTGACATGCTGCGCGAGGCGCGGACCAGCGGCACAGAGATGGGCAAGAAGGTTGCAGCGATCATGGACGCGGGCAAGCTTGTCACCGATGAGATCGTGATCGGCCTTATCGAAGAGAAACTGACCACCGAAAAGGGCGCCGGTTTCATCTTTGACGGCTTCCCCCGCACGCTGGCACAGGCCGACGCGCTGTCGGCTCTGCTGACCAAGCTGGGTCAGTCTCTGCACACCGTGATCGAGATGCGTGTGGATGATGATGCGCTGGTGGAACGGATTACCGCGCGGTCAACCTGCGGCGGATGTGGTGAGGTCTACAACGACAAGACCAAGCCGATCCCGGCTGATGGAAAGTGCACCAATTGCGGCAAGAAAAACGACTTCGTGCGTCGCGCTGACGACAACGAGGAAAGCCTTCGCACGCGTCTGATGGAATACTACAAGAAGACGTCGCCGCTGATTGGCTATTACTACGCCAAGGGTGATCTGCGCCCGGTGAACGGGCTGGCGGACATCAAGGAAGTCACGGCGTCGATCGAAGCCATTCTCGGCTGAGTTCAATATGGGCTTGACGGCACCGCCAAAAGCCCATATCGACCCCCATCCCTAAAGGGAATCAAGATCGCGTGAGGGATTCGTCGCTTGCGCCCCGACCACCTCGAATAATACTGGACCCTCTGGCGTCACTGCCACGGTCAGGTGTTGTGAAAAAAGGTTCCGGAGTTACGGAACCGCAACAAAAAGGAAAGTGACACGTGGCACGTATTGCCGGCGTAAACATCCCGACTGCAAAGCGGGTACCTATCGCCCTCACATATATCACCGGTATCGGAAACACTTCGGCCAACGCAATTTGCGAAGCCGTAGGCATCGACGCATCGCGTCGTGTCAACGAACTGTCCGACGCCGAAGTTCTGGCCATCCGCGAGCACATCGACGCAAACTTTACCGTCGAAGGTGACCTGCGTCGTGAAGTTCAGATGAACGTCAAGCGCCTGATGGACCTGGGCTGCTATCGCGGTCTGCGCCATCGCCGCAACCTGCCGGTTCGCGGTCAGCGTACCCACACCAATGCTCGTACCCGCAAAGGCCCCGCAAAGGCCATCGCTGGTAAGAAGAAATAAGGGAGGGTCTGACCGATGGCACGTGACAAGACTCGCGTTAAGCGCAAAGAGCGCAAGAACATCGCATCGGGCGTTGCCCATGTGAATTCGACCTTCAACAACACCAAGATCCTGATTTCGGACGTGCAGGGCAACGCCATTGCATGGTCCTCTGCCGGGACCATGGGTTTCAAAGGGTCGCGTAAATCGACACCCTACGCCGCTCAGATGGCTGCCGAAGACGCAGGCAAGAAGGCGCAGGAACATGGCGTCAAGACGCTGGAAGTCGAAGTTCAGGGCCCCGGTTCGGGCCGTGAATCGGCACTGCGCGCGCTGGCTGCCGTGGGCTTCAACATCACGTCTATCCGCGACGTGACGCCGATTGCTCACAACGGCTGCCGACCGCCGAAGCGTCGTCGCGTCTAAGCGATTTTGAATTGAGCTGGGGCTGTGTTTCTGCACGGCCCCAGCACGTCATTTTGAACCTCGGGCGTCTGCACCTTGTTGGTCATGGGGCGCGGACAGGAATGGAGGGATTACATGATCCACAAGAATTGGGCCGAATTGATCAAGCCGACCCAGCTGGAAGCCAAGCCGGGCAATGATCCTGCACGTCAGGCCACCCTGGTTGCCGAACCGCTGGAGCGTGGCTTTGGTCTGACCCTGGGCAACGCCCTGCGCCGCGTTCTGATGAGCTCGCTGCAAGGCGCGGCCATCACCAGCGTCCAGATCGACAACGTCCTGCACGAGTTCAGCTCGGTCGCCGGCGTTCGTGAAGACGTCACCGACATCATCCTGAACCTCAAGCAGGTTGCCCTGCGCATGGAGGTCGAAGGCCCCAAGCGCCTGTCGATCAATGCCAAAGGCCCCGCAGTCGTCACCGCTGGCGACATCAGCGAAAGCGCCGGTATCGAGGTTCTGAACCGTGATCACGTCATCTGCCACCTGGACGATGGCGCAGACCTGTTCATGGAACTGACCGTCAACACTGGCAAGGGCTATGTCTCGGCCGAGAAGAACAAGCCCGAAGACGCACCCATCGGCCTGATCCCGATCGACGCGATCTATTCGCCGGTCAAAAAGGTCGCCTATGACGTTCAGCCGACCCGTGAAGGTCAGGTTCTGGACTATGACAAACTGACCCTGAAGATCGAAACTGACGGTTCGATCACGCCGGAAGACGCGCTGGCCTTTGCCGCTCGTATCCTTCAGGATCAGTTGTCGATCTTCGTCAATTTCGACGAGCCGGAATCGGCAAGCCGTCAGGACGAGGACGATGGTCTGGAGTTCAACCCGCTGCTGCTGAAGAAGGTGGACGAGCTGGAACTGTCGGTCCGTTCGGCAAACTGCCTGAAGAACGACAACATCGTTTACATCGGCGACCTGATCCAGAAGACCGAAGCCGAGATGCTGCGCACCCCGAACTTCGGCCGCAAGTCGCTGAACGAGATCAAGGAAGTGCTGTCCGGCATGGGTCTGCACCTGGGCATGGATGTCGAGGACTGGCCGCCGGACAACATCGAAGATCTGGCGAAGAAATTCGAAGACGCGTTCTAAGCGCGTCTTCCCCAATGCCCGGGCTGCCGGGGACAAAATGGGCATATCCGCCCCAAGGAGAGCCGGTGACACGCATCGCCGGCCAGACAAAGCAAAACGCGAAAGAAGGAACTAGAAAATGCGTCACGCACGTGGTTACCGCCGCCTGAACCGTACTCATGAGCACCGCAAGGCGCTGTTTGCGAACATGGCCGGCTCGCTCATTGAACATGAGCAGATCAAAACAACTCTGCCCAAGGCAAAAGAACTGCGCCCGATCGTTGAAAAACTGATCACTCTGGGCAAGCGCGGCGATCTGCACGCCCGCCGTCAGGCCGCATCGCAGCTGAAAGAAGACAAGGACGTCGCCAAGCTGTTCGAAGTTCTGGGCCCCCGCTACGCCGAGCGTCAGGGCGGTTACGTCCGCATCCTGAAAGCTGGCTTCCGCTATGGCGACATGGCTCCGATGGCGATCATCGAATTCGTTGACCGCGATCTGGACGCCAAAGGCGCGGCCGACAAAGCCCGCGTCGCCGCCGAAGAGGCAGCAGACGAAGAGTAAGACCTGACCCAAGGTCACGATAGAACCTCCGTTCGGGAAACCGGACGGAGGTTTTTTCGTTATGGCATGCCGGGCATGTTGCGGGGCATACCCGACCGCTGACTTGCAATTCAGATTTTGTGTCAGCATATCTGGGCCAATCACAAAAACGGAGCCACCATGATCCGCGTAATGCTGACCCTTGTTGCCTTGACCTGCGCGACGCAAGGAATGGCCGAAACGAAAGTTCCGCAGTCACAGGCCGAGATTTCGTTGGGATTTGCCCCGGTCGTAAAACAAGCTGCGCCGGCGGTTGTGAACATCTATGCCAAGATCGTCCGGCAGGGCCGGGCTAGCCCGTTTTTCTCGGACCCGTTCTTTCAGGATTTCTTTGGCCGGGGATTTGGCGAACCCCGTCAGCGTGTACAAAACTCGCTGGGTTCCGGGGTTATTCTGTCTGACAATGGGTACGTCGTTTCCAACTATCACGTGGTCGGGTCCGCGACCGAGATCCGGGTTGTCACGACGGATCGGCGCGAGTTTTCGGCTGAGGTTGTGCTGGGTCACGAGGAAAGCGATATCGCGATCCTGCGGCTGAAAGAGGCCGAAGACCTGCCTTACCTGACCCTTCGCGATTCCGATCAGGTCGAAGTCGGAGAGCTGGCCCTGGCCATCGGAAACCCGTTCGGGGTGGGGCAGACGGTATCGTCCGGCATCATCTCGGGGCTGGCGCGCACGGGCACGGCAACCGGGAATGGCCGCGGATATTTCATCCAGACGGATGCGGCAATCAACCCGGGCAACTCCGGCGGGGCGCTGATCGATGTGAATGGCCAGCTTATCGGGATCAATACCTCGATTCTGACCCGATCGGGTGGGTCAAACGGAATAGGCTTTGCCATCCCCGCCAATCTGGTGGCGCAATTCCTCAAGCAGGCGCAGCAGGGAAACGAAACCTTCGTCAGCCCGTGGGCAGGAATGTCGGGTCAACACATGAGCGCGGATATCGCGGAATCCCTTGGTCTGGCCATCCCGTTGGGCGTTGTGATCTCTGATCTGCATGAGCTCAGCCCTTTGCGCGACGCAGGGTTCAGAGTGGGAGACGTGGTAACCCATGTGGACGGGGATGAGGTCAATTCACCCGCCGAGATGAAGTTTCGGATGTCGGTTGCTGGAGTGGGCGGAACCTCGGTTCTGACCCGTCTGCGCGGCGACCAAAGTGAAGATGTTGAGGTGGCGCTTATCAAAGCCCCCGATGTTCCGGCCGCCGAAGACACGACGTTGAATGACAGAACCGTTCTTCCGGGGTTGGTGGTGTCCCGGGTCAATCCCGCGGTGATCACCAGGATGGGATTGTCGCTGTCGCAGACCGGTGTCGTCGTGGTGGATCCCGGCCCGTATGGCGGAAGGGCGGGTTTGCGAACCGGTGATATTCTTGAAAGCATCAATGCCGATGAGATCCAGCGCCCTCGGGACGTTGAGACCGCGCTGACCGATCCGGGCCGTTACGTGCAGATAGGTCTGGTGCGCGGGGGGCGGTCCGTCTCTTTGCGGTTCCGGTTGTGACCTGTGAGTGATCTGTTCGATACCGGGGCGGCAGAACCTGCCGCTTCTCCTCACCGGCCTCTGGCTGACCGGTTGCGGCCTCGAACCCTGGCCGAGGTGATCGGGCAGGAACAAGTGCTGGGCCCCGAGGCCCCGCTGGGGGTCATGCTGGCGGCAGGTAGTTTGTCCAGCCTGATCTTCTGGGGTCCACCCGGAGTTGGAAAGACGACGATTGCACGGCTGTTGGCGCAGGAAACCGATCTGCATTTCGTTCAGATCAGTGCGATCTTTACCGGTGTGCCGGATCTGAAGAAAGTTTTCGAGGCCGCGAAAATACGCCGCCAGAACGGGCAGGGCACCTTGTTGTTCGTGGACGAGATCCACCGTTTCAACAAGGCTCAGCAAGATGGGTTTCTGCCCCATATGGAAGACGGCACCATTCTGTTGGTCGGCGCAACGACCGAGAACCCGTCATTCGAGCTGAATGCCGCTGTGCTCAGCCGGTCGCAGGTGCTGGTGCTGGAACGGCTCAGCCTTGCCGATCTGGAGCGTCTGACCCAGCGGGCCGAAAAAGAGCTGAACCATGCGTTGCCATTGACGCCTGCCGCACGCGATGCGTTGCAGGAGATGGCCGATGGCGACGGTCGGGCTTTGCTGAACCTGATCGAACAGGTTTCGGCGTGGAAGGTGGATGCGCCGCTGGGCCCTGATGCGCTGTCGACGCGATTGATGCGGCGGGCCGCAAAATACGACAAGTCCGGTGATGAGCATTACAACCTGATCTCGGCCCTGCACAAATCGGTGCGCGGCTCTGACCCGGATGCGGCTTTGTATTGGTTTGCGCGCATGCTGACCGGGGGCGAGGACCCAAGGTATCTTGCACGCAGGATCACACGCATGGCGGTCGAGGATATAGGCTTGGCCGATCCACAGGCGCAGGCCATTTGCTTGCAATCGTGGGAAACCTACGAACGTCTGGGTTCCCCGGAAGGAGAGTTGGCGCTTGCTCAGGCGCTGGTCTATCTAGCGCTGGCGCCAAAATCCAACGGCACCTATGTCGGCTACAAGGCGGCAATGCGATTGGCCAAGCAGTCGGGCAGCGAGCCACCGCCCAAGCATATCCTGAACGCGCCGACCTCTTTGATGAAGGATCAGGGTTACGGCGCGGGCTATGCCTATGACCATGATGCCGAGGACGGGTTTTCCGGTCAGGACTACTTCCCCGAGACGATGAAACGCCCGGTTCTGTATCAACCGGTCGAACGTGGGTTTGAGCGTGAGCTGAAGAAGCGCCTCGATTACTTTGCCAAGCTGCGGGCGCAGCGTAACAGTTAGTTACGCAGGGTCAGTCGTGGGCGTTCCGCGGCGTCACAGGCGACAGGATTGAAATTGGACGCTTCCCTTGGGTCAACGCTTGCAGGGGAGGACTTGATATGTCGGTTTCAATCGAAAAATCCGAAGATGTCTGGACCGTCGTTCACGACAGGCCGGATGCGCGGAACGCTGTTGATACGGAACATGCCGAGGCTTTGGCAGAGGCATTTCTGAGTTTTGAGGCCAGTTCGGCCAAGGCTGCGGTGTTTTGGGGCAAAGGTGGCAATTTCTGCGCAGGGTGGGATCTGAAACTTGCCGCATCGCTGGCCAATCCGGAACGGCGTGAGGCTTACTTTGATAAACTTGCTTTTCCTATCGGGTCAGCCCCCTCAACGCTTGGGCCGATGGGACCGTCGCGGCTGGAGCTTTCGAAACCCGTCATTGCTGCGGTTGAAGGCGCGGCAGTGGCCGGAGGAATGGAGCTTGCCTTGTGGTGCGATATCCGGGTGATGGCGCAAACCGCTTACATGGGCGTTTTCTGCCGCCGCTGGGGGATCACCCTGATGGATGGTGGCTCGGTCAGGTTGCCGCGTCTGGTGGGGCAGGGCAAGGCGTTGGAAATCGCTCTGACTGGTCGCAACGTCGAAGCTGAAGAGTGTTACAGGATTGGGTTGGCGGAAAAGGTCGTCCCACAAGGCACAGCACGCAGTGCGGCTGAAGACATGGCTCATGAAATCGCCCGTTTCCCGCAAGAGGCCGTTCGGGCAGACCGCCGATCGATCATAGAAACGCGTGGAATGCCGGTACGTGACGCGCTCAAGGTCGAATGGGCCAACGGGTTGGACGCCATTCGCCGTGAAGGTACCGCTGGTGCGGCCCGTTTTCGGGATGGAGCGGGGCGGCACGGCGACTTCTCGAACATCTGAGAACCATAGCCAGATACCTTGACTCTTGCCGCGTTGCGCGCGACAGACGCCCATGATTTCTGGGACACGGGTAAACACGCAATCCGGGCGGATCACCCGCGCGGAACAAGGGGTAATGGCATGAGTGGCGTACAGATGATTACAGTCGCTGAAGGGGATGGGGACCAGCGCGTGGATCGTTGGCTGCGCCGCCTGTTTCCGCATGTCAGCCAGGGGCGCATTGAAAAGATGTGCCGCAAGGGGGAATTGCGTGTTGACGGAAGCCGCGCCAAGGCCTCGACCCGGTTGGAGGCAGGGCAGGTGGTTCGCGTGCCGCCCCTTCCGGATGCCGATCACAAACCGGCCGAGGTCAAGCATCGTATCTCGGATGCGGATGCCAAGATGATCCAGTCCTGCGTGATCTACCGCGACGATCACATTCTGGCCCTGAACAAGCCGCATGGCCTGCCGGTGCAAGGCGGCAGCGGGCAGACCCGGCATGTTGACAGCCTGTCCGAAGCATTGCGGTTCGGCTATGACGAGAACCCTCGGCTGGTCCATAGATTGGACAAGGACACGTCAGGTGTTCTGCTGCTGGCCCGCACGCGGGAGGCCGCCAAGGGTCTGACGGCCGCCTTCCGTCATCGTGATACGCGCAAGATCTACTGGGCGCTGGTTGCCGGTGTTCCGACACCGTACCTGGGTGAGATCAAAACCGGCCTTGTCAAAGCGCCGGGTCATGGCAAGCACGGTGAGGGCGAAAAGATGATCCCCGTGCATATGAACGAAATTGACAGCACTCCGGGCGCGAAACGCGCGCATACGCATTACGCAACCCTCTATCGGGTTGCCAGCCGCGCTGCATGGGTGGCGATGGAGCCGATCACCGGACGGACGCACCAATTGCGGGCTCATATGGCCGCAATCGGGCACCCGATCATCGGCGACGGAAAATACGGCGGTTCGGGTCAGGAAAACCTTGGCGACGGATGGGGCGCGCAACTGGGCGGAGTCATAAGCAAAAAGCTGCATTTGCACGCAAGGCGGCTGTCCTTCCTGCATCCGATGACGCGGAAACCGGTGACGGTGACGGCGCCCCTGCCCGAGCACATGAAACACAGCTGGGACACGTTCGGATGGAGCGAGGATCTGGCGGCTGACGACCCGTTTGAGAAGCTGCAATGAGCGCACCCTTGCGGCTGGTCCTGTTCGACGTCGATGGTACCCTGGTCGACAGTCAGGGCAGCATCGTTCATTCCATGACCGCCAGCTTTCAGGCCGCTTCCGTGCCGGTTCCGACGCGAAAGGCGATCCTGTCCATTGTCGGCTTGTCGCTACCGCACGCCATCGCACGGTTGGCGCCGGAACAGCCCGTCTCGGTCCAGAACGATCTGGTTGAAGGGTATAAAGAGGCCTTTCACGCCCATCGTCTTGAATTGGGCGCGGCAAGTTCGCCGCTGTACCCCGGTGCGCGCGAGGCGATTGAAGCGTTGCATGCCGTGCCCGAAGTGCTTCTTGGCGTGGCAACCGGCAAGTCGCAGCGCGGGTTGGACGCATTGATCGAAGCCCACGGGCTGGAACCGTATTTCGTGACCCGACAGGTCGCGGATCACCACCCGTCAAAGCCGCATCCGTCCATGGTGCAGACCGCATTGGCGGAAACCGGGGTCGATCCGGCCTGTGCAGTGATGATCGGCGACACGAGCTTTGACATGGATATGGCCGCGGCCGCCGGCGTTCGCGGCATCGGCGTCACCTGGGGCTATCACGACCGATCGGCTCTGACGGCAGCTTCTTGTATTGTCGAAACCTTTGACCAGTTGCCCAATGCGCTGGCTGGGATGTGGAATTGAAAGATGAGTGACTGGAAACCGAAACGCTTCTGGAAGGACAGCACCGTTGTCGCGGTTGATGGCGGCTTCACCGTCGAACTGGATGGCCGCAGGGTCAAAACACCCGCCAAGGCAGACCTGATCCTGCCAACCCGCCCCATGGCCGAAGCGGTGGCAGGGGAATGGGACGCCCAGGAAAAAGAGGTTGATCCTGCCGCGATGCCTTTCACCCGTTCTGCAAATGCAGCGATTGACAAAGTCCGCATCCAGCACGGCGAAGTTGCCGACATGCTGGCCGATTATGGCGATTCTGATTTGTTGTGCTATCGCGCAACCCACCCGCAGGAGTTGCATGATCGTCAGAGCGCCGAATGGGATCCCGCCCTGGATTGGGCCGAGACCGCACTGTCCGCCCGTCTGGTTCCGGTTGCCGGGGTTCTGCATCAACCGCAGTCGGAATCCGCCCTGGCGACATTGCGATCTCGGGTGCACGGGCTGGATGCGTTCCAACTGGCCGCTTTTCACGATCTGGTCAGCCTGTCGGGGTCATTGATTCTTGGCTTTGCGGCCGCCATGAATTGGCGCAATCCGGACGAAATATGGCGCATTTCAAGATTGGATGAAACCTGGCAGATTGAACAATGGGGCCATGACGAAGAAGCCCATCAGGTTGCCGAGACCAAGAAAGCGGCATTCATGCATGCCAAACGCTTCTTTGACATATCGGTTTGATCCTAAATTCCGGTTTTTTGAGCAAATCTGTAAACAGCTTGGGGCCTGATCCATCGTTTTCGATGATCCGGCCCTTGACGTTTGTTTATGAATACGCCCAAACTCGGTGCCACTAAAGGGGAGACACCTTTGGGGTAACCTATCCGGCATCCACTTGCCGGGCAGAGCCGTCTCGGACGGGGCGGAAAATCAGGAAGAGGTAAAAATGAAAAAATCCGTATTCTTGGGCGCGGCAACGATTGCCGGTCTTGCTGCTGGCGCAGCCATGGCAGGGACCGTTGACGACGTTAAAGCACGCGGCAAGCTGAATTGTGGTGTGACCACCGGTCTGGTTGGTTTTGCTGCGCCCGACGCCAATGGCGAATGGCAGGGCTTTGACGTATCGCTGTGCCGCGCCGTTGCTGCTGCCGTTCTGGGCGACGCCAACGCCGTTGAATTCGTTCCGACCACCGGTAAGACACGCTTTACCGCTCTGGCCTCTGGCGAGATCGACATGCTGGCACGGAACACCACCTGGACCTTCAGCCGCGACGTCGACCTGAAGTTCGAATTCACCGGCGTGAACTATTATGACGGTCAGGGCTTCATGGTTCCCAAGGCGCTGGGCGTCAGCTCGGCCAAGGAACTGGACGGCGCCCGTGTCTGCATCCAGACCGGTACCACCACCGAGCTGAACCTGGCCGATTTCTTCCGTGCCAACAACATCAGCTACGAGCCGGTTCCGATCGAAACCAACGCCGAAGCGCAGCAGCAGTACCTGGCTGGTGCATGTGACGTTTACACCACCGACGCATCGGGTCTGGCTGCAACCCGCGCCACCTTCGAAGCGCCGGACGAGCACATCCTGCTGCCCGAAATCATCTCGAAAGAGCCGCTGGGCCCGCTGGTCCGTCATGGCGACCACGAGTGGGGCGACGTCGTGCGCTGGACTCTGAACGCACTGATTTCGGCTGAAGAGCTGGGCGTGACATCGGCAAACATCGACGAACTGAGCGCCGGCACCGACAACCCGGAAATCAACCGCCTGCTGGGTACAGAAGGCACTCTGGGTGAAATGCTGGGTCTGGACGCCGACTGGGCTGCCAAAGCGATCAAAGCTGGCGGCAACTATGGTGAAATCTTCGCCAAGAACATCGGTGAAGAAACACCGATCGGTCTGGCGCGCGGCCTGAACGCACAGTGGACCGAAGGTGGTCTGCTGTACTCGCCGCCGTTCCGTTAAGGCATAAATGGAGGAGGGCGCAGGGCAACCTGCGCCCTTTTCTACAATAAATTGCTGCGGGCAGATGCAGAGCGGGGAAAACCTCGCCGATATTTAACAGCTCGCAAGCCACGGGGATCCCAAAATATGTCGACTATGACTGACCCACCGAAAGCTGATTTTCGGTTGTCTATGCTCATAAACGATACCCGCTATCGCTCTCTTACATTTCAGGTGATTGCGGCCATCGTCATTGCGCTTTCGATCTGGTATCTGGGCAACAACCTGATCCAGAACCTCAGGGCCGCAGGGCTCAATATTTCCTATTCTTTCCTCGGCGATTCCGCCGGGTATGACATCAACCAGCGTCTTGTAGAATATGACAGTCAGTCATCACATGCACGCGCGGCACTTGTAGGTTTGCTGAACACATTGCTCGTGGCCTTTCTGGCCTGTATCACTGCAACTGTTTTCGGTGTGATCGCGGGTGTTCTGAGACTGTCGAACAACTGGCTCGTATCGAAGCTGATGGCAGTATATGTCGAGATCTTCCGGAACATACCGGTGCTGATCTGGATCATCATCATCTTCACGATCATGACGGCCGTGCTGCCGCCGCCAAGCGCGTTCCGAGGGGAAAACCCGACGTCATCGATGCTGTTTGGGTCCTTTGCCTTTACCAATCGGGGCATCTATTTCCCGCGTCCTGAATTCGCCAATGGCTTGTTTGCATCGGCAGCCCTGAACTGGTTGCTGGTCATCGCCGTCCTGATCGGATCGTGGTTCGTCAGCGGCGAAGTCGAAAAGCGCGCAACCAAGAAGCAGGAAGAAACCGGCGAGCGTCCCGCGACGCTGTTGCCGAAACTGGCAATCTGGCTGGTGCCTTTTGTGCTGTTGATGATCATCATGGGCTTGACCTGGGATGTCCCCGAACTGAAGCGCTTTAACTTCAGCGGCGGACTGAATGCCGGCGGTCCTCTGATTGCACTGTGGTTCGCCCTGTCGATCTATACCGGTGCCTTTATCGCGGAAAACGTGCGTGCGGGTATTCAGGCGATCAGCAAAGGTCAGACCGAGGCCGCAGCCGCACTGGGCCTGCGTCAGGGACGGATCATGAAACTGGTCATCCTGCCCCAGGCATTGCGTGTCATCATCCCGCCGCTGATCTCGCAGTATCTGAACATCACCAAGAACTCGTCTCTTGCGATTGCCGTGGGCTATGCGGATATCACCGCAACACTGGGTGGTATTACCCTGAACCAGACCGGCCGGGCGATTGAATGCGTTCTGCTGCTGATGTTGTTCTACCTCACGGCCTCGCTGCTGATTTCGACCGGGATGAACATCTACAACGCTTCCGTCAAGCTGAAGGAGCGCTGAGCCATGAGTGATCAAGCAACAAACCCGATCGCCTTCGTGGCCGAAGGCACCATCCCGCCCTCACCGCCGCCGGCGAATGAGACCGGCGTCATCAAATGGCTGCGCGAGAATCTGTTTTCCGGGGTCGTCAATTCGATCCTGACAGTTCTGTCGCTGATCCTGATCTACATTCTTCTCAAGAATACCCTGCCATGGATTCTGAACGGAGTGTGGAATGCCAACTCGCTGGCGGAATGCCGCGAAATTCTGGGGGACAAGACCGGAGCCTGTTTCGCGGTTCTGACGGAACGCTGGCCGCAGCTGATCTATGGGTTCAAATACCCCGTCGATGCCTATTGGCGGCCGAACCTGGCCTTTGTGCTGATGCTGGTGGCGATTGCGCCGGTGCTGTTCTTTGACCTGCCCCGCAAGATGCTGTTGTTCACGGCGGTCTATCCCTTCCTGGCTTTCTGGCTGATCTGGGGTGGCACGATCCTTGTGCCTCTGGTTGCACTTGTTGGCTGCATAGCCGCCGGTGGTGTCTTCCAGAAGCTGGGCAACAACAGCTTTGCCGCCGGGTTCTTCGGAGCAATCGTGACCGCGCTGGTCATCTGGAACGTCGGAGGGGCCCTGATCCCGGAAGGCGCATCAGAAAACGCGTGGCTGTCGGCCGTTCCCAGCCGTGACCTGGGTGGCTTCATGCTGAACATGATGCTGGGCGTGACCTGTGTGTCGCTGTCGGTACCACTCGGGATCGCATTGGCCTTGGGGCGACAGTCGAACATGCCGCTGATCAAGTGGGTCTGTGTCATCTTCATCGAGTTCATCCGCGGCGTGCCTCTGATCACGCTGCTGTTCGTGGCTTCGGTGATGCTGGCCTATTTCTTCCCGCCTGACAGCACGGTCGACCTGTTCCTGCGCGTTGTGATCATGATCACCATGTTCTCGTCCGCCTATATCGCCGAGGTGATCCGCGGCGGTCTGGCAGCGCTTCCGCGTGGGCAGTACGAGGCCGCAGACAGTCTTGGGCTGGATTATCCGCAGGCGATGCGGCTTATCATCCTGCCACAGGCGCTGAAGATCTCGATCCCCGGGATCGTGAACGTGGCCGTGGGCCTGTTCAAGGATACGACACTGGTTTCGGTCATTTCGATGTTCGATCTGGTGGGCATGATCCGTGGTCCCATCCTGGCGTCGACCGAATGGAACGGCGTCTACTGGGAGCTTCTGGGCTTTGCCGCGCTTCTGTTCTTCGTCGTCTGTTACGGCATCTCTCAATATTCTCAGTGGCTCGAGCGTCGCCTTGCCACAGATCATCGTTAAGGAGTTCAACACATGTCTGAACTTGCAATCGACCGCGAAATCGACCGCTCCAAGATGCAGGTGAGCGACGAGGTCGCCATCGAAATCAACCAAATGAACAAGTGGTACGGGTCCTTCCACGTGCTGCGCGACATCAATCTGACCGTCAATCAGGGCGAGCGGATCGTGATCGCGGGCCCGTCGGGATCGGGCAAATCCACGCTGATCCGCTGTCTGAACGCGCTGGAGGAACACCAGCAGGGCACGATCGTGGTGGACGGGATCGAGCTGTCGAATGACCTGAAGAACATCGACAAGATCCGCTCCGAGGTTGGGATGGTGTTCCAGCACTTCAACCTGTTCCCGCATCTGACCATTCTGGAAAACTGTACGCTGGCCCCGATCTGGGTGCGCAAGACGCCCAAGAAAGAGGCCGAAGAGCGCGCGATGCACTTCCTGGAAAAGGTGAAAATTCCCGAACAGGCCGACAAGTATCCCGGTCAGCTTTCGGGTGGTCAGCAGCAGCGTGTGGCGATTGCCCGCTCGCTCTGCATGATGCCGCGGATCATGTTGTTCGATGAACCGACATCGGCGCTGGACCCCGAGATGATCAAAGAGGTGCTCGACACCATGATCGAACTGGCCGAGGAAGGCATGACCATGCTGTGCGTGACGCACGAGATGGGTTTTGCCCGTCAGGTCGCCAACCGCGTGATCTTCATGGATGCCGGGCAGATCGTGGAACAGAACGAACCCGAAGAGTTCTTCAACAACCCGCAAAGCGAGCGGACCAAACTGTTCCTGAGCCAGATTCTGGGTCACTGACCCGCACAAAGGCGGAAAGAATGAAGGCGGGGTATAGCCCCGCCTTTTTTTATTCGATCAACTCACGCGGGATGGTGAACCCCAACACTGTCCCGGTTTGCCATCGGACCTCGGCCCAGCTGTTGATGTCGAATGACATGACCGTTGTTGCACAGGTTGGATAATCGAAAAAGCGTGCATGATCTGGCGGTTGTCGCACCAGACGGTTGGCGAAATCGGCGATCCCGGGATTGTGACCCAGCATCAATACAGCCGGTTCCGTAGCGCCCGAAAGCTCTCGCAGCATGACCTTTGAATCAGCGTGGTAGAGCGCGCTGAGAAAACTGATTTTTTTGGCCTGCAAACCCATGCGATCCCATGTCTCGCGGGTGCGGGTTGATGTGGAGCTGAGAACTTCATCCGGTAGCCAGCCGTGGTGACGCAACCAAGCAGCGATGGCCGGGGCTGACTTTCGTCCACGCTTGTTCAGCGGGCGGTCATGATCACCAAGACCCGGGCTATCCCAGCTTGATTTCGCATGACGTGTCAGGATCAGAATTCGGGTCATGACGGATGAAAGGCTTTCATGTGATGGGCCGATTGTTCGGGGTCGCGTCCTGCGCCCGCGCTCAGGGGGCAGGCAAGGCGGGCCAGACACCCACCAGACATGCAGGTCTGACCTTCAGCGGTGCCAAGATGGTCGTGGCATGCAGCGACGTCATAGAAATCCTGCGCGTTCAGCGCGCTGACCGGACAGGTCGTCGTGCAAGGCGCGGCGCAGGTTTCGCAAGGCGACACGCCGGCAGGGGCTGGGATGGCGAACTCTTCGGCAAAATGCAGTGCGCCCCGATAGGAAATCATCATGCCAACGGTATCATGCACCAATGCCCCGACCGGGCTGCTGAACGTCCGTCCAGATTTGAGCGCCCAGTCGATGAATGGCGTGTAAGGGGGGCCGCTAAACGGAAAATACGCCCGGGCGCCGAGCGCCTTGGCCATCTGACTGACCACCCTTTTCGACCATCGGTCAACGGGGTCGGCCTGGTGCCATTCTGGTGAGGCTTTCAGTGCGGGCCAGAAGTCCGGCCCAGCCCCCAACAGGATCAGCGTACCGGTGTCGAGGTCTTGGGCTGCAACGTGGCGAGGATGCAGTGCGCCCATGACCAACAAACCAGCATGACGGGCGGCGTTTTCAACCTGTTCATAAGGCGTCGCGTCACGATCAGAGGAAGGCTGTGCAAGATGTGTCATGTCTCCTCCTCTCGTGCGGGGGTCAGTCCGGGCGTATCAGTGACCCGGCCCCGTGTTCGGTGAACAGCTCCAGCAGCACGGCATTCGGTGCACGCCCGTCCAATATGACAACCGCCCGCACGCCGCTGTGCAGGGCGTCCAGCGCGGTTTCCGTCTTGGGTATCATGCCGCCTGCAATGGTGCCTTCGCGGGTCATTTCCCTTATCTGACCGGCCTTGAGTTCGGTCACGACATCACCCGCCGCGTTCTTGACACCGGAAACATCCGTCAGCAGCAACAGACGGTCTGCCTTGAGCGCAGATGCGATTGCCCCGGCTGCCGTGTCACCATTGACGTTGAATGTCTCACCGTCGCGGCCTGCACCAAGCGGCGCAATGACCGGGATTACGTCATGGGAAAACAGATCGTGCAGGATCTTCGGATTCATCTCGGCCGGAGTGCCGACAAAGCCCAGCGACGCATCTGTCTGATCGCAGACCATCAGGCTTGCGTCCTTGCCAGACAAGCCCACGGCCGACCCGCCCTGATCATTGATCGCCTGTACGATGCGTTTGTTCACGAGGCCGGACAGAACCATTTCGACCACTTCAACCGTGGCCTTGTCGGTCACTCGCTTGCCGTTCACGAAATCGGATTGAATGTCCAGCTTGCCCAGCATTGCATTGATCATCGGACCACCGCCGTGGACGACCACCGGGTTCACACCCACCTGGCGCATCAGAACCACGTCCCGGGCAAAGCTTTCCATCGCCTCGTCGCTGCCCATGGCGTGCCCGCCAAGTTTGATGACGACAATGGCTCCATCATAGCGCTGCAAATAGGGCAGGGCGCTGTTGAGTGTGGCTGCGGTGGCGATCCAGTCCCGGTTCATATCTCGTGTCTTCATAGATAAAGTCCTTCTGGAAAACCGTGTTAGGACCTTTGCCCCACGCTGCCAAGGGCGAAGCTATTCCAGATGCGCAATGATGGACCGCAGGGTCGCGATGCCATCACCCTTTTCGGAAGACGTGAGCACAATCTCCGGAAAAGCTGCGGGATGTTTGGACAACGCAGCCCGGGTTTGTTCCAACACCTTCTCGCGTTCGTTGGCTTTGACCTTGTCTGCCTTGGTCAGTACGCATTGAAACGTCACGGCGCTGGTGTCCAGCAACTTCATGATTTCGTCATCGACCGGTTTTACCCCGTGGCGCGAGTCTATCAGGACAAAGGCACGGCGCAACGTCTGGCGCCCGCTGAGATATTGTTTCAGCAGCTTCTGCCACTTCTCGACCACTTTCACCGGGGCGTTTGCATAGCCATAGCCCGGCAGGTCCACGAGATAGAGTTCCGGGCCTTGGGTGAAAAAGTTGATCTCTTGCGTGCGGCCGGGTGTGTTGGATGCGCGGGCCAGACCCTTCGTGCCGGTCAAGGCATTGATCAGGCTGGACTTGCCCACGTTCGAACGCCCCGCAAAACAGACTTCCAACCGGTCCGGGGCAGGCAGACCGTTCATGGCGACAACGCCTTTGACGAACTCGGACGGGCCTGCAAACAGTTTGCGGCCTCGTTCCAGGGCGAATTCATCCGGGTCTTCGGCCAGGGGGAAGGGAAGCGTGGTCATAGCACCTGCACCTCATCGTTGACGCGGATTTCGCCGCCCTGAAGGACCTCGGCGTAAACGCCGAAATCCTGATGATCCCATCTGTTCAGGGCGCGCAGCGTGTCCGCGTCCCTCTCACCGGTTTCGGGATTGGCAGTGGTGGCCATACACCGCGTGATCCGCTCGCGTACGCGAAGCACGGCCTCGCCTATGCGCACGTCACGGCCCAGCCAGTCAAACTCATCCCATAACGGCAGACCTTCGAACCAGATATTGCCGCGCCACCGAACAATGGACAGAGTCTGGCCCAGCTTCTGTTCGACTGCGCGATGCGATGCCATGTTGCACAGGCTGATCGACGGAAAATCGCTGTCGGTCATGCCGCGCCCGGGAACCCGAACGATCCGGGCTGATGCAGCGCGATCCGCAGGCATAAGCGGCTTTACCCAGTCCAGAAAGACTTCCTGTTCCGTATCAGGTTCAAAAGTCAATTCCGGTCGCTGCGGGTGGCGCAGTGTAACCCGTTCGCCCTGCAATTCGGCCGAAATGGCCATCAACTGAGGCGCTTTTGAACCGCGGCTGAAATTGAAACAGGGGGCCCATTCAGAACCATCGGTTTTGGCGGCCTCATGAGCGACCGCCCAAACGCGATCCCCGGGCATGGTCTGCCCGGGGATGAGTGTGACTTGGCTCAGGGCTTCACGCCCGTGGCTTTTGATCGGGTGGCGCCAAAGGCCTGAAACCGTTCCGCTCATTTGTTGTCCGTATTTGGCGTCCGCTTGAAACCGGACTTGATGTTTCCGAACACGTCCGGCTTGTAGCCTTGGCTGCGCATGATCAGATATTGCTGTGTGAACGTGATCGTGTTGTTCGCGATCCAGTATACGACCAGGCCACTGGCGAAACCACCCAGCATGAACATGAAGACCCAAGGCATCCAGGCAAAGATCATTGCCTGCGTCGGATCGGTTGGTGCCGGGTTCAGTTTCTGCTGCAACCACATCGAAATACCCAGCAGCAGCGGCAGAATGCCGATGAAGATCAACGCCATCAGGCTGTCAGGCTGCGGGCCGGCCCAAGGCAGCAAGCCAAAGAGATTCATGATCGAAGTCGGATCCGGCGCGCTCAGGTCCTGGAACGGGCCGAACCAAGGGGCCTGACGCAGTTCGATCGTCACGAAAATAACCTTGTACAGCGAGAAGAAGATTGGAATCTGCAACAGAATGGGCAGACAACCCGCGGCAGGGTTTACCTTTTCCTTTTTGTACAGCTCCATCATGCCCTGCTGCATCTTCTGACGGTCGTCGCCGGCGGCTTCTTTCAGGGCTTCCATCTGCGGCTGCAATTCCTTCATCTTCGCCATCGAGACGTAGGATTTGAAGGCCAGCGGGAACAGGATAGCCTTGATGATCAGCGTCAGTCCGATGATCGACCAGCCCATGTTTCCGATCAGGGCATTGATGTTGTGCAGCAGCCAGAAGATCGGCTTGGTCAGGAAGTAGAACCACCCCCAGTCGATGCTGTCGATGAACTTCTGAACACCTTCCGCCTGATACTCTCGGATGGTTTCCCATTCCTTGGCGCCGGCGAAAAGCCTGGTTGTGACCTCTTCCGTGGCGCCGGGCGCGACTGTAAGGGTCGGCAGAACCGTTTCCGTCTGGTAAATCTTGCGACGTGAATCGTATTTGGCAGCGGCCTTGAACGCTGAACCCTCGGCCGGGATCAGGGTGGTCATCCAGTAGTGATCCGTGAACCCGATCCAGCCGCCTTCTTTGACCTGATAGACCTCGGCCTGCGCGCGTTCATTGGGGTCGATATCGAAATCGCGCACATCGCCATAGTCGATCTCATCCAGAACGCCGTCAGCCATGACCATGACGCCTTCGTGCAGAATGAAGAAGTTCTTCAGGCCGGGCAGGTCACCGTCTTCGCCCATGCCGTGGCGTGCCAGAATGCCGTAGGGGGCCATGCCGACCTCGGCGTCCGTGGTGTTCTCGACCGACTGGGTGACCGAGAACATGTAGTTTTCATCCACGGCAATGGTGCGGCGGAAGGTGAGGCCGTTTCCATTGTCCCAGGCCAGCGTGATCGGAGTATCAACACCCAGAGTTTCGCCCTGCTCAAGCGTCCAAAGAGTGTTCGGGCCGGGAACGTCCGTGACCGACAGGCCCGCGCCGGGGGCCCAGCCGTAAAGGGCATAATAGGCCGAGTCACTTCCAACCGGGGACAGAAGTTCGACGATCGGAGAATCCTCGTCCAGTGAAACCTTGTAATCCTTCAGCGACAGCTCATCAATTCGGCCACCGGCAAGCGACAGGCTACCCGTCAGGCGGGGCGTGTCGATGCTGACGCGGGGCGCCTCGGTTTCGGCTTCGGCTTCGGTGGCGGTTGCAGTTGCTTCGCCGACCGTACCGGTGTCGGCGGCGCTGGGCGTCTGAACCTCATTCCCTTCGATGCTGGCGATTTCAGCCTGTTCCGTGGTTGGCGTCGGTTCCGGAGGAGGGAACAGCACGAACCAGACCAGGATCACGAGAAAGCTGAGCGCGGTTGCGAGGATGAGATTCTTGTTCTGATCGTCCATCTGGGACAGCCACCTTGAGCAGTGAAAGACACCCGCAGGGTTCAACAGAGTGCAGGCCCAAAGGTCAAGCGGAATCGCTCGTCATTTCGACACGGATTGGTCTTCTGTGGTGCAGTTTCCGGTTCTTCAGCCCGTTTGCCGCCCGATTTTGGGCGTTCCGTCGATCTTGTTGCGATGAGACGTGATCCAGCCCTCGGTTTTTTCGAAAGGCATGGGCTTGCCGATGCCAAACCCCTGAACATGGTCACATCCCAATTGCGCCATCAAGGCGTGTTCCCCGGGCGTCTCGACCCCTTCAGCAAGCGTTTCCAGATTCAGCCGTTCTGCCATGGTCAGAATTGCGCTGGCCAACTGCTGCTGGCTTGGGTCCTGGTCCGCCTTTGTCACGAAAGAGCGGTCGATTTTGATCCGGGACACGTTGAACCGCTTGATTGACGCGATCGAGGCATGCCCGGTGCCGAAATCGTCCAGATCGATACAGCACCCCATTGCGGCCAAGCCCGTGACATTGCGGGTGATTACGTCATCCGGCCCTCTGGAAAACACGGTCTCCAATACTTCGACCGCCAATCTGTCCGGCGTCAGGTCGAATTGATCCAATTCCCATTTCAGGCGATCGATCAGTCCCGGGTCGCGCAATTCGTCCGACGAGAAGTTGATGCCGATGCGCGGTACAGTCAGACCGGCGCGATCCCATTCGCGCATTGCGCAAAAGGCGTGATGCCGCATCGCCTGTCCCAGTTTGCCCATCAACTCTGCTTGTTCGGCAAAGGGTAGAAAGACATTGGGGCCCAGCACTCCTTTTTTCGGGTGTTCCCAGCGGGCCAGAGCCTCGAACCCGGACACGCGGCCGGTATCCGTCGAGATCTGCGGTTGAAACCATGGTCGAATCTCACCGCTTTCTAGCGCCGCATCAAATTCCTTGCGCAGATTGGTTCTGACCTGAGCCCGGCGACGTGTTTCGGACGAAAAGGCACGAATCGTCGACGGCCCGTTTTGCTGTGCTTCTTGCAGCGCGTTGTTTGCAGCATTGTACCAGTCTGTCGCGGTGCCGTCGGGGACATTGCTGCTGAGGCAGAAACCGATGGAGCAGGACATGTAAACTCCGGTTCCGTTCAGCATTATGGGGTCTTCGACTGCGGATTGCATTCGCCCCGACATCTGAATGCAGGTTTCCAGATCAAGCTGTTGCGCCGGGTGCAGAACAACCATCATCTTGTTTCCATCGATTCGGGTTGCGGAATCATTGGCGCGGATCATGGATATGACACGAGAGCAGAATTGCTGTGCCACATGGTTCGCTGCTGCTTGGCCATGCAGATCGAGCATTTGCAGATAGTCGTCCAGGATCACAGCGAAACAGGCTGATGTTTCACCCCTGCGACGGCTATCCGAGAGCACCTCTGCCAGAACGGTTTCGAACCGGTCATTCGGCAGCAGACCACCCTGTTGCCGTTTCCTGTTTGCCGGGTTGGGGGTCATTGCCTCTATGCCGGCAATCATCAGGGGCAAACCCAGGGCCACTGCGATCAACGCGGGTTCACCGCCAAGCCAGAACGCCCCCAGGCTTGTTGCCGGAACAAAGGCAAGAACGGCTGGGCCGTATGCCACGTTTCTCAAAGCTTCAATAATACGGTCGATGAAAGGATGATTCCGCATCGGGTCCTGACCTTGGGCATGAATTGTATGCCGAGCCTAGGAAACCAGTCTGAGTCAGTCGTTAACGCAGCAGCGGTATTTCTTCCAAATTTTCCGTTTTTTCGCCAGAGTTTACGGAAAGGTTAATAAAATCAAAGAGTTTCGCATCCAGAAGGTGCGACGGGCGCGCATTTGTTAACGCGCGGAACATAACCTGACGCCGACCTGGGCTGTTCTTTTCCCACTGATCGAGAATCTGTTTGACCTGCTGCCGTTGCAGCCCGTCCTGACTGCCGCACAAATCGCAGGGGATGATCGGATACTGCATTGCCCTGGCGAATTTTTCGCAATCAGCTTCAGCGACGTGGGCAAGTGGGCGGAAGACAAAAAGATCGCCCTCTTCATTCACCAGTTTCGGTGGCATAGTGGCCAGACGGCCTCCGTGGAAGAGGTTCATGAAAAACGTCTCGAGAATATCGTCGCGGTGATGACCCAGCACGACGGCGGAACAGCCTTCTTCCCTGGCAATGCGATACAGGTTGCCGCGGCGCAGCCGCGAACACAGGGCGCAATAGGTTCGGCCCTGCGGAACCTTGTCCATCACTACAGAATAAGTGTCCTGATACTCGATCCTGTGTGGCACACCCATGCGGTCCAGAAACTCTGGCAGGACCGTGGCCGGAAATCCGGGTTGCCCCTGATCCAGATTGCAAGCCAGAAGATCGACAGGCAGCAATCCGCGCCATTTGAGTTCGTAGAGGACGGCCAGCAGCGTATAACTGTCCTTGCCGCCCGAAAGGCAGACAAGCCAGCGTGGCGGTTTGCCGTCCTTGTCGTGGGCGGACGGGTCCACCATCCCGTATTGCTCGATCGCTTCGCGGGTCTGGCGCACGATGCGTTTGCGCAGTTTCTTGAACTCGGTGGTCGAGGGCGCGCCGGCAAAGAGCGGGTGGATATCATCTGCATCATCAAACATGCGCAGCCCCTACAGCAGATGGCGCAACCGGGCAAGTGGCGGGTCAGCCAAGCCGCGCCAGCAGGGCGTCGGTATCCAACCCGGCCACCGAACCGGGAATGCGGCCGCCATCGCCGGAAAGACGTGTGGCAACAAAGCCGTCAGCCACAGCGCCCGGCGCGTGACGCAGCAGTTGCGAGGCCGTCAGCAGCAGTGCCGTGCGTTCGGCGTACCAGCGCGCTTCGGCCTCGGGCGGCAGACCGGGCCAGCGGCTGCGATGCGCGGTCAGAGCTGTGTCATACCTTCTGTCCGTGCCTCTCACCGTATCCAACTCGGCCCCCAGAACCTCGGCGGCCAGCGGCTCACGGGCCAGAGTGCGCAGGATATCGAGGCAGATCACATTGCCTGACCCCTCCCAGATGCTGTTCAGGGGCGCTTCACGATAGATCAGGGGCAGGGGCGTGTCTTCGACATACCCCATGCCGCCCAGTATTTCCATCGCTTCGACGACGACGACCGGGCAGTGCTTGTTGTTCAGGAACTTGGCCAATGCGACGCTGATCCGGGCGAAGGCATTGTCTTCGGGTGTTTGTCCGTCAAATGACTGCGCGACACGCATTCCCAGGGTCACTGCGCCTTCCCAGTCCAGAACAAGGTCGGACAGGACCGCTCGCATCAGCGGTTGATCAATCAATCGGCGCTGAAATGCGCTGCGGTGTTCCACCCAATGATGCGCTTCGCTGAGTGCGGCACGCATCAGCCCGGCCGGCGCCATGGCTGTATCAAGCCGCGTGTGGTGCACCATTTCCAGTATGGTGCGCACGCCCGCGCCTTCTTCACCCAACTGATAGGCCAGCGCGTCATGATACTCGATTTCCGAGGATGCGTTGGATTTGTTGCCCAGCTTGTCTTTCAGGCGCATCAGGTGGATCGCATTGCGCTCGCCCTCCAGCCAGCGGGGCACCAGAAAGCAGGTCAACCCACCGGGCGCCTGCGCCAGCGTCAGGAACCCATCCGACATTGGCGCAGAGCAGAACCACTTGTGCCCAAGCAGGCGCCAGTGATCCCCGTCGCGTGCGGCAACGGTTGTATTGGCACGTATGTCCGAGCCGCCCTGTTTCTCGGTCATGGCCATCCCCAGCGTCGCGCTGGTCTTTTGACCGATCGGTTCCTCCGAAGGATCATAGTGCCGGGCCATGAGTTTTGGCTGCCAGAGTGAGGCAATGTGTTCATTGGCGGCCAGGGCAGGGATTGCTGCATAGGTCATGGTCATCGGACAGCAATGCCCGGGCTCGACCTGCCCGGCCAAGTAAACCATCGCCGCATGGGTTGCATGTCCGCCGGGCTGTCCATCCCAGGCCAGTGCGGCATAGCCGGCCGATTGGCTGATCTGCATCATCTGATGATAGGCCGGATGAAAGCGCACCTCGTCCAGACGTCTGCCACCCGGGTCGAACAGACGCAACTCTGGCGGATGCCGGTTGGCGTCCCGTCCCAGCTCCCGGGTTTCTTCGGTTCCGAGCCTCTTGCCATATGCCGCCAGTTCCAAAGCGCGCGCGCCCGCTGTTCTTGCTGCGTCTTGCAGGACCGGATCGGACAGCCAGAGATCGGTGTCGCCGCGCACGGGCGGTTGGTTCAGGACATCGTGGGTCGGCAGGGTGTCACGCGCTGGGGATTTCATCGGGACCTCGGGTTGGACTGGTCCAACTGTTCAGGCGCTGCGTATACCGGTCAAGTCTGACGGGGGGTCAGGACGAAGGGTCGTTATGCTTGTCATCGGGCACCGGATCATATCCGTCGCCGCCCCAAGGGTGGCAACGGCAGATCCGATGAGCAGCCAGGTAGGAGCCTTTGACTGCCCCGTGTTTCTCCAGCGCCTCAAGCGCATAGGCGGAACACGTGGGTTGGTAGCGACAGTTGAAACCGACCCATGGGCTGAAGATCAGCCGATACGCCCGAACAGGCAGGGCGACGATATGGGACAGGAAGGTCATTTTTCGGCCGCATGCACCTTGCGGAGCGCATAGCGCAGGTCGTCCAACAGTGCGTCATAGGGGCGGTTGGCGGTGACTTCGGCACGGCCGATCAACACGTAATCCCACCCGTCGCGGCCGGCTTCGGGCAACACGGCCCGTGCGGCTTCGCGCAGACGGCGCTTTGCGCGGTTGCGGGCCACGGCATTGCCCACTTTCTTCGAGCAGGTGAATCCCACGCGAATCCCGTTGCCCTCGCCGGGGGCACGCTTGCGGGCCTGTACCATCATCGAGGACGTGCCTTGTCGGCGGGCACGCGCGGCTTTCAGAAAGTCGGACCGTTTCCTGAGAACGGTCAGGGGGGCAGGCGCACAAACGGACGCCGCCGGGGGCGTATTCCCGGGGTGGTTCCTACCAACCTCAGGGGCCTCCGGCGGCGTCATGTTCATAACCTGATCGGTGAGCGGTTTACGCGCTCAGCGATTTGCGGCCGCGTGCGCGACGTGCATTCAGGATCTTGCGGCCGGCCTTTGTGGCCATGCGCGCGCGGAAACCGTGGCGGCGTTTGCGAACCAGGTTCGAAGGCTGATAGGTGCGTTTCATCGCTCCGTCTCCAATCTATGCGGTCGGGTGCGGCGCGGATTCGCCTGCCCGTGGTGTTCGAAGCCCGTCCTCTACTGCCAAGCGGTGAGTAAGTCAAACCCCAACAGCCAAGTTTTCGCGGCTTTTGCAACAATTCTGTAACCGGCAACGGCAAAAGGTTTCAAAATGCCCGTTTATCACCGAAATCCCTCACATTCGGTGCCACAAAGATCAAGGCCCCGTGATCCCCCTGTTGCTGGCCCGCCAAGCAGCGCATCTTGGGCACAAGATGAAGCAGAATGAACCGGAAAACCTGATGTCCGACACAAGCCATGCGCCGCGCAACGGTTTCGCGCGCCACATTCCGCTACTTGTAATCCTGAGCGTTGCCGTTGTCGGCTTTTTCACACTTGGGGATTACCTGACTTTCGAGACCTTGCGGGACAATCGCGAGGCGCTTCTGGCGTGGCGGGACGGTCACTATTGGATCATGGCTGCCGCTTTTGTGGCCATTTACATCGCCATAGTGGCCTTTTCCCTGCCGGGTGCTGCGGTGGCTTCGATGACGGGCGGCTTTCTTTTCGGTCTTTTTGCGGGAACCGTTTTCAATGTCGTGTCTGCCACCATCGGCGCGTCGGCGATCTTTCTGGCGGCGCGCTGGGGCTTGGGCGAAGCCCTGACGTCGCGGCTGGAATCTTCAGAAGGGACGGTCAAGAGGCTGAAAGACGGTCTGCGGGAAAACGAAATCTCGGTGTTGTTTCTGCTGCGTCTGGTGCCGGTCGTGCCGTTCTTTGTTGCCAATCTCGTGCCGGCTTTGGTCGGTGTAAAGTTCCGCAGTTTCCTTTTGACGACCGCGCTGGGCATCATCCCCGGAGGTATCGTGTACACGTGGATCGGAGTCGGTTTGGGTGGTGTGTTCGACCGCGGGGAAACGCCTGATGTTTCATTGCTGTGGGAACCGTTCGTGATCGGGCCGATTATCGGGTTGTGTGTATTGGCCGCCTTGCCCATCGTTTTCAAAGCGCTGCGCGCGAAAAGGGGCACCTGAGCCATGAAAGAGCTGAAAACCGATCTCCTGGTCATTGGTGCCGGGTCCGGAGGATTGTCTGTCGCCGCAGGTGCCAGCCAGATGGGTGCGGATGTAGTCCTGCTGGAAGGGCACAAGATGGGCGGAGACTGTCTGAACTTCGGCTGCGTCCCGTCGAAGGCCCTGATTGCCAGCGGCAAGGTGGCCTATGGTCAGGCGCATTCTGCACTTTTTGGCGTCGCGAATACCAGCCCGCAGGTCGACTATGCCGCCGTAAAGGATCATGTTCATGATGTGATCGCTCAGATCGAACCGATGGACAGCCAGGAGCGGTTCGAAGGCTTTGGCGTGAAGGTCATTCGCGAATACGGCGCGTTCATATCCCCAGAAAAGGTGCAGGCCGGGGATCATGTCATCTCTGCGCGTCGCATCGTCATTGCGACCGGTTCGTCGCCGCTGGTGCCGCCGATTCCGGGGTTGGACACGGTGCCCTATTATACGAACGAAACCATCTTTGACTTGAAAGAGCGGCCAGATCACCTGCTGATCATCGGGGGCGGTCCGATCGGGATGGAGATGGCGCAGGCCCATATACGCCTCGGCAGCAAGGTGACGGTTGTCGAAGGGCTCAAAGCCTTGGGCAAAGACGACCCCGAGGCGGCGTCCGTGGTGCTGGATACCCTGCGCAGTGAAGGTGTGGATATCCAGGAAAACGCCTTGGTCGCGCAGGTTCGCGGAACAGAAGGTGCTGTGAAAGTCGTTGCCGAAAACGGTGATATTCATCGTGGCTCCCACCTTTTGATCGCTGCCGGACGCAAAGCCAATATTGAGCGTCTGAACTTGGACGTGGCCGGAATTGAGCGCACGAGAACCGGCCTCAGGACGGATGACGCGCTGCGCACGACCAATCGCCGCGTCTATGCGATCGGAGATGTGGCAGGTGGCCTGCAATTCACCCATGTTGCCGGTTATCATGCGGGCGTCATCATTCGTTCGGCCCTGTTCGGTCTGCCGTCCAGGGCGAAAACGGCACATATCCCTTGGGCCACCTATACGGACCCGGAGCTGGCCCAGGTCGGACTGACCGAAGTTCAGGCGCGCAAAGCGCATGGAGAAAAGCTCGAAATCGCCCGCTTTGACTATCACCACAATGACCGGGCGATTGCCGAGCGCAAAACCGAAGGTTTCGTCAAGGTCATGGTCGTGAAAGGCCGACCCGTCGGCGCCACAATCGTCGGGCATCAGGCAGGCGAGTTGATCAACTTGTGGTCGTTGGCTTTGGCCAATAACCTGAAGATGGGGCAGATCGCCGCCATGGTTTCACCCTATCCGACGATCGGAGAGCTTAACAAACGTGTGGCGGGTGCCTATTTCTCGCCAAGGCTGTTTGAGAATCAGACAGTTAAACGAGTGGTCAGGTTCGTCCAGCGCTGGATTCCCTGACCTGAGGAGGGGCGCAAATTGAACTCGCTGTCGGGCCGATTTCTGATCCTGACGACGGTCTTCGTCATGTTGGCCGAAGTCCTGATCTTTGTCCCGTCGATCGCCCGGTTCCGCGAGGATTTTCTGCTGAACAGGCTCGAACGTGCGCAGATCGCCTCGCTGGCTTTGCTGGCGGACGATATGCTGGCGGAAGATCTTGAGGCGGAACTGCTGGCAAACGCAGGCGTCTATAACGTCGTATTGCGACGGGATGAGGTTCGGCAACTGATGTTGTCGTCGCCTATTCCGGGCCCAGTCGCCGACACGTTCGATTTGCGGGATGCAAGCCCCTGGGTTCTGATCCGGGATGCGATCAGCCGTTTTTTCAAGCCCGAAAACGAAGTCATCCGGGTCATCGGAGAACCGGTCAAGGGGGCAGGCCTTCTGATCGAAGTCACCACGGACAGCATGCCCTTGCGAACGGCGATGGTTGATTATGGGTTGCGTATTCTCGGTCTGTCCTTCGTCATTTCCATCATCACGGCGTTTTTTCTGTTTCTCGCCGTGCGCGTCGTACTTGTGCGCCCCATCAAAAGTGTTGTCGGCTACATGCAGCGCTATGCCAGTGCGCCAGAGGACGCGCGTGGCGTAATCACACCGAATTCGAAGGTGACGGAGCTGCGCGAGGCCGAGGAGGCGCTGAAGATGCTGCAAACGGACCTGACCCAGGCGCTCAAACAGCGCGAAAGGCTGGCGCAGCTTGGGGGGGCTGTTGCCAAAGTCAGCCATGACCTGCGCAATATCCTGACATCGGCGCAGCTGTTTACCGACCGGATCGAGGCCAGCGACGATCCGCTGGTGCGGCGGATGGCACCAAAACTGGTGAATTCCATCACACGGGCTGTGTCCCTTTGTGAAAGCACATTGGCGTTTGGCCGCGCGGAAGAGCCCGCGCCCACTCTGACAATGGTTCCGATACGCGCAATCGCAGCGGATGTCGCGGCCAGCGAACAACTCGCCGTCGCCGATGCTTGCGTCGAGATCGTGAACGAAGTGCCGGACGCGCTTGTGGCCCGCGCCGATCCCGAACAATTGTACCGCGTCATCATGAACCTCGTGCGCAACGCAAGACAGGCTCTGGTTGCTTCCGGAAAACCTGGCCGGGTTACCATTGCCGGGTGTGAATACGACGACACGTGGTGCATCGAAATCCGCGACACGGGGCCGGGCCTTCCCCCCAAAGCACGCGAAAACCTGTTCACGCCATTCCAGGGGGGTGTCCGAAAGGGCGGCTCTGGTCTGGGGCTGGCAATCTCGCAGGAGCTGGTGCGCGGCCATGGCGGGGATCTGATCTTGAAAGAGACGGGCCCCGAGGGAACTGTCTTTGAAATCAGCCTTCCGCGTGGGGACATGACTTTTTGATTTTTTTTTGAAGAATCGGCTTGCACGTCTCGGGCGGCAGGTCTAAACAGCGCCTCACCAACGCGGACCGATAGCTCAGCTGGATAGAGTACTTGACTACGAATCAAGGGGTCGGGGGTTCGAATCCTCCTCGGTCCGCCACTGGTTTCCTGTTGAACGTCACACGAACCTGACCCAACCGTCACAGTTGGACCAGAAATGCAGTGAACGTTCGACATCAGAAGGCGCCCCCAACGTTGGACATCAGTTGAATTTGACCTTTGCGTCATCAACTAACACGCCGCCCCCATTTCATACTCCCGCAGACAGTTTGGTTTGATCTGACTTCCCTTTCGGAAAATCAGAGCTGATTTGTAGGTCAGACAGCGAAGCTGCCTGTTCCTGCTAATCTGCCACGTGGCGAACGCGGGAGGGGGCGAGGCAATGCTATTCGACAGAGGTGGTGCGGCCCGCAGGCACAGCCGAGGACACGGCCCTGTCTAATAGGGTTGCCCGAGGGGGAGGGCCGCGCCCTCACCCTGACGGCCAGGGGCGTTTGGCCTGTCCAAATCCCGCTGACCCACGAAAGGAGTGCGGCGTGAAGGATGATAGCCACCATTGACGATCATTAGGGTCAGGACGCATTGATTTCCCGCGCATGACGTGATTCACGGCCCCAAAAACGGAGCGGTGATATGAGCGACCTTTACTGGCTGAGCGATGAGCAGATGGCCAAGCTTACCCCTTTTTTCCCGAAGTCGCACGGCAAGCCACGTGTCGATGACAAGCGCGTCCTGAGTGGGATTATCTTCATCAATCGCAATGGTTTGCGCTGGCGTGACGCTCCTGCCGCCTATGGTCCGCACAAGACGCTCTACAGCCGCTGGAAGCGCTGGAGCGAGAAAGGCATCTTTGCGCGGATGATGGCGGGTCTGGCCGCCGAACACGGCGAACAGAAGACCGTGATGATCGACGCGACCTACCTCAAGGCCCATCGAACAGCGACCAGTCTGGCCGCGAAAAAGGGGGGCGTGGGCGCCTGATCGGTCGAACCAAAGGCGGCATGAACACCAAACTGCACGCCATCTGCGATAGCCAAGGCCGCCCACTCAACCTGTTCGTCACCGCCGGTCAGGTCAGCGACTACATCGGTGCGCGGGCGTTGCTCAGCAGCCTGCCAAAGGTCGACTGGCTGCTCGGGGATCGCGGTTACGATGCCGATTGGTTCCGGGAAGCGTTGCAAGACAAAGGGATACGCGCCTGCATCCCTGGACGAAAGCAGCGCAAGAAAGCCGTCAGATACGATAAGCGTCGATACAAACGCCGAAACCGGATCGAGATCATGTTCGGCAGGCTGAAGGATTGGCGGCGCGTGGCAACCCGCTACGACCGTTGCCCAAAGGTCTTCCTCTCTGCCATCGCTCTGGCCGCGCTCGTCATCTACTGGTTATGAATCCTGACCCTAGGACGTTAGCTGCGAAGAATTACAGCTCCCATTCTGAATAGGGTTCGCAGCTCGAATTTCTCTGATGCGAGTTGGTCGAAGCGAAATACCAGCCCGTCCATTGTGTAACTAGCTCGCCTTAGCCAAGTGTCGGTTATCTGAATTCTGCTGGTTTCAGAAACGTTTAGAGGAAGCTCAATTTCTTTAGTTCTGGCAAGGAATAGATCGTTTACCACACAATCGTTGTGAGCAATCAAATTCCGCACTTCGGATGCTACGACTACTGTTTCAAAGGCCTCTTCGCTCGGAAATATATCGATGCCGGTTCGAGTTTTTATGAACTTTCTTAGCTCGCGGAGTGATTTGTAGGAGAGTTCGTGAACTTTCCGCTCTACAATCTGCCAGATGACATCTTCGTAGCTCCCAGATTCGATGATTGCGGCGATATCAATTGTTCCCTCTGATTTCAGCATTTCTGGGCGTGACAAGAATATGTCACGAAGAACTGTTGTAAGATACAGGTCAAAGGACTCGGTTGCTCTAGAGAGCATGATTTGGTTCACCAACTGGCGATGCTTGGAATAGTTGTATTCGAAGAGCTTTAGCTCCTCCGTACCAGCTCGTTCCCTGACCGAAACCGGCATTGCTTCGCCAATCTTGTGTGAAGTTTTTACGAAACTAAAGTAAAAAGAGACAAATTCTCGCAGCTCCATAATTCGAGCCATGTACGTCAAGCACGGTTCCGTTACATAGTCTGGTGGTTCCCCAAAGCCTTCAGCGATCGGGTCAACTTCATCAGGTGTTTCGTCATTCATAAAAGAAGTTCTCAAACTCTGGCTTAAACTCGAAGTGTCAATCAGCTTCTCGTCGCAATACTCGCCTTTGTCGCCGTCAGTATCAAATCCATTTACCCCTTGCCAAACCCCCTCAACCCCACTACTACGCGCGAGTTCTCCATAAGAACATCAAGGCGGGGTGATTCCCGCCTTTTGGGTTCGATGAGGGTTGGCGATGCGCGTCTGTCCTCCTCTCAACTCCAACGCCTGAATAAAAGGCTGTTAATATGCAAAGCCAAAACATCCGTATTCGGCTGAAGGCATTTGACTATCGCGTTCTGGATGCCAGCACGCAAGAGATCGTCAACACTGCCAAGCGGACCGGCGCGAACGTGCGCGGCCCGATCCCGCTGCCGAACAAGATTGAGAAGTTCACGGTTCTCCGTGGCCCTCACGTTGACAAGAAATCCCGCGACCAGTTCGAGATCCGCACGCACAAGCGTCTGCTCGACATCGTTGATCCGACCCCCCAGACCGTTGACGCGCTGATGAAGCTCGACCTCGCTGCTGGTGTGGACGTCGAGATCAAGTTGCAGTCGTAATCGGAGGGTATGAGAATGCGCTCTGGTATTATCGCAAAAAAAGTTGGCATGACCCGCCTGTTCATGGAAGACGGCAAGCAGATCCCTGTGACCGTTCTTCACTTGGACAACCTGCAGGTCGTTGCACAGCGCACCGCTGACAAAGACGGCTACACCGCCGTTCAGCTGGGTGCCGGTGCCGCCAAGGCAAAACGCACCTCGAAGGCCATGCGCGGCCACTATGCCGCTGCCAAGGTCGAGCCCAAGCGCAAGCTGGCCGAGTTCCGCGTCTCCGAAGATGGCCTGATCGAAGTGGGTGCCGAGATTTCGGCAGAACACTTCCTGGAAGGTCAGAAGGTTGACGTATCGGGCACATCGATCGGTAAAGGCTTTGCCGGTGCGATGAAGCGCCACAACTTCGGTGGCCTGCGCGCCTCGCACGGTGTCTCGATCTCGCACCGTTCGCACGGTTCGACCGGTCAGTGTCAGGACCCGGGCAAGGTTTTCAAAGGCAAGAAGATGGCCGGTCACATGGGTGCTGCCCGTGTCACCACCCAGAACCTGGAAGTCGTCAAAACCGACGCCGAGCGTGGTCTGGTCTTCATCAAAGGCGCCGTTCCCGGACCAAAATCGGGCTGGGTCACCGTCAAGGACGCCGTGAAGAAGAAAGCACCGGAAGGCCTGCCTTTCCCGGCTGCTGTGAAATCGGCTGCATCTGATGCACCTGCGGAAGAAGCTCCCGCGGAAGGTGGTGAAGCATGAAACTTGATGTAATCAAACTGGACGGCGGCAAAGCCGGCGACATCGAGCTGAACGCCGATCTGTTCGGTCTCGAGCCTCGTGCGGACATCCTGCACCGTGTGGTCCGTTGGCAGCGCAACAACGCGCAGGCCGGCACCCACAAGGTCAAGACCCGCTCGGAAACCAGCTACTCGACCAAGAAGATCTATCGCCAGAAGGGCACCGGTGGCGCACGCCATGGTGACCGCAACGCGCCGATCTTCCGCAAGGGTGGTATCTACAAGGGCCCGACCCCTCGTTCGCACGGCCACGACCTGCCGAAAAAGTTCCGCAAGCTTGGCCTGCGCCACGCTCTGTCGGCCAAAGCCAAGGCAGGTGAACTGGTCGTGATCGAGAACGCCGAAGCCGAAGGCAAGACCGCCGCTCTGGCCAAACAGGTTGCAAACCTGGGCTGGAAACGTGCTCTGGTCATCGACGGCGCGACCGTGAACGAAGGTTTCCTGAAGGCGTCGCGCAACATCGAAGGTCTGGATATCCTGCCGTCGATGGGTGCAAACGTTTATGACATCCTCAAGCGTGACACTCTGGTGCTCACCAAAGCGGCTGTCGAAGCACTGGAGGCTCGACTGAAATGAGCGCGAAGGCAGAACACTACGACGTGATCCGCAAGCCGATCATCACCGAAAAGTCGACCATGGCGTCCGAAAACGGCGCGGTTGTCTTCGAAGTGGCGATCGACAGCAACAAGCCACAGATCAAAGAGGCCGTTGAGGCACTGTTTGGTGTGAAGGTCAAAGCGGTGAACACCACCGTGACCAAAGGCAAGGTCAAGCGGTTCCGCGGCCAGTTGGGCAAGCGGAAAGACGTCAAGAAGGCCTATGTGACCCTGGAAGAGGGTAACACCATCGACGTGTCCACCGGTCTCTGATCGGAACGGTCTTTGGAGAGAGATAAAGGCCCCCGCGAAAGCGGGGGTTTTTTGTTGTGACGCTCGAATCTAGGAGCGGTGTTCTTTCCGTTCTGTGTTTTCAAAGGCTCGCCATAGCATCGGGTGTATTGTCACTTTCACCTAGCAATACGGTCTTTGCCGTGTTGCAATGGAAGCATTCCACCCCGAGCAGAAAAGGGCAAGCAAGGTTAGCGCTTTAGTATAGTCAAAAATGATGTTAAAAAGATGTACTTCTGGGGTATGTTTTTCGAGCTGCACCTAACGCCAAAAATATCTATAGACACCCACCCCCAACCCTGTTTCACGCACCCAGTCTTACGGCCTCGGATTCGTTCCGGGGCCTTAGATATTTTGAACCGGGGACCTTCGGGGCCCTATACCCTTGGCACCTACGGGGGCCTCACACATAGCGGGGAAACTCCCTGCACTTGCTAAACGGAAGACAGAAAGCATGGCACTCAAGTCGTATAAGCGCGATTTTTTTGATCGCCGCAAAGACGGCTGGACGTCAGGTGCAGTTCTGGAAAAGAGCAATGAAATCGATTTGAGCACCGGTTTTTGACCCAACATGAGCGGCTGATCACGGCCCGGCGGTTTACCATGTACGGTCGTGTCACGAGCTTTGAGATGGCGCCATAGGTCCCCCTTGACATCCAGCAGGGGGCATAGGCCCGATATTAGCGTCATACAGTAGGGGTTACGCTCTTCTGCAGCGAGGGGCGCTCTGGCGATCTATGGGCGTTCTGCGGGCTTCTCTCGGAAACAGAAAAGGCGCCGTTTGGCGCCTTTGTATCTTGCTGCGGATCGTCCGCGATTATGAGCAGTAAACGTGCTTATGCGCGATATCTGCGATGTCGCAGCGGCGGATGCCGATATCGTCCAACTCACGGTTGCTCAGGCGCTGCAACTCGGAATAGGTGCGCTGATACTCAGCGGCACGGGCGCGCGCCGTTTTGATCCGTTCGATCATGTCCTTGATCCGGGGGCCGAAGTTGAAGCCGGTATGTGTCAGTGTAGCGGTTGTCATTTCTGTGTTCCTTTCTCAAATCAGGGCGAATTCCCTGACGTTTCCTTGTGTGTTCCTTGTTTGGACAAGGCTGAGATAGGTGTGTTTGGTACCGCTAACAACGGAACTTTTGGTCTAGCCGATATGCATCTATTGAATGGCTGTACATTTCGCTGACCCATTGCAGTCAAATGCTGCTTTCACGTCTTGCGCGCATTTCTTTTGCGTGCCGTCATTGCCCGGCCGTCACGAATGCTCAGCCCCATCAGTATCAGATTGGTTGCGCCTGCAATCAGTTCGATGACCTGCACAGCATAGAAACTGGCGTCAAAGGATCCCGCGTTTGCTTTTACGCTGAGGTAGATGGCGGCGGGAACGAGGATAAGAAGCCCGTTCATCGCTATGATTGGCATCCGCTTCTTCTTTGCAAGCGCCGGGGCATCTTTGCGGCGACGTCCAAGAGACATGCCGGACGCGCCGACAATCACCATCGCCGGCACCAGAACAAAGAGACCACTGACGATCATGGATTTTACTGCGGTGACGGTCGCATGGGTCGCAAACAACTCGCTGTACAAGGTGGATGTCCAGAACACGAGGATTGTAAGAAATCCGATGAGTCCGGCGATGGGGTGTATGGCTCTTACCATGGGGCTGCTCCGGTTTTAGTTTCAGGCGACGCAGTGGTTTTCGACTGCGAGTTTTCTAAGAAGATGTGGCCGGGCCACTGCGCTTTCCGGGTAGTCGGCAATCCGACGTTGGAACTCAGGATGGGTGAACGCGTCGCGAAAGCTTTTGACGTCCTGCCAGATCGCGTAGTTCACAAAGGTTGAACTGCCCGCGATGCCCTGATGGAGCTGGGTGGAGATGTATCCTGGCTGGGCTTTCATGAAATCTGCATCATGTGACCATGCCTCAAGCAGTGCTTTTTCGTCTTCCGCGTCCACCGTGAACAGGTTGATCAGAACCACCGGCCCTTCTTCGTTCTGCATTTGGTCCGCCAGTGAGACGGTCTTGTCCAACTCTTCGATACGAGCCATTTCGCTTCCCTTTGATTCTATAACATAGCAAGCTATATAAAATTGCATAGCGTGCTATTCAAGTGTAAATCTGAGACATGGACTTTGAAAAAGAGAACTCGGCCGGATACCTGGTCAATCACATGGCGCGATTGTTTGCGAAAAAATTGCAGCAGCGCATTGCGCCGTTAGGTATCGTTGTCGGGCAATTCCCGATCTTGCTGGAGCTTTGGGTCAAAGACGGAGTGACGCAAAAAGATCTTCTTGGAAAAATCGATGTCGAACAGGCGACCCTAGCCAACACGCTCAATCGTATGGAGCGCGACGGATTGATCAAAAGAACAAAGAATCCCTCTGATGCCAGAGCTCAATTGATCTGGCTGACCCGGAAGGCAGCCGCGCTTCGTGACAGCGCCTACGAGGCCGCTATGAGCGTGAATGCTGATGCCCTACAGGTTTTGAACGAAGCTGAGCGCGCGCAATTCATGAATGCCATGAGATTGATAATCAAAAACATGCGTTCGGTTTGAGTGAACCCAAAGCAGCCTGACCCTGATCAAAACGATAGGTCAGATGCAGTTAACCACAAGAAAAAACGCCCCCGCATTGATCGGAGGCGTTTCATGTTCTTCGAAGGTATTGCGCTTAGCCGCGCTCTTCGACGATCTCTACCAGATGCGGGATCTTGTTGATCATACCGCGGACCGAAGGGGTATCTTCCAGTTCGCGGGTTTTGTGCATCTTGTTCAGGCCCAGGCCGATCAGGGTTGCGCGCTGTTCGGCGGGGCGGCGGATCGGGGAACCGATCTGCTTGACGACGATGGTTTTTGCCATGGGTCGCTCTCCTTACGCTTCGGCTTCAGCAGCCGGTGCTTCGTCCCGCTTGGGCAGGATGTCGGCAACTTTTTTACCACGACGTGCGGCAACCGAACGCGGGCTCTGCTCTTTTTGCAGGCCGTTGATGGTGGCGCGGATCATGTTGTACGGGTTCTGCGAGCCCAGCGACTTGGATACCACGTCCTTGACGCCCAGCATTTCGAACACGGCACGCATCGGACCACCGGCGATGATACCGGTACCTTCAGGTGCGGTGCGCATAACCACTTTACCGGCGCCGTGACGGCCTTCGATATCGTGGTGCAGGGTCCGACCTTCGCGCAGTTGCACGCGGATCATCTGACGCTTGGCTTGTTCGGTCGCCTTGCGGATGGCTTCAGGTACTTCTTTCGCTTTACCCTTGCCAAAGCCCACGCGGCCTTTCTGATCGCCGACAACCACCAGAGCGGCGAAGCCAAAGCGCTTACCACCTTTTACGGTTTTCGACACACGGTTGATCGCAACCAGGCGATCTGCGAATTCCGGAGTTTCGTCGCGGTCACGACCACGGCCCCGGCGGTTATCACGTTCTGCCATTTGGCATCCCTTTTCTCATATGGCGCTCTCGGCACCGTTTCTTCAATCCAAGTGAGCCCCGACTGTTGCCGAGGCCCCCGGATCATCGGGGCGGATCGAAACCCGCCCGCAATCTTTGGCATTGCGCATCTTGACCCGAAAACCGGTTCCCACTTTTCGGGATGCGCTTGGTCTTAGATCTTCAGACCACCTTCACGCGCAGCGTCGGCCAGTGCCTTCACCTTGCCGTGGAACAGGAAGCCACCACGATCGAAATAGGCCTCTTCGACGCCTGCCTTCTTGGCACGCTCTGCGATGGCCGCGCCGACTTTGGTCGCCGCATCGATGTTGTTTTTGCCAACAACGCCCAGATCCTTTTCCAGGGTCGAGGCCGAGGCCAGGGTCACGCCACGCACGTCGTCGATCAGCTGAACAGAAATGTTCTTGTTCGACCGGTGCACGGACAGACGCGGACGACCCGCGTTGACCTTGCGAAGTTTGTTCCGAACGCGCAGGCGGCGCTTCAGAAACAGGGTTCTTTTGCTGTTTGCCATTGTGTTCGTCCTTACTTCTTCTTGCCTTCCTTGCGGAAGATGAACTCGCCCTTGTAGCGGATGCCTTTGCCTTTGTAAGGCTCGGGGCGGCGCCACTCGCGGATTTTGGCCGCGGTTTCGCCCACCAGCTGCTGGTCGATACCTTCCACAACGATCTCGGTCTGCTTCGGCGCGGTGATGGTGACACCTTCCGGAGCAGTGAAATCAACATCGTGGCTGTAGCCCAGGTTCAGCTTCAGGGTGTTGCCCTGCATCTGAGCCCGGTAACCAACACCCTGGATCTCCAGCTCTTTTTTGAAGCCGGTCGTCACACCGGTTACCAGGTTGGCAACCATGGTGCGGCTCATGCCCCACTGCTGGCGAGCACGTTTGGACATGCCGCGGGGGTCGATCTTAACCACGTTGTCTTCAACCGACAGCGTTACGTCGTCGGTGGCGGTAAAGCTGCGGGTGCCTTTCGGACCTTTCACTTCGATGGTCTGACCCGACACAGTGGCGGAAACGCCGCTGGGCAGCTCGACCGGCTTTTTACCAATACGAGACATTGCAGACCTCCCTCTAGAAGACGGTGCAGAGCACTTCGCCGCCAACATTGTTGGAGCGAGCGTTTGCGTCCGACATCACACCTTTCGGAGTGCTGACAATCGACACACCCAGACCCTGACGGACCTGTGGGATGTCATTGACGCCCATGTATACGCGACGGCCGGGCTTCGAGACCCGCTTCAGTTCACGAATAACAGGGGTGCCTTCGTAGTATTTCAGGCTGATTTCGATGGCCGGATGACCGTTTTCACCGGTCGTCTTTTCATAGCCACGGATGTAGCCTTCGTCCGCCAGCACGTCCAGAACCCAGCCGCGCAGCTTGGAAGCCGGGGTGGAAACGGTGGACTTGCCGCGCATTTGCGCGTTGCGGATACGGGTGAGCATATCGCCGATAGGATCATTCATATCTATGTCTCCCTTACCAGCTCGATTTCACCATGCCGGGGATCTGACCAGCAGAACCCAGCTCGCGCAGCGCGATACGGCTGACCTTCAGCTTACGGTAGTAAGCGTGGGGACGACCGGTCAGCTGACAACGGTTGTGCAGACGGGTAGCCGAGCTGTTGCGCGGCAGTTTCGCCAGTTTCAGACGCGCCTTGAAGCGCTCTTCCATCGGCTTGCTCTCGTCATTCGCGATTTCTTTCAGCTCGGCACGCTTCGCGGCATATTTGGCCACCAGGCGTTCGCGCTTCTTTTCGCGTTCGATCATTGCTTTTTTAGCCATGTCTCAATCCTCCCGGCGCTTATGCGTTGAACGGCATGTTGAAAGCTTTCAACAGTGCCTTTGCTTCAGCGTCGGTTTTCGCTGTGGTGGCAATTACGATATCCATGCCCCAGACTTCGTCGACCTTGTCGAAATCGATTTCCGGGAACACGATGTGCTCTTTCATGCCCATGGCAAAGTTGCCCTGACCATCGAAAGCAGGCTTTACACCGCGGAAGTCACGAACGCGCGGCAGCGCGATGGTGATCAGACGATCCAGGAATTCGTACATCCGGTCACCGCGCAGGGTCACTTTCGCGCCCAGCGGCATGTCTTCACGGACGCGGAAGCCCGCGATCGACTTCTTCGCCTTGGTTGCAACGGCCTTTTGACCGGCAATCGCAGTCAGATCCTCGACAGCAGCTTTCGCTTTCTTCGAGTCTTTGACAGCCTCGGCACCACAACCGATGTTCAGAACGATCTTGTCCAGCTTGGGCAGCTGCATGTCGTTCTTGTAACCGAACTCTTCTTTCAGAGCGGCACGGATGGTTTCAACGTACTGAGTTTTCAGACGCGGGGTGTAGGTTGCGTTATCAAGCATCGATCACGTCCCCTGTGGTCTTGGCGAAGCGGACCTTCTTGTCACCTTCCATGCGGAAGCCGACGCGGGTCGCTTTGCCGTTCTTGTCCAGCAGTGCCAGGTTCGACAGGTCGATCGGGTTTGCCTGGGGCAGACGACCACCTTGCGAGTTCTGCGACTGGCGGGTGTGACGGATGGCGATGTTGATGCCATCGACAACAGCTTTGCCGGCTTTGGGGTCAACCGAGGAAATGGTGCCCTCTTTGCCCTTGTCCTTGCCGGCCAGCACGACGACCTTGTCGCCTTTGCGGAGTTTAGCAGCCATGATTACAGCACCTCCGGAGCCAGCGAGATGATTTTCATGAAGTTCTTGCCGCGCAGTTCGCGAACAACGGGGCCAAAGATACGGGTACCGATCGGCTCGTTGTTGTTGTTCAGGATGACGGCGGCGTTGCGATCGAAGCGGATCGCGGTGCCGTCTTCACGACGGACTTCCTTGGCGGTGCGTACGACGACGGCCTTGCGGACGTCCCCTTTCTTTACGCGGCCGCGTGGGATGGCTTCCTTCACCGAGACGACAATGATGTCGCCGACGGAGGCGTATTTACGCTTGGAACCACCCAGGACCTTGATGCACTGAACTCGGCGAGCGCCGGAGTTGTCAGCGACATCCAGATTGGTCTGCATCTGGATCATGTGGTTTCTCCCGACCTGTGGGGGCTGGTCTTGTTAATTCCCCCAGGGTTTCGACAAATGGAAAGGCCTGGGGGCTTACGCCTCCAGAACTTCCCAACGTTTCGTCTTCGATTTCGGCGCGCATTCGATGATGCGTACGGTGTCGCCGACCTTGAAGGCGTTCTTTTCGTCATGAGCCCGGTATTTCTTGGACTTACGAACGGTTTTGTGCAGCAGCGGGTGCTTGAAACGGCGTTCAACCGAAACAGTCACGGTCTGCTCGTTGGCGTCGCTGGTTACTACTCCGGACAGGATACGCTTGGGCATAGGATTACTCCTCCGATGCCGCGGCAGCGGCCTTTTCGTTCAGAATGGTTTTGACGCGGGCGGCATTGCGGCGGGCCGCTTTGATACCAGCAGTGTTTTCCAGCTGACCGGTTGCCTGTTGAAAGCGCAGGTTAAAGCTTTCTTTCTTCAGGTTGGCCAGTTCCTCGCGGAGCTGGTCCGGGGTCTTGTCACGCAGTTCTTGGGCGTTCATCGCCTTTTTCCTTTGCTCAAAACACCAGAAGGCCCCGTACACGGGTCACCTTTGACCTGGTGGATGAATGATAGACATACGAATCCCCCGACTCAGCCGGGGGAACGCAAGATGCCGCTCTATAGGGGGTTCAGCAGTGGGTGGCAAGAGGAAGTTTGGCGGGTGTGTGAGCGTGGGCATTCGCCCACTACTTTCTGTGACCCACTTTAGCCATAACCCGAGTAATGATTCCTTCAAAATGCCAGGCATCTGGAAGGCGTGGCAACCACAATCTAGTGTCCGCACCCATCAACATCAAAGCAGAACGTGACCCACGGATTCTGTCGATGTCACTCAAACGCGCCTCGCCGATTACACCACCCGCATCCAACACGAGAGCTCTTTGCGTAGTGATGACGTAATAGGTTCTTCGAAAAGCGAAATGAACAACAAGCCATGGAAACATCATTAGTGTCGGCGCGAAAATCAAAATCAAAATAGCATCCGTAAGCGTTGGTAGAACGCATGCTTTGACCGCGTAGACGGCTTGCTCATCCTGATTCAACAAAATCGGTGACACCAAACTTGCGTGCAATACGCCACCTGTCCTCAAATACTAAATACTTATAGCTCCTTCCCTTTTTCACGCTTTATCGATGAAGTCGCAAGCTGGTATTCCATTCAGCTACCTAGTCAATTGGCAACAAGTGTCTGCAACCGCTGTTTTAGAGTGGAGTAGCGGCGTAGTTGAGTACGGCCCGATTTCCCCACAAACACAAAACGCGGCCTCGTTTGCACGAGACCGCGTCTTCAACTGTCTAAGTCTGTGTGACTTACGCCAGAGCGACGTTCACAGCCGATTCACGACCATCACGGCCGGGTTCGATGTCGAATGTTACTTTCTGGTCGTCGGCCAGGCCGGTCAGACCCGAGCGCTCGACAGCAGAGATGTGTACAAACACGTCTTTGCCACCGGTCTCCGGTGCGATGAAGCCAAAACCTTTAGTTGTGTTGAACCATTTTACGGTGCCATTGGCCATATCCGTAGTCTCCTAATAAATTGCTGCCCGCGGAATTGCGACAGCGTGGCGTAGTCGGTCTGGATCGAGAGACTGAACGCCGAATAACGGGAGACAGTGGTCGAAATAGAAAAACGTCTGCGAGGTTCAGCTACGCCATGTCGACGCATATTGCAAGGTCTATCGGTAACTTCTTGTGAATCGTGACCGGAATGGGCACCGTCCGTTCGTCTCGCAATCGCTTCACTGGGGTGACCCGTGTGTCATGAACCGGGGCTCACTCCCACTTGTAGTTGAAGCTGACACTGATCCGCTCGTCCTCGGCCATGTTCATCGGCACCTCGTGGCGCAACCAGCTTTCCCACAGCAGGACGTCGCCCACCTGCGGCTTCATATAGATGAACGGCTGCAAATCGCGCCGCCCACCTTTCAGACGCGTTGGCGCGGCCATCATGCGGCCTGAGCGGGGGTCTTCCAGTTTCAGTGCACTGGCCCCTTCGGGCATCGCCACATAGGTCGTGCCCGATATCACGCTGTGCGGGTGCAGGTGGCTGGAATGCATGCCACCCTCGGACAGGATGTTGATCCAAAGGTCTTCTAGCTTCAACTCGCCTTCGCCCAGATCGAACTCCAGATCCCTGGCAAAAGCGGCAACGTGCTGATCCAGTACCTTCACCACATCGGCAAAGATAGGGAACCGCCAAGGCAGATCGGTTAGCGAGGCATAGCTGGTATAGCCGGGATAGCCGTTTTCCTCACACCATTGCTGCCCGGCCTCGTCATCTTCGGCGATGACAAGACACGAGTTTTCCAACTCTTCCGCATCGATCTCGGGACCGAACTCGGACAAAGCTGCGCGATAGAGACGGGTAACAAAGAGTGATTCAATCTGTGCCATAGCGCCCTCTTAACGCAGCCTCGTCACGATTGCGATGGGTCTTTTGCGAGGCTCTGCCTCGCGCTCCGGGATATTTTTTGCCAGATGAAGCAGGGGGGTCCGAATTTCATCTGGCCATAAATATCCCGGGGGAGTCGCGGCTTGCCGCGGCGGGGGCAGCGCCCCCAAATGAAAACCCCCGCCGGTTTCCCGACGGGGGTCAATTTTGTCACGAACGGGGAAATTCCCGGATCGCTTACCAGTCTTCGCGAACTACGACGCGGGTCTTGATCGGCAGCTTCATCGCGGCCAGGCGCAGGGCCTCACGGGCGATGTCGTCATTGACGCCGTCGATCTCGAACATCACGCGACCGGGCTTGACCTTGCAAACCCAGCGGTCCACCGAACCCTTACCTTTACCCATACGAACTTCGATCGGCTTTGCAGTGACCGGAGTGTCGGGGAAGATACGGATCCAGACACGACCCTGACGTTTCATGTGACGGGTCATGGCACGACGTGCAGCTTCGATCTGACGTGCGGTGACGCGCTCGGGTTGCAGGGCTTTCAGACCGTAGGTGCCAAAGTTCAGATCAGAGCCGCCCTTGGCTTCGCCCTTGATCCGGCCTTTGTGCATCTTGCGGAATTTAGTACGCTTTGGTTGAAGCATATCTTTCCCTCCTTAGCGACGACCGCCACCAGCACCACGAGGTGCAGGGCCGTCCTGGAGTTCCTGTGCTTTACGGTCACGTGCCTGCGGATCGTGCTCCATGATCTCACCTTTGAAGATCCAGACCTTGATCCCGATGATCCCGTAGGGGGTCATCGCTTCGGCATGTGCGTAATCGATGTCGGCACGCAGGGTGTGCAGAGGCACGCGGCCTTCGCGGTACCACTCGGTCCGTGCGATTTCAGCACCGCCCAGACGGCCAGCGACGTTCACCCTGATACCCAGGGCGCCCATACGCATGGCGTTCTGAACCGAGCGCTTCATTGCGCGACGGAACGAAACACGACGTTCCAGCTGCTGAGCGATCGACTCGGCAACCAGCTGCGCGTCAAGCTCGGGCTTGCGCACTTCGACGATGTTCAGGTGCAGTTCGCTGTCGGTCATACCAGCAAGCTTTTTGCGCAGAACTTCGATGTCTGCACCTTTCTTGCCGATGATGACACCCGGACGTGCGGTGTGGATCGTGACGCGGCACTTCTTGTGCGGACGTTCGATGATCACACGTGCAACACCGGCCTGCTTGCACTCTTTCTGAATGAACTCACGGATCTTGATGTCTTCCAGCAGAAGATCACCGTAATCCTTGGTGTCAGCGTACCAGCGGCTGTCCCAGGTGCGGTTGACCTGAAGGCGCATGCCGATCGGATTGACTTTATGTCCCATTAGGCTTGCTCCTCAACTTGACGCACCTTGATGGTGATCTCCGAGAACGGCTTCATGATCTTGCCGAAACGGCCACGGGCACGCGGACGACCGCGCTTCATGACCAGGTTTTTACCAACCCATGCTTCGGCGACGATCAGCTCATCGACGTCCAGGTTGTGGTTGTTTTCGGCATTCGCGATTGCGGATTGCAGGCACTTCTTGACGTCCTGCGCGACACGCTTGTTCGAGAAAGTCAGGTCGGTCAGAGCCTTTTCAACTTTCTTGCCGCGGATCATTTGCGCAACCAGGTTCAGTTTCTGCGGGCTGGTGCGAAGCATGCGGGTTTTCGCCATTGCTTCGTTTTCAGCCACGCGGCGGGGGTTCTTTTCCTTGCCCATGACTTACTTCCGCTTCGCTTTTTTGTCTGCGGCGTGACCATAATAGGTCCGGGTCGGCGAGTACTCACCGAACTTCTGACCGATCATGTCTTCCGTGACGTTTACCGGGATATGCTTCTGGCCATTGTACACACCAAAGGTCAAACCCACGAACTGGGGCAGAATGGTGGAACGACGCGACCAGATCTTGATGACTTCGTTGCGGCCCGATTCGCGCGCTGCTTCGGCTTTTTTCAGCACGTAAGCATCGACGAAAGGACCCTTCCAAACAGAGCGAGACATGGATTAACGTCCCTTCTTCTTGGCGTGCCGCGAGCGGATGATCAGCTTCTGGGACGCTTTGTTCTTGTTGCGGGTACGCTTACCCTTGGTGTCCTTACCCCAAGGCGTAACCGGCGTACGGCCACCCGAGGTACGACCTTCACCACCACCGTGCGGGTGATCGATCGGGTTCATTGCAACACCACGAACCGACGGGCGCACGCCCTTGTGGCGCATACGACCGGCTTTGCCGAGGTTCTGGTTGCTGTTGTCGGGGTTGGACACGGCACCGACGGTCGCCATGCATTCCTGACGGACCATGCGCAGCTCGCCCGAGCTCAGACGGATCTGAGCGTAGCCGCCATCGCGACCAACGAACTGAGCGTAAGTACCGGCCGCACGTGCGATCTGACCACCCTTGCCGGGCTTCATCTCGATGTTGTGGACGATGGTACCGATGGGCATGCCCGAGAAGGGCATTGCGTTGCCCGGCTTGATGTCAGCTTTCGCCGACGCGATGACCTTGTCACCAACAGCCAGACGCTGAGGCGCCAGGATATAGGCCTGCTCGCCGTCTTCGTATTTTACCAGTGCGATGAATGCGGTCCGGTTCGGGTCATATTCGATCCGTTCGACGGTTGCCGCGACATCAAATTTGTTCCGTTTGAAGTCAACGATCCGGTAGAGACGCTTTGCGCCACCGCCGCGGCGGCGTGAAGTGATCCGTCCGGTGTTGTTCCGGCCGCCCGATTTGGTCAAACCCTCAGTGAGAGACTTGACCGGACGTCCTTTCCAAAGCTCCGAACGGTCGATCAGCACCAGCCCGCGCTGGCCCGGCGTCGTCGGCTTGTACGACTTGAGTGCCATGCTTTCTGTCTTCCGTTTAGCAAGTGCGAGGGGGTTCCCCGCTATGTGAGAGGCCCCCGTAGGTGCCAAGGGTATAGGGCCCCGAAGGTCCCCGGTTCAAAATATCTAAGGCCCCGGAACGAATCCGAGGCCGCAAGATTGGGTGCGTTTAGCAGTGTTGGGACCGGGTGACAAGAGAGAGTATCAAACTTCTTCTGTGGCCGTGAATACCACACCCTGGCCGAACGCGTCGTGGTTAATGGCCGGGATGTTAAACCCAGAAATGCACGAGTTGTCGCTGGAACTCAGAGAGCGGGAACAGGACCTGACAGAAAAGGTTGAAATCGTTTCCTGTGAACTTTGGTGCAGTGAGCCCTCATGGGAAGGTTCGGAGGCCGGGTTTATTGGTGCCGGGCCAGAAGGTTTCGCGGAAACCGATCTGGCAAAGTGCTGCCCCTGCAATCAGTCCAATGTATGCTATGTTGAGCCGCTGCTGCTTGGCGGCCGCATCCATGAGCGGGCTGGGGAAGCACTCGACCGAGTGACCGTAATCGTCAATCTATCACGATATCCGCGGGGGTCGGGTTGATCCGGAATGGAGCGGTTGTGTGACGGGCGGGGCATTCGGAGAGCCGTGATACAAAGAACACCCCCCGTAGGCCGGGCTTCAGCCCGGCATCCACCATTCCCCTCAGAGCGATTGAAGGGTTTTGAGGCCATTCATCGGCGGATGTTGGTAAAGTGTGGGTGTTTCGAGGGGTGCCGGGCTGAAGCCCGGCCTACCAGTTGGCGTGAAGGGAGCGAGCACTCAACTTACGCTTACTTGTTTTCTAGGTATTCCACACATGTGTCTCCAATTCTGCGATGGTTCGCATTTAGATTTCCTTGGCGATAAAAATCCTCAACCAAGCCGGCTGCAAAGCACGAAATAAATGCACCCTTTTGAGCCTGCTCTGTCGAAAACCCGTCCTCCACCAATTTGGTTTGCAATCTTGAAACGGACACAATGTAAACGTCAGAATTTAGTGTGTCGCCAAAGACGCGGCTCGAAAGCTGATAAAAATGCGTATCTACAATTGACAGAACAGTCTGGAATGAAGAGTAGAGTTTTGCTGGAACAAAATCGATATCTTCTCGATTTTCTATGAAAACCACAATCACATCAGACTTTTCTGGATCCACCCATTTGTCTGTGAAATCGAATTTTCCCTGCTCACTATCGTGCTTATGCAAGAAATGAGTGAAATCCGCTGGCGCGGCAAAGGTAGTAACCTTCTTTGGTGTCTCAGCAAATGCACTACCCGTACCGCAAACTAGGAAAGCAGAAATCTGGACACAGCGCGCCGCTAACCTAATCATTAACAAGACATCTCCATTTCGGCTTTTTCAGCCATACGATCCCCGTCCAGCCTCACCGCGCAAACTTCTTATGCTTCAACCGTTTGGGTTCCAGCGCATCCGGCCCCAACCGCCGCTTTTTATCCTCTTCGTAATCCTCGAAGTTGCCCTCGAACCACTCCACATGCGCGTCGCCTTCAAACGCCAGAATATGCGTGCAAATCCGGTCGAGGAAGAAACGGTCGTGCGAGATCACCACGGCGCAGCCGGCGAAATCGACAAGGGCATCTTCCAGCGCGCGCAGGGTTTCGACGTCGAGGTCGTTGGTCGGCTCATCCAGCAGCAGGACGTTGCCGCCCTCTTTCAGCAGGCGGGCCATGTGGACGCGGTTGCGCTCACCCCCTGACAGCAGAGAGACCTTTTTCTGCTGGTCGCCGCCCTTGAAGTTGAAGGACGAGCAATAGGCGCGGGAATTGACCTGCGCGTCGCCCAGCTGGATGATCTCGGCGCCGCCGGTGATCGCCTCCCACACGGTGTCGTTGTCGTTGAGGTCGTCGCGCGACTGATCGACATAGGACAGCTGCACCGTATCGCCGTATTCGATGGTGCCGGCGTCGGGCTTTTCCTGGCCGGTGAGCATTTTGAACAGGGTCGATTTACCGGCGCCGTTGGGGCCGATCACGCCGACGATGCCACCGGGCGGCAGGCTGAACGAGAGATTTTCGATCAGTTGCTTGTCGCCCATGTGCTTGGCCAGCCCATTGACCTCGATCACTTTGCTGCCCAGGCGCGGGCCGTTGGGGATGACGATCTGAGCGCGGGTCAGTTTTTCGCGCTCGGACTGTTCGGCCAGCTCGTTATAGGCGTTGATCCGGGCTTTGGACTTGGCCTGACGCGCCTTTTGACCCTGACGCATCCATTCCAGTTCGCGCTGTAGCGTCTTCTGCTTGGATTTGTCCTCGCGGGCTTCCTGCTCCAGCCGCTTGGCCTTTTGTTCCAGCCACGAGGAGTAGTTGCCCTCGTAGGGGATGCCGCGGCCGCGGTCCAATTCGAGAATCCAGCCGGTGATGTCATCCAGGAAGTAGCGGTCGTGGGTGACGATCAGGATGGTACCTTTGTAGTCGATCAGGTGCTGTTGCAGCCAGGCGATGGTCTCGGCGTCAAGGTGGTTGGTCGGTTCGTCCAACAGCAGCATGTCGGGCGCTTCCAGCAGCAGCTTGCACAGCGCCACGCGGCGTTTTTCACCGCCCGAAAGATTGGCGATGTCGGCGTCGTCCGGCGGGCAGCGCAGCGCCTCCATCGAAACGTCGATCTGGCTGTCCAGATCCCACAGGTTTTCCGCGTCGATCGCGTCCTGAAGGGCAGTCATTTCCTCCATCAGCTCGTCCGAGTAGTTCTCGGCGATCTCCATCGCGATCTCGTTGAACCGGTCGACCTTGGCCTTTTTCCCGGCCACGCCCAGCATGACGTTTTCACGAACGGTCAGGGATTCGTCCAGTTGCGGTTCCTGCGGCAGATAGCCGACCTTGGCACCCTCGGCGGCCCATGCCTCGCCGGTGAAGTCGGTGTCGAGGCCGGCCATGATCTTCATCAGGGTCGATTTACCCGCACCGTTGACGCCGACGACACCGATCTTCACGCCGGGCAGAAAGCTCAGGTGGATGTTTTCAAAGCATTTCTTGCCACCGGGATAGGTCTTGGAGACACCCTGCATGTGGTAGACATATTGATAGGCGGCCATGTCGCGTCCTCTGGGTCGGGAAATCAGGTTGAAACGCTGGATATCCGAGCGGGACGGGCGGGGCAAGCTGGTGGTATTGTGAATTTCGTCTTTGGGCCGGGCGGCATAGTCTGAGTGCGCTGAAAATGGGGGCGTTATGCCGGAACTGGCGGAATTGATTGCGGGTTGGGCGCAGCCCGGTTGCGTAACTTGGATCGGAGCGCGACCAGAGCGCCGGGCCGAGATGGTGTCACTGGAGGAATCCGTGATTGCTGAGGCCGGTCTGATCAGTGACCGCGCCCGCGTTGGCAAGCGGGCAGTGACTTTGATCCAGCAGGAGCATCTGGCGGCGATTGGGTCGTACTTGGGGCAGGGGCCGGTTGCGCCCGCGGTTCTGCGGCGCAATCTGGTGGTGTCGGGGATCAATCTGGCGGCGCTCAAAGGACGCGAGGTGCAGGTGGGCGAGGCTATTTTGCGATTTACAGTGATCTGTGCGCCATGCAGCCGGATGGAAGAAGCGCTGGGCAAGGGCGGCTATTCCGCCGTGCGTGGGCACGGAGGATGGTGTGCCGAAGTCGTGCGACCCGGGCGGGTTCGGCTGGGCGATGTGGTGCAACCTGTTGATTGACAACGCCCCGCAGTTCTGAACATCAGCAGGGTATGGAGCGGTACGGCATACCCTATGCGCGACCTGGGCAGGTCGTCGGTCTGTTCGGCGGGTCGTTTGATCCACCGCATCAAGGCCATGTGCATGTCACGCTTGAGGCGATGAAGGCGTTCGGGCTGGATCGGGTTTGGTGGCTGGTATCGCCGGGCAATCCGTTGAAGGAACGCGGGCCGGCCCCCATGGACAGGCGACTGTCGGCAGCACGGAATGTGATGCAGCACCCAGGGGTCGAGGTGACGGACATCGAGGCGCTCACGGGTACGCGCGCGACTGCGGATACTCTGACAGCATTGCAGCGATTGTATCCACAGGTCCGATTTGTCTGGCTGATGGGGGCGGACAATCTGGCGCAATTTCACCGCTGGAAAGATTGGCGGAGGATCATGGACAGCGTCCCTGTCGGTGTGGTCGCACGGCCCGGCGACCGGATATCCGCCCGGATGTCCAGGGCGGCGCGGGTTTATGCCAAGTACAGGATCGACGGGCAGGCGCGGCATCTTTTGGGGCGGGCGCAGGCTCCGGCCTGGTGTTTCGTGAACGTGCCGATGGTTGATGTCAGTTCCACTGAGATTCGGACACGCGGCGAATGGCGCGCGGAAGTGTTGCCGGAATAGCCTTGCCGGGCGCATAATCGCGGCGAGTGGTTGCGCGCATTTGATCTGTGGGATTTTATTTCACCTATGACTGGTCGTTTTTCACGTCGTGTGTTTCTGGGGGGATTGGGGGCATCTCTGATCCCGGTAGCTGGTCTGGCGCAGGCGCCGTTGGTCTCGCTCAGGCCGCGCGCGCGTGGTGTGCCGTTGAGTGGCGCCGAGCGTTTGGTCGCAGCCGCAGGGTTGACGGGCGAAGTTGTTTTCGCCGTTGCGGATGTGGCGACGGGGACGACGCTGGAGGTTTTTGGCGAAGGTACGGGTTTGCCCCCGGCCAGCGTCGGCAAGGCGATGACCGCGCTTTACGCACTGGACGTTCTGGGACCTGACCATCGGTTCGAAACCCGTTTGATCGCAGATGGGCCAATTGAAAACGGAATTCTGCATGGCGATCTGATACTGGCAGGCGGGGGCGATCCGCTGTTGGACACGGATGCGCTGGCCACGATGGCGGCCAACCTGCGCGAAGCCGGAATTATCGAGGTTCGCGGAGCCTTCAAGGTCTATGACGGGGCGCTGCCCTTCGTGTTCAGTATTGATCCCGGACAGCCGGATCATGTGGGGTACAGCCCGGCGATCAGTGGGATATCGTTGAATTTCAATCGGGTCCATTTCGAGTGGAAGCGTGCCGGTAAGGGTTATGATGTGACCATGGATGCACGCAGCGCGCGCTATGTGCCGGCAGTGGATGTGGCAGCCATGCGGGTCGAGAACCGCAGCTTGCCGATCTATACGTATCAGCCAAGCCCGCGTCAGGATCGCTGGACCGTGGCCAAGGGCGCGCTGGGCAATGGCGGCGCGCGCTGGCTGCCTGTACGCAAACCGGCATTGTACGCGGGTGATGTGTTTCGCACTTTGGCCCGATCCAATGGAATCGTTCTGAATCGGGTGCAGGTGACACGAGAGGCGCCAAAAGGTGTCGACCTTGTCGTGCATCGCAGCGATCCATTGGACAGTATTTTGCGCGGGATGCTGAAATACTCAACCAACCTGACGGCCGAGATGGTCGGATTGGCCGCAACCAAAGCGCGCGGCATTGACCCGCGGAACCTGGCAGAGTCGGCGGCCGAGATGAATCTCTGGGCGTCTCAGAGCTTTGGCGTGAACGGGATCGCGATGGTCGATCATTCCGGTCTTGGCGATGCCTCGCGTATGGTGCCGGCGGATCTGGTCGCGGCCCTTGTCGCGGCCCGGAAAATGGGCGCATTGCGCCCATTGATGAAGCCATTTGCCTTGACGGATCGCAATGGACGGCCGGTCAAGAACCACCCGATCAAGGTCGATGCCAAGACAGGGACATTGAACTTCGTATCCGGGCTGGGCGGTTTCCTGACAACGGCGGACGGGGTTGATCTGGCTTTTGCCATTTTTACGGCGGACGTGGCCCATCGCGCCAAGATCCCACGCGCACAACGTGAACGGCCTGAAGGTGCGCGCAGTTGGAACCGCAGGTCGCGGAAACTGCAACGGGCCTTGCTGGAACGTTGGGGCGCACTCTACGGAAGCTGAAACCCGTAGATTGCCCGGATCAGACCGTGTGGCGTGCGCGCGCCCCGCGTTCGATTGCGGCGGCATGCAGACGGTCGATATTCAGCTCGTACCGGATTTCTTCCAGCAGGCGCAGTTCCGTTTCGGCCAGCGCACCATCGGCAGCCGCAACATCGCAAGCCAGAGCATAGGCCGTTTCGTTCAGACGCTCGGGCAGGTTTTCACGGATCAGGCCAAACAGCGCATCCAGCCCGTCTTCCTGTTCGAACAGGTCAAAAACAACCTGCGATACGCGACGGGTCCGATCACTGTCGTATCCTGCAAAGACCGGCAACATGTTGACGGCAACTTCGATCTTGACCAGCTCGGCGGTTCGGATGTTTTCGTCAGAGGCCGAGACTGCAACCATGATCGCCACAAGGCAATCCTGCGGGGACATCGGGTGGGGCACTTGCTCGGTCATGGGATGGTCCTGATTGGGGTTGTTCGAAGACGCACGATATGAGCGCAGCGGGTCAGGTTCAACACCTTGTTTCATCCACCCCGTGCGATCAGGTGTTCATGACCATCATTCCCGAAATCAAAAGCGCAGCCCCCAGCCAGTAGCGCAGCCCAAGTGTTTCGCCGAAGAAGACGTGCGAGGCAAGTGGCACAAGAACGAAACTGAGGGCCATGAAGGGGTAGGCCTGGGACAGTGTCAGATACCGCAGGACATACACCCACAGCACCGTTGCCGAGCCATAGATGGCAAAGGCTGTCAGAAGGAAAGGATCGAACAGCGTCTGGATGAGGCCCGCCAATCCGGTGGCTTCGCGCCCATCAATCCGGTTTCCTGCCAGTTTGAACAGGATTTGCCCGGCTGAGATCATGACTGGTGTGCACAGCAACCCAGCCCAGACCAGTGTCGTGGGGGCGGGCGGGGTCATCCTTGTTGTTCCGGTTCCGGTTTTTCCTCGGGGCGGTCTTCACAGTAATAGATGTCGCGCCCCAGATCTTCGCAGACATGGATGTCCGGGCTGGGATGCACGGCACGCAGAAAGCTGTGTGTGTATGGGAAAAAGTTGAAATGTGGATTGAAGGTGAACCTGCTTTCGCGTTCACGCGGGACGACGATAATGACGCGTTTTCGCGCGACACGACGCAGTTCAGCGATCGCTTGCCGGTAGTCCAGAAGATGCTCGATCACATGGGTGCAGATGACGGTGTCAAAGCTGTTGTCTTCAAACGGAAGCTCTTCGATCCGGGCGGCGACATAGTCGATATTGTCGATGGCATCCGCATCATCGACGACGAAATCCACCCCTGTCAGCTGCGTGATATCCGGTCGGGCGGCTTTGATGCGTTGCAAAAGAACTCCGGTGCCGCAGCCGATATCGCAGATGCTTTGCCCAACGATATCCCTTGCTATCCGCTTGATGCAGGCTTCGGAATTGTCGGTGCCCTGATGCACGCGCGGATGATCGCGGTAGAGTTTTTCGTATTCGTCATCCGTCAGGTAGGTTGCGCGTTCACGGAATTCGGCAAGGCGCGTGATATGGTCGCCCCAAACCCTGCATGCCAGCCAATGAAAAGCGGTGCTGTCACGCAGGATGGGCGGCACGATATCTTCGAGTACAAAGCGTATACGGTTGGTGGTTTCGCGTCGCATCCCGTTTCCTCTGGTCCGGGGAAAACCCCCGTGTCGCCTTTGTCTAACACCGCCCGGTAAGCGTGCGAAACAACCAGGTCAAGTTTGCGCCCGCGCCCGTGTCTTTTTTGTTTCGGGGAACAATCGAACCGCCATTGTGGCCTGAGCAAGGCTGGGCGGTGAAAATGCAGCGCAAATATCCCCGACAGAGTGTTTGCGGGCCCAAAAACGGTTTCCCTACCGGCCCGAGGACGACTGTTTTTTGGCGCAGTGTGTCGCGAATTGCGCCACTGGTTTATTGACTCATGCTGCACTGGCACAATAGGAGGGGCCGGTCCGGTTGCATGGGGTGACCGTGACATTTTCCCCGATGGAGCACATTGAAATGTCTGAACTGCGTGAAACCGCGATGTCGTCCAAGGCCTGGCCTTTTGAAGAGGCGCGCCGGTTGCTCAAACGCTATCAGAAAGGTGCTCCGGAAAAGGGGTATGTGCTGTTCGAAACCGGTTACGGCCCGTCGGGCCTTCCACACATCGGTACGTTCGGCGAAGTTGCGCGGACCACGATGGTCAAGCGCGCGTTCGAGGCGCTTTCGGACATACCGACCAAGCTGATCTGTTTTTCGGACGATCTGGACGGGATGCGCAAAGTGCCCAGCAACGTGCCCAACCCGGAGGCGCTTGAAGAGCATTTGCAGCGCCCGCTGACTTCGGTTCCCGATCCGTTTGGCGAATACCCCAGCTTCGGCGAGCACAACAACGCGATGTTGCGCCGGTTCCTCGATACGTTCGGGTTCGAGTATGAGTTCTATTCGGCGCGCGATTTCTATCGTTCAGGCCAGTTCGACGAGATCCTGAAGCGCGCGGTCGAGCGCTATGACGACATCATGGCCATCATGCTCAAAAGCCTGCGGGAAGAACGCCAGCAGACCTATTCGATTTTCCTGCCGATCCATCCGGAAACCGGGCGGGTTCTGTATGTGCCGATGAAGAAGGTTTGCGCTGAGACCTATACCGTCACATTCGATGACGAGGACGGCAAGGAATGGACCCTGCCCGTGACTGGCGGCAACGTGAAACTGCAATGGAAGCCGGATTTCGGGGCGCGCTGGGCAGCGCTGGGTGTCGATTTCGAGATGTACGGCAAGGAACATGCGACCAACGAAAAGATCTATGACGCGATCTGCCGTGCATTGGGCGGCCGCGCGCCCGAGCATTTTTCCTATGAGCTGTTCCTGGATGAGAATGGCCAGAAGATCTCGAAATCGTCCGGCAATGGTGTGTCGATCGACGAATGGCTGACCTATGCACCGACCGAAAGCCTGGCGTATTTCATGTATCAAAAGCCCAAAACGGCCAAGCGGATGCATTTTGACGTGATCCCAAAGGCTTATGACGAATATCATCAACAGTTGCGCGCCTATCCGGGGCAGGACCTGAAAGCTCGGTTGAACAATCCGGTCTGGCACATTCATGGTGGCGACGTTCCTGAATCGACCCTGATCGTACCGTTTGCGATGTTGCTGAACCTGGCGTCGGTCTCGGGCGCGGAAGACAAGGAGACGCTGTGGGGCTTTATTCGTCGCTATGCGCCGGAAGCAACAGCTGAAAGCCATCCCGATCTGGATCAGGCTGCGGGCTTTGCGGTTCGCTACTTCAACGATTTCGTCAAACCAACGCGCAAACACCGCGCACCTACGGATCAGGAGCGTGAGGCGCTGGAAGCGCTGAAAGCCGCGCTTGAAGCTTATGATGGCCCGGCCGAGGACGAGGCGCTGCAATCGGTGGTCTATTCCATCGGGCGTGAGAGGTTCGACCCCATGCGCGGTTGGTTCACCGCGTTGTACGAAGTGCTTCTGGGTGCATCGCAGGGCCCGCGTTTTGGCGGCTTTATCGCGCTGTACGGTGTGCCTGAAACAATTGCCCTGATCGACAAGGCTTTGACCGGAGAGCTGACCTGATTTGACCTGATCCCGTATGGGGCTACTCTTTTTTGCAGGAGGTGGCCCCATGCGTCGATTTTTGCTTGCTGTATCCCTGAGTGTCGGGCTGGGGTCGGGCGCATTTGCGCAAAACGCAGAGATCGAAGCAAACATTTCGGCGCAGATACAGGCCTTCAAGGCGGATGATTTTGCCACGGCCTTCACCTTTGCCAGCCCCAGCATCCAGCGCCTTTTTCAGACCCCCGACAATTTCGGACAGATGGTGCGCAATGGATATCCTATGGTCTGGCGTCCAGCCGACATACGTTTTCTGGAATTGCGTGAAATTGCAGGAGCCTTGTGGCAGAAGGTGATGATCACGGATGCAAACGGGCGTGTGCACATACTGGACTATCAGATGATCCCTCTGGAAGGCGGTTGGAAAATCAACGGCGTCCAATTGTTGGGCAACGCGGACCCGGCGGCCTGAGGCAACACCACCGTCACGGTGAGATGAGCCGTGGTTAACTCTCTTTCGGTATTCAGACTGACGCGTTCGGGGCGGACCTGGACACGGGGTTTGGACGCGTCGCCAGATTGGCGCGGCGCGATTTAGAAAGGGTTTTCAATGAACAAGGCAATCACTGACGGCATCGTCTTCATGCCGCCTCAATTCGCGAATGGCCTGACCGTATGGTCTGCGGGGGACGGAACGCCGGGCTCGCCCACTTATGGTGGATCCGGCACCGGGGTTTTCGTGCCTGCGGATGCCGATTTTGGTGGCTGTCTGGAGATCCTGAAAGTTCAAACCACCCAACAGCTTCGATATATGGGCCAGACGCCGATTTTGCCCGGTTGCTATTTGCAGATCAAAGCGCGGGTCAAGGCGATCAGCGGTCCTTTACCGTCGGTGCGCATAGCGGCCTGGGCCGGGGGCGCAGGTGACACGCATGTGGCAGGTGTCGTGGAGCAGGGGCCTGCAACACAGCTGTCGGGCTATGGAAGCGTGCATGAAGTAACGGCGATTGTCGGAACCGGCAAGCGCCCCGGCGTGGACATGCCCTGGGGGCTGGCCGCCCTGTATGGCCATTTCGGTCTGGATATTGAGGGCGCGAATGGGGCGCTGGTGCGCGTCGACGATCTGGAGATCACGGATGTCACCGGTGTCTTCCTGCGTGAGATGATCAGTGTTGTGGATGTGCGCGACTACGGGGCCATCGGCGACGGTGTGACGGACGATTCGGCTGCGTTTGAAGCGGCCGACCAGGCGGCGGGTGGCCGTCGGGTTTACGTTCCGCAAGGGACTTATCATCTGGCCGAAAACACCAGTATGACGTCCGAAATGGACTTTGAAGGCACAGTCACCATGCCGGATGACAAGATGCTGTTGCTGACCAAGGATTTCCATCTGCCGGCTTACATTTCGGCTTTCGGAGACGAAGAACTGGCATTCAAAAAAGCGTTTCAGGCCCTTCTGAACAATTCGGATCATGACTCGCTGGATTTGGGTGGTCGCAAGATTTCCGTCACCGCGCCGATCGATATGGCAGCAGCGGTTCCCAACAAGCAGAGTGGTTTTTCAACCCGTCGCGTGATCCGGAATGGTCAGTTTGACGTCAAAAGCAGTTCGGCGTGGGATACGGAAACGTTCACCTCGACCGCGACCTATGACCCGTCCGACAAAACGCGTCTGACCAATGTCGCGAATGTCGCCAACATTCCCGTCGGGTCCTATGTTGCCGGCAGCGGAGTCGGGCGCGAAATCTATGTACGGTCAAAGAATGTCGGTGCGGGTGAGATCACGCTGAGCGCGCCTCTTGTTGGGGCGTCGGGGACCCAGTCTTTCACATTCTATTCCTTCAAGTACCTGCTGGATTTCAGCGGCTTCAGCACGCTTCGGAAATTCGGCATGGAACAGATCGAATTACAGTGCAACAGCCGATGCAGCGGAATTCGTTTGGCGGCCGCCGGAAGTACATTTTCGTTGAACGACTGTTCTATCAGCCGCCCAAAAGACCGGGGGATCACGTCGACCGGAACGGGGTGCAAGGGCATGCTGATCGACAATTGCCAGTTCCTGTCAGCAGAAGAATCCCTTGTCGTAACGGACCGGTATTCCATTGCGTTGAATACCAATTCAAACGATGTGAAGCTGCGCCACAACCGAGCGGTGCGTTTCAGACATTTCGCCGTTCTGGGGGGCGACAACAACATGGTTCTGGGCAACCATGTCTTTCAGGGCGATAGCATCCCGCAAGGTGTGCGTACGGCCGGTTTGATCATGATCGGCACCTACAACAGCTCCACTATCGCCGAGAATTATGTCGACAACTGTTTCATCGAATGGACGAATGAACGCGACCCGTCGCCGACCTATACGAGTGGCTTTTCGTTCAGTGCGATGAGCATCACGGACAACATCTTTTATTCCAGTCAGGCCCCGTCCTGGTTCAGTTTCATCGTCATTCGCCCCTATGGGCCCGGGCATTATCTCAACGGCCTGGTCGTGACCGGCAACAAGTTCCGTGCCACGAGCGGCGAAATCTTTCGAGCGGAACGGGTGGATACAAGCTTTGCCGACTTGAACAAAGACAGGCACACGAACGTGACCTTCCAGAACAACACCTACCATGGCGTAACCAGGAAATCCGCAAACCCGTTGAGGGTTCGTTATACGCAGAACTCGGTGTCCAATCTTTGGCCTGTCTCGGCAAACGGGCAGTTGCCTTTCGACGGCAAGGCGCGAAGCTGCGATGGGGTTGCGACGATCGGTGTGCTTTCGGGGGTGTTCAACAACCACGTCTTCAGCGCGCCTCATGTTGAGGTCGAACAGGGGGCGACAGGCGACAGTTTTCTGTTGCGTTGGCCAGAGCATGTGAAGGGTACGGCCTCGGTTCTGATGCGCATGGAACGTTAAAAGGCTGTCTGGCCACCCTGAAACGGGTGGCCATTTCACTCTGATCTGACCGTAAATGACTGACCTGGTTTGCAAGGTTGGCAGGAAATAGGCGACGTTTCATTTTCATGTGTTAGGCTTGGGACAGAAAGTGGAGAATCCCGATGCTGAAAATCGACAAAAACACCAGTGTTCAAACAGTTATCACGACCTTTGAAATGACGCCCGGCACCTGCCAAGACCTTCTGGAAGCTCTGACGGATGCCTATGCCGAGTTCATTTCGAAGCAGCCAGGTTTCGTTTCCGCCGGGCTGCACGTCAATGACGCACAAACCCGGATCGCAAACTATTCGCAATGGGAACGCCGCGAAGATTTCCTTGCCATGCTGCGCACGCCTGAAATGCGCGATCGCAACCGCAAGATCAACGAGCTCTGCAAAAGCTTTGAGCCGGTCATGTATGACGTCGCTGAGACATTCGGCAGTTCCTGACCTGAATCAAAGCCTGAAATTCAATTCTGTTTCAAAGTGAGCCTGCAAAAATGGAGGCTCACATCATGTATCACAACATTCTGGTCCCCATCTCGTTCGATGCTGAAAGAGATACATCCGGGCCTTTGAAGCTGGCCCGGATTCTGGCCACGCCAGACGCGCAGGTGACATTGTTGCATGTGGTCGAGCATATTCCCAACTATGCAATCTCGTACATGCCGTCCGAATACCTGACAGAGGCGCGTAAGGCGATTCAGACAGAACTGGATGAACTGGCATCGCAACTGCCGAATGCCAAGGGTTTGGTGATCGAAGGACATTCCGGCCGGACCATTCTGGATTGGGCCGAGGCGAACAAACCCGACCTGATCATAATTGCATCCCACCGACCGGGGATGCAGGATCTGTTGCTGGGCTCAACCGCATCTCATGTCGTGCGCCATGCGGGATGCGCCGTGCATGTGGTCCGCTGAGCGCTAGAAATCCTGTGCGGTAAGGCGGTAGGCCCTGCCAAATCCGGCGTTCAATAGGCCGTCCTGAATGGCGAACCGGACCAGTCCGAAATCGGCGAAATCGATGTAGAGTTTCGCTTTGGGCCGCCGCGCCAGGTACCAGTCGCGCAAGTCACCATAGCCTGCCGTGTCCCGGTGAACTGGCTGAGCGATCACGTGCAAGGTCAGGCGCGGATGGGTCAGCGGGTCGCCTTTGTCTGCGGACTCTCCGATCAGAAGGGCGCAGTTGGGACAAGCGCTCAACGCGCGCGTATGTTCCGCAAGGGTTGAAATCAGCGAGATGGGGCAACCTGCTTCATCCGTGGCCAGCGCGATCCGCGAAACAGACGGCAACCCGGTGTCAGGGCGCAGAAAGGCCAGTGCGGCACATTTGGCTTGAAAGAGAAGGTCCTGTGCTTGCGAGCGCGCCGCTGCGTCGGGCGTCTGATAAGGATCGGATTGGGTCAAGATATCGGTTCGGCAGCAAAGAAAATACGGGCAGATGAAGTTCCTTGTCATCTTAAGTGCCTGAAACGGATTGCGCCATTTGTTTTACCTCAGCCGATATGGGATTGCCTCGGCTTTGCCACAAATCGACGTTAAAGATCAGACAATGCTGTTCAAGAAACCCTCGCAGGATACGCCTGATCTGAAGCCACGGTCGTCCAGACGACACAGACGCGCAGAGGCAACGCGCAGGCAGGCGCTGTCTCCGGTTCGCATTCTGGTCATGGTTCTGTTGTTGCCGCTGACCACCGTGCTGATCGCCACGGGTGTTTTTCTGCGCCTATCTGAATTTGAGCGGGACGAGGCGGTGATCCACCTGATCGCATTGGCGGGTTGTGATGCAACCCAGTCGCTGGGGGTGGGGCCATTTTACGAAGGGCAGGCGGGTTATCACAAGCGCAATGACCCGGATGGCGACGGGGTCGCCTGTGGTTCTGCCAGCGTGCCGCGGTCAACTGCGCCGCCAGTTCACAACAGTCCTGAACCGCAACAACGGTCTCTTGGAACGGCCAAGTTCGTGCGACCCTGACGGCGGCAATTGCGAAGTTCAGAAGACCCACTCGGGACAGGACCAGTTGTCTGTGTCACCCGACTTCGGCCCGGGCGATCGGGCGTCATGTCACAGAGGGATGGCAATGCAGCGGATCAACCCCATCTCATACTGATAGCAAAATGGGAGATCGTATGATGCAATGCCCGATTGACGGAACTCAACTGGTCATCACGGACCGAAACGGGGTTGAAATCGACTACTGTCCGCAATGCCGAGGTGTCTGGTTGGATCGGGGCGAACTGGACAAGATCATCGATCGGTCGACAGCGTATTCTCCGCCGCCATCCGGTTACGATGACCGGGCGGATCACGGCTATCGCAAGAAAAAGAAGCGTGGCGGTTTTCTGGAAGATCTGTTCGATTTCTGACCCGGTCAGGACAGCTGAGCCCCGGCACATTCGCGGAAAATGCGAACCTGGGGCGCCGCACCGTCCAAGGGGAATTCAGTCACCCTGTCCTGCGTAAACGCATAGGCGGTCAGGTTGTATTCCAGCCCGTCCAGCACGTTGCCAAAGCCGGTATCGGTAACCGTCAGCATCGATGCACCGTCGGACAGAACATGATGCGGAGTGGCGATTTCGATGGGGTTCGGCCCCTCGAACCGCATCGCGAACCATGGGGTATTGGTCCAACCTTCGGTCTTGCGGGTAACGGACAGGGTATAGAGCGGTTTTGCCGGGTCATAGGTCAGGAATATCTCTGCCGTGTCCGTCACGTGTGACAGAGTGCAGATCTGGCCCACCGTTGCTTCCCACGCGGCGGCGGGTGTGCCGAGGATCAGTGATAACAGGACAACGCGCATGGGGCGGAGTCTAGCGGCCGAAAGGTCCGGGGCAAGGGCTGCCTCAGCCTTTCATCGCACTCAGCAGTTCCAGCAACCCCTTGCGGTCGTCATCATCGGCATAATCGCCCGCGGCCAACCGTTCAGCGATGCGCAGGCGCAGACGCTCGTGCTGGGTGCGCACCTCTTCCCCGGCGGTCTCGGCGAGGGTCTTCATGATCACGGCCACGGCTTGTTGCCGTTTGGTGGTGGGGTTGGCGATATAATCGACGAGGCTCTGCCGCCCGGAATCGAGGATGCTTTCGGCCAGCGCCCGCAACTGATCGCCATTGGGCAGCAGCGGGGCGGGGGCGTCCTCGGGCGGCAGGATCTCGGGCGCGCTGCGCGGGGTTTCAGCCAGGGCGTTGGCGCCGTCGACGAAGGCCTCGGTGATCATGCGGGTGATCTTGATCGCGCGCGGGTCCTTGAACAGGGTCGAGGCGATGGCCACGCCGTAATCGGTATAGACCCACGGATTGACCCGCCGCCCGCCGCGGCCCTTGGGCTTTGAAATCACATTCTGTGATTGCAAATCGGCCACCTCGTCGTCGGTCAGCTGAAAGCGATAGCCCTCGAACAGATCCTTGTTGCGCGCCACCGCCTGATTGAAGGCGCTGACGGATTTTCCGTAGAACCGCGCCAGATCCTCGGCCAGCACCACACGGGTACCGCGCACCCGGTGAATGGCGCTTTGGACCTCTTGTGTGCTGGGAAGGTTTTTCGGGTTCGTCATAGCAACCGTTTGGAATCACAATTTGTGATTTCAAACGTGGAGGAGGGAGGGGTGGGGTGCAAGGGTGGAGTGTGGGATATTTAATTGGGCAACGCCAATGTGGGGTGATGTACTTCACCCACCATTGTGACGGGTTCAGAAAAGAAAAGTGAAAACATCTATGCTGCCTTGAGCTACTCGGTGAGAGGATTTCTGTGAATGAGCTTTGAAGCTAGGACGTAGGGATCATTCTCGTACCCGATGGTGGAAAGATCCTTCAACTTTCGAGCAATAAGACTGGGGTCCCAAAGTAGCCAATCGCGTTCATCAAATAGGGCAGCAATATCGGCAACGTCTTTAGCGTAAATTTTTCCTGCCGCCAGTCCAATTTTTATTTTCGTTTCGTGATCGGCGAGACCGGACTCAATCAAATCGTTCTTAAGTCGGGAGAACACTATGTCTCGGTAATTCTCACAAGTGAATAGCTTGTATCTGCCTTGAGGCACAGCGTGCACTTCTTTCAAGTCATCAAACTGTACTCCCAGGGAGTCTAGGAATGACTTTACTTCCATTGCGATGACTTCGTTCGCGCTGGGTTTGAAGGCGATAACGTCAATCTCTGGCCTTGGGATAGAGTGTTTTCCAATCCTTTTTTTTTCGTCTTTAGTTAGATTCACCTTTTGCGAAATGCGGGTCCAGTATCCCTCTCGATCCAACAATAAACGGACCAAACTTTCAAAACTGTCCATCTACCGCTTCCTCCGCTTCACATTCCCCCCACGCTGCCCCGGCCTGCCAGCCGTCGACCGTCCGCGCGATTTCACTGCATCTTCCGAGGCTTTCTCGACCGCCCATTGGCGCGCCATGGGGTCGTCGGCGATGGCAAGATCGACCGCTTCCAAGCGTTTGATCTCATCCCGGATATTGGCGGCCTCTTCGAATTCCAGGTTCTCGGCCGCCTTGCGCATCTTGTCGCGCAGACCGTCCAGATGGGCCTCCAAATTCGCGCCGTGCATCGGTTTGTCGATGGTGGCGGTGACGCGGTTCATGTCCACGTCGCCCTGATAGAGCCCGGCCAGAACGTCCTCGACATTCTTCTTCACCGTCTCGGGCGTGATGCCGTGTTCTTCGTTATAGGCGATCTGCTTGGCGCGGCGGCGGTTGGTTTCCTCCAGCGCACGCTCCATGCTGCCGGTGATGCGGTCGGCATACATGATCACGCGGCCCTCGGCGTTGCGGGCGGCGCGGCCGATGGTCTGGATCAGCGAGGTTTCGGACCGTAGGAAGCCTTCCTTGTCGGCGTCCAGAATGGCGACCAGCCCGCATTCGGGGATGTCGAGCCCCTCGCGCAGCAGGTTGATGCCCACCAGCACGTCGAATGCGCCCAGCCGCAGGTCGCGCAGGATCTCGATGCGTTCCAGCGTGTCGATGTCGGAATGCATGTAGCGGACTTTTATGCCCTGTTCGTGCAGGTATTCGGTCAGGTCCTCGGCCATGCGTTTGGTCAGCGTGGTGACCAGCGTGCGGAAGCCATTGGCGGCGACCTTGCGCACCTCGTCCAGCAAATCGTCCACCTGCATGGATACAGGGCGGATCTCGACCTCAGGGTCCAAGAGGCCCGTGGGGCGGATCACCTGTTCGGTGAAGACACCGCCGGTCTGTTCGATTTCCCACTTGGCCGGGGTAGCGCTGACGAAGACGGATTGCGGGCGCATGGCGTCCCATTCCTCGAACTTCAAAGGTCGGTTGTCCATGCAGGACGGCAGGCGGAAGCCGTGTTCGGCCAGGGTGAACTTGCGCCGATAGTCGCCCCGATACATGCCGCCGATCTGCGGGACGGAGACGTGGCTTTCGTCGGCAAAAACGATGGCGTTGTCGGGGATGAATTCGAACAGGGTCGGGGGCGGCTCTCCGGGCGCGCGGCCGGTCAGATAGCGCGAGTAGTTCTCGATCCCGTTGCAGACGCCGGTGGCCTCGAGCATTTCCAGATCGAAATTGGTGCGCTGCTCCAGCCGTTGGGCCTCCAGCAACTTGCCCTCACCGACCAGCTGGTCGAGCCGGATGCGCAATTCCTTTTTGATGCCGATGATCGCCTGCTGCATCGTCGGTTTCGGCGTGACGTAGTGCGAGTTCGCATAGACGCGCACCTGTTCCATCGTTGCGGCGCGCTCGCCGGTCAGCGGGTCGAATTCGGTGATGCTTTCCAGTTCCTCACCGAAGAACGAGAATTTCCAGGCGCGATCCTCAAGGTGGGCGGGCCAGATTTCCAGGGAATCGCCCCGTACCCGGAAGCTGCCGCGCTGGAAGGCCTGATCGTTGCGGCGGTATTGCTGGGCCACCAGATCGGCCATCACCTGCCGCTGGTCGTATTCGTTCCCGACCTTCAGATCCTGCGTCATCGCCCCGTAGGTCTCGACCGAGCCGATACCGTAGATGCACGAGACCGAGGCCACGATGATCACGTCATCCCGTTCCAGCAGCGCCCGCGTGGCCGAGTGGCGCATCCGGTCGATCTGTTCGTTGATCTGCGATTCCTTCTCGATATACGTGTCCGACCGCGCGACATAGGCCTCGGGCTGGTAGTAGTCGTAGTAGGAGACGAAGTATTCGACCGCGTTTTCCGGGAAGAAGCCTTTGAACTCGCCATATAGCTGCGCCGCCAATGTCTTGTTGGGGGCAAGGATGATGGCCGGGCGCTGGGTTTCCTCGATCACCTTGGCCATCGTGAAGGTTTTGCCCGTACCGGTCGCCCCCAACAGAACCTGATCGCGCTCGCCATCCAGAATACCGCCCGCAAGTTCCTTGATCGCGGTTGGCTGGTCTCCTGCGGGGGCGAACTCCGTATGCATGACAAACCGTTTGCCGCCTTCCAGTTTCAGGCGGGCCCGAACATCTTCGGTTGTCATTTGGGTCTTGTCGGAATGGGCGTATGGCATGGGCGGGCTCCGGATCAGGCCCTTACATTTGTTCTTATTTTGTCCAACTGCAAGGGCTGATCCGGTACAAATCCCCCAGTTTCGACACTGGGCAGATACGCATCCGGATCGTGATCCGAGCCAACCTTGCCGGCCAGCGCGGCAAACTCGCCGATGAGAGCCTTCGTCATCATCGGTTTGACGGCGATCACGGCAAGGGCTTCGGTCGAGGGCATCGCCCGGATGTTCCCGGGGTTTGCGTCGACGTCCGGAGTGCGTTCGCGATGGATCATCTGATTATCCTTTGGCTGATTGATGGAAGATCATAATAGGTCCAGATGACAGTTTCTGGCATTGGCTTGCTTCGGTGATCCGCGACAATTGTTGTCTTGTCCCGGGCCGCACTCTGACGCATAAACAGGTCCAGCCAAGTGAGTACGGAGAGGCGACATGCGCGCACGGATTTACCAGCCTGCAAGGAATGCGATGACTTCAGGGATGGCCAAGACCCGCAAGTGGGTTCTGGAATATGCCCCCGCTTCGGCACGTGAGGTTGATCCGCTGATGGGCTGGACATCATCCAACGACACGCAAACCCAGATACGCCTGAAATTCGACACCAAGAAAGAGGCGATGGATTACGCCCGGGACAATGGTATCGACGCGCAGGTCAGCGAGCCGCACAAGCGCAAACCCAACCTGCGCGCACGCGGCTACGGGGAAAACTTCGCCACCGACCGCCGTGGTCCCTGGACTCACTGAATGATCGAAATTCGCGAGGCCGACCCGACCTCGGACGTGTTGCGCCCGATTGTCGAAGCGCATTTCGCCCACAGCGAATCGGCCGGCCCTGCGGAAAGCAACCACACGATGAGCGCAGAATCACTGGCCGGACCGGGTATTCGATTCTGTGCGGTTTTCGACGATCAGCAGGCTTTGGGCTGCGGCGCCCTGAAGCTGTTGCCCGATGGCACGGCCGAGGTGAAGTCGGTGCATATCCTTGCACGGGCACGGGGGCGCGGACTGGCGCGCGTCATGATGACTCATCTGGCCGAACTGGCGCGCGCAGAAGGCGTCGAAGCATTGGTTTTGGAAACCGGGGCAGAGCATCTTCCGGAGTATGATGCCGCCCGCAAGCTTTACGAAGCGTTGGGCTATTCCTACTGCGGTCCGATCTTTGGGTACAGCGACGATCCGAACAGCGCATTCATGCGCTTGGCTCTTGAACCCCGCTCGTAAAAACCGCAAGAAGGGTGCAGCGGTCCCTTAGCTCAACTGGATAGAGCAGCTGACTTCTAATCAGCAGGTTGAGGGTTCGAGTCCTTCAGGGATCGCCATTCTCGAACGTCAATTTCAATGAACGCATCGGGCCGCAATGCGGGCCGTTTTCTTGTGGCAGTTGGGAGGGAATGAAGGGCTGGACGAGGGGGTCATGCCAGCCCTTCTAAAGGGGTCACAGTGTGGTAGTGTGTGTTCCTTAACCAAGTATTAACCTGATTCACCATGTTCCGAAATTGGGGGATTCCCGTAGGACGGCCAATGCGCGGATTTCAGCGTGTGGGTTGCGGCCGACGGATCGGGACCCGGGACCATATCGCGATTCTTCAGGGTGATTTGGGGATTGGGCCGTAAAAGCATCAAGGTTGTGAAAAAAATATTGCAACCGGTTGCAAAAGGAATCATTGTTGCGCGCAACAACAAGATTCGGGAGATCTGTATGTTGAACGTCGGATTGTTGGGTGCCGGGCGCATCGGGCGTGTTCATGCGCAGGCGATTGCATCGCATCCCGGCAGCAAACTCATTGCTGTTTCCGACGCCTTGCCCGAGGCCGCAGCCAGCCTTGCCAGCGATCATGGGGCCGAGGCGCGCAGTTCCGAAGAGATCATTGCCGATCCGGAAATCGGCGCGGTTCTGATTGCAACTCCAACAGATACGCATTCTGATCTGATTGAAGCAGCGACAGGCGCAGGAAAAGCCGTTCTGTGTGAAAAGCCCGTTGATTTGGACCTGAAGCGCGCCACGGATTGTCTGAAAACCGTCTCGGAACGCGGCAAGCCGGTCATGATAGGATTCAATCGACGATTTGATCCCAATTTTGCGACCTTGAAGGCGGGGCTGGATGCGGGTGAGATCGGTAAGGCAGAGCTCCTGTCGATCACCTCTTTTGACCCGGCGCCACCACCTGTCAGCTACGTAAAGGTGTCTGGTGGTTTGTTTCGGGACATGATGATCCATGATTTTGACATGGCGAACTTTCTGATGGGGGAGGTTCCCGAAACGATCTCGGCGGTTGGGTCCTCGCTTGTGGATGCTGAAATTGGCGCCGCTGGAGATGTGGATACTGCCGCAGTCACAATGACTTACGCGGATGGCCGCATCGCGGTAATCAAGAACTCGCGACGTGCGGCCTATGGTTATGACCAACGGGTCGAGTTGCTGGGGTCCGAGGGGTTGCTACAGGCTCAGAACATGCTGGAAAACACTGTCGTAAAGTCAACGGCGGACGGTGTCGCGGGTGCCAAGCCGACCTATTTTTTCCTGGAACGCTACATGCCTGCATACCGCGTGGAATGGGCCGCCTTTGTCGACGCAGTTGAACGTGGATCCGAAGTTCCGGTCACGTTGAAGGACGGTGTTGCGGCGCTGGCGATGGCCGAGGCCGCAACCCTGTCGGCGCGGGCAGGAAAACCGGTTCGAATGGAGGAGATTTTGAAACCGGTTGCAAAATGATCGAAATTCTTCAAACTGACATCAGCTCGGCCCAGCGCCGCAGCCACTGAGATTCGGCACAGCCGGATGATTGGGGCCGGTACCCCGACAGAAGATCAGACTGAACCATTGGGAGGAAACTGAAATGAAGAAATTCGTTAAAGGCGCGCTTGCTGCGGGGGCACTGGCCTTGGCCACACCTGCATTTGCGCAGGAAATCGTCGTCGTGTCGCATGGCCAGGCCAATGACGCATTCTGGAACGTCGTGAAAAACGGTGTTGAGCAGGCCGGAAAGGATGTCGGTGTGAACGTGGAATACCGTGCACCTGAAACCTTTGACATGGTGGCCATGTCGCAGCTGATCGACGCCGCCGTGAACCAGGAGCCCGACGGGCTGATCGTCTCGATCCCGGATGCGGACGCGCTTGGCCCCTCGATCGAACGTGCGGTTGCCGCCGGTATCCCGGTGATCTCGATCAACTCGGGCGCGGAAGTGGCCAAGGAACTGGGCGCTCTGCTGCATGTAGGTCAGGACGAATATGATGCGGGCAAGGCGGCTGGTGAAAAGCTGGCCTCGATGGGTGGAACCAATGCGATCTGTGTCAACCACGAGGTCGGCAACGTGTCACTTGACCTGCGCTGCGAAGGCTTCACCGAGGGGTTTGGCGGTAAAGTAACCGTTCTGCCGACCTCGAACGATCCGTCCGAGATCGAGTCCAAGGTTGCTGCCGCTCTGGCCTCTGACGAAAGCGTCGATACCGTTATGGCGCTGGGCGCAAGCTCGGCCGGCGAGCCTTCGGTCGCCGCGGCCAAAGCCTCGGGGCGGGATTTGAATGTTGCCTCGTTCGACCTGTCGGCCAACTTCCTCCAGTCAATCGTGGATGGTGACGCGGCCTTTGCCATCGACCAGCAGCAGTACCTTCAGGGCTATCTGTCGGTGAACTTCATGGGCCTTCACGCCAAATACGGCCTGATGCCGGGCGGTGACGTGCCTTCGGGTCCGAACCTGATCACTCAGGACAAGGCCGCTCAGGTCATCGAACTGTCCGCGCAGGGTATCCGCTGATTTCGGCGCGATCCGACAAACAACAGGATCGGCGCCAACGCGCCGGTCTCACCGAATTGGGAGGAAACCATGAGTGAATCAGCGCCCGTCCTGTCGGACGAAAGGGTCAAGAAAGAACCATTCCTAGCCAAACTGATGAAACGACCCGAGCTGGGCGCCATTGCCGGTGCTGTTCTGGTTTTCCTATTCTTTGCGATTACCGCAGATGAATCGATGTTCACTCTTGCCGGTGTCATGAACTTCATGACACCTGCGGCGCAGTTGGGCATCCTGGCGATCGGTGCGGCACTGCTGATGATCGGTGGAGAGTTCGACCTGTCGATCGGATCGATGGTCGCGTTTTCGGGGCTGTTTTTCGGCGTCTGTGTCGTGACCTGGCAACTGCCGCTGATCTTTGCCATCCCAATGACATTCGTATTTGCGGCCTGTGTCGGTGCGGTCAACGGCAATATCGTGATCCGTTCGGGCCTGCCTTCGTTCATTGTAACGCTGGCGTTTCTGTTCATCCTTCGTGGCCTGTCACTGGTGGGTCTGAAAATGGCGACAGGCGGTTCAACCCAGTTGCGCGGAGTACGCGACGCGGTCGAAAACGACTGGCTGGCCCCCTTCTTTTCGGGCGAAGCATTCGGCAGCCTGTTCGCATGGCTGGCCGCCAACGGCATGATCGATACATTCAAAAGCGGTGCGCCCAAGGTCCCGGGTATTCCGGTCGAAATTCTGTGGTTCATTGTCATTACACTGGCGGCAACCTACGTGCTGCTGCGCACCCCGGTGGGGAACTGGATTTTCGCCTCGGGTGGGGACAGCACGGCTGCATCCAATTCAGGTGTTCCGGTGAATCGCGTCAAGGTTTCACTGTTTATGCTGACGGCCTGCTGCGCCGCCCTTGTGGCGATCATTACCGTCATGGACGCGGGCTCGACCGATGCGCGGCGGGGGTTCCAGAAGGAATTCGAGGCGATCATTGCCGCGGTGATCGGCGGCTGCCTGCTGACCGGCGGATACGGCTCGGCCATCGGGGCTTTCTTCGGCTCGATCATCTTTGGCATGGTCGTCATCGGCCTGACCTATACCGACTTTGATCAGGATTGGTTCCAGGTCTTCCTGGGTGCCATGCTGTTGATTGCCGTTCTGTTCAACAACGCGATCCGCAAGCGCGTAACCGGGGAGCGCTGATATGACCGAAGACACCAAGTTCCACCATGGCGATGCCGTCGGCGATCAGGCGCCCATCGTTCAGATGAAAGACATCGAAAAGCACTTTGGCAATATCATCGCGCTTGCTGGCGTCAGCTTTGACGTCAAACCGGGAGAATGCCATTGCCTGCTGGGCGACAACGGCGCGGGTAAGTCCACCTTCATCAAGACCATGTCCGGGGTGCACAAACCGACCAAGGGCGAGATCATGTTCGAAGGTCAGCCGCTGCATTTCGACACGCCGCGCGATGCAATGGAAGCAGGTATCGCCACGGTGTTTCAGGATCTGGCGATGATCCCGCTGATGAGCGTGACGCGCAATTTCTTCATGGGGCGCGAACCCACCAAAGGCAAAGGTCTGCTCAAGCGGTTCGATGTGGATCATGCAAACGAAGTCTGCATGGAAGAGATGCGCAAGATGGGCATCAATCTGCGCGCGCCGGATCAGGCGGTTGGTACATTGTCAGGCGGCGAACGTCAGACGGTGGCCATCGCGCGGGCGGTGTATTTCGGTGCCAAGATCCTGATCCTGGACGAACCGACCTCGGCACTTGGGGTGCGTCAGACGTCGAATGTTCTGGCCACGATCGACCGGGTGCGCAGCCAGGGTGTCGGCGTGGTTTTCATCAGCCACAACGTGCGCCATGCGCTGGCGGTGGGTGATCGGTTTACCGTGCTGAACCGTGGCAAAACACTGGGCACTGCCAAACGCGGTGAAATCACACCCGAAGAGTTGCAGGACCTGATGGCCGGCGGTCAGGAAATGGCCGAGCTTGAGGGATCACTGGGCGGTACTGTTTAAAGCAAAACACACGGATGCCCCCACGGGGGCATCCATCGGGCGGTGGCACCTGACGTCACTCTGATTTCAGGCTCTGGTAAAAGGCCTGACACCTTCGCAAATGAGAAAACCCGCGGACCGCCGACAGCGGCTCCGAGCTGAAAGGGATCATGATGAGCAAAACAGTCCGATTGACCGCGGCGCAGGCTCTGGTGCGCTATCTCGGGGCGCAGATGAACGAGGCCGGAGAGCCGTTCATCGCAGGTGTGTGGGCGATCTTCGGCCATGGCAACGTGGCAGGTCTGGGCGAGGCGCTGCATGGCGTGAAAGACAGTCTTCCCACCTATCGCGGTCACAACGAACAGACCATGGCACACAGCGCGATTGCTTATGCCAAGCAATTGGGTCGGCGGCGCGCCATGGCGGTGACATCGTCAATCGGACCGGGGGCGACCAATATGGTCACGGCCGCTGCTCTGGCCCATGTAAACCGTCTGCCTGTTTTGTTGCTGCCTGGCGATGTATTTGCGACGCGTGGCCCCGATCCGGTTTTGCAGCAACCCGAAGTGTTCTCGGATGGAACGATCAGTGCGAATGATTGTTTCAGACCGGTCAGCCGGTATTTCGACCGCATCACTCGCCCGGAACATCTGCTGACGGCTCTGCCGCGTGCCTTCCGCACGATGACGGACCCGGCGGATTGCGGCCCGGCGACACTGGCCTTTTGTCAGGACGTGCAGGCCGAGGCCTATGACTATCCCGAAAGCTTCTTTGAACCACGCGTCTGGTATCAGCGCCGCATTCGCCCGGATGAGGGTGAACTGGCCCGTGCCGTTGCCGCGATCAAGGCCGCCAAGCGTCCCGTTATCGTTGCAGGCGGGGGTGTGCATTATTCGGACGCAACCGCCGCGTTGCAGCGCTTTGCCGAAGCACACAATGTCCCGGTGGCCGAGACACAGGCGGGCAAGTCCGCATTGCCCTGGGATCACCCGCTCAACCTTGGTCCCGTTGGTGTGACCGGGGGCGAACCCGCCAATGACATCTGCGCAAAGGCGGATCTTGTGCTGGGCGTCGGCACCCGGTTTCAGGATTTCACTACCGGGTCATGGGGTTTGTTCGCGAACCCCGAGCGTGAGTTGATCAGCCTGAACACCGCCGCCTATGACGCCGAAAAGCACGGAGCGATGCCGTTGCAGGCCGACGCTCGGGTTGGTCTGGGTGAACTCAGCGAAGCGCTGGGCGACCATCGCGCGCCGGATCTGCCTGCGACATTGAAATCTGATTGGTTCGGCAAAGTTGATGCGCTGACGGATGCCCCCACCGACAGCAATGCACTGCCCACGGATATGCAGGTGATCGGTGCCGTGCAGCGGGCCGCCAAGGAAAACACTGTTGCGATGTGCGCCGCCGGCACGATGCCGGGTGAGCTGCACAAGCTGTGGAAGGCGCCGCGCCCCGGTGCCTATCACATGGAATATGGTTTCAGTTGCATGGGGTATGAGATCGCCGGTGCCATGGGCATCAAAATGGCCCAGCCCGACCGCGACGTGATCTGCTTTACCGGTGACGGCACCTATATGATGGCCAACTCGGAAATGGCGACGGCGGCGATGATGGGGATCTCGTTCACCGTTGTCGTCACGGACAACCGCGGGTTTGGGTGCATCAACCGTTTGCAAATGGGGACAGGCGGGGCCGAGTTCAACAACCTTCTTGACCATACCGTGCACGAGACAGCATCCGCCATCGATTTTGCAGCCCATGCGGCAGCGATGGGGGCGACTTCGGTCAAGGTCAGTTCAATTGCCGAGCTTGAAGACGCGCTGGCCAAACGCGGTGAGGTCAACGGCCCCTATGTCGTGGTGATCGACACCGATCCCTACCCATCGACCGAGTATGGCGGAACGTGGTGGGAAGTGGCGGTGCCCGAGGTCAGCACCCGCCCCGAAGTGAATGAAAAACGCGCGGCCTATGAAGCCGCCATCAAGGAAAGAAACACCAAATGAGCGTGAAGATCGGTATCTCTCCGATTGCCTGGCAGAATGACGACCTGCCGGACCTGACCGCAGCCTACACGATGGAGCAGGCGCTGAAAGAAGCGCGCGAGATCGGTTACACAGGTGTTGAACGTGGCCAGAGGATGCCCGGCGACACCGAAGGACTGCGCGCGTATCTCGAAGGCAATGACATTGCGTTGTGTGGCGGTTGGTGTTCCGGCGCCTCGTTAGTCAACGATTTTGCGACTGAACGCGAAACGGTTCGTGAACAGGTCGAACAGTTCGTGGCGCTGAACAGCCCGTGCATCGTCTATGCCGAGTGTTCAAATACCGTGCAGGGGCAGATCGGGACACCGGTGAACAACCGTCCCAAGCTGTCCAAAGACGAGGTTCTGACCTACGCCGCCAAGATCACCGAACTTGCTAAGTGGATGGCAGATCAGGGCATGCCCATGGCCTATCACCACCACATGGGCACGATTATCGAAAGCGAAGATGAGGTGAACTGGCTGATGGAGGGTTCAGGCCCCGAATTGAAGCTGTGCTTCGATACGGGCCATCTGCTGTTTGGAGGCGGCGATGTGATGGCCACGCTGAACCGTTGGGGCGACCGGGTTCATCACGTGCATTTCAAGGATATCCGTCCTGAAATCGTACAGGACACGCGTGAGAACAATCGCAGTTTTCTGGATGCGGTGATCGCGGGCGCGTTCACAGTGCCGGGTGATGGTTGCATCGGCTTTCAGGCCGTGGCCAATGCATTGAAAGCAATGGATTACAACGGCTGGATCGTGGTCGAGGCAGAGCAGGACCCGGCCAAGGCGCCGCCCTATGAGTACTCCAAGAAGGGCTATGACCACATTGTCGAGGTTTGTGGCAAGGCAGGATTGGAGATCAAAGCGTAACAACCCGCCCTTCGAGGCAACACCGAAGCCATGAAAGAGGAGAAAAATCATGGTAAATCAAGAACTCGGTTTCGTCGGCTATTTCGACCGGGAATCCTGTGATCTGGATGAATTCAAGGTGTTGACCTCTCAGTCTCTTTCCGCCGAGACGGTGCCTTTTGCCGCCTCGGTCGAAAAGAACGTGCCCGTCTATGATATGCAGGCACTGCGTTCCGGTTTGGAACAGCCTGATATGCGTAGGGCCTTGCTGGCGGAATGGGGCCGGGTGCTGGGCAGATCCGCCGGTGTGATCGCCTTGAAAGGGGCGTACCCGGATACGTCGATCATTGATCGGGCGACGGATGTGTTTCGTGAAATCATCGAAGAAGAACGCCAGGGTGGCGCCGGTGAGGGCGATCACTTTGCCGCGTCCGGCGCGAATGACCGGGTGTGGAACGCATTGCAGAAACAGTGCCTGCGCGACCCCGAGGGCTTTGCTCTCTATTTCGGGAACACGGCGATTGCGGCGGCCTGTGAAGCATGGCTTGGGCCGAACTATCAGGTGACTGCTCAGGTCAATCAGGTGCGCCCCGGTGGCAAGGCGCAACAGGCGCATCGGGACTATCACCTTGGATTTCAAAGCGCCGAAAGCGCGGCCCGGTATCCGGCACAGGCGCATCTGGTGACGGCCTCGCTGACCCTGCAAGGGGCGGTTGCCCATTGTGACATGCCGGTGGAAAGCGGGCCGACCAAGTTGTTGCCGTTCTCGCAGCTCTACCCGCCGGGCTATCTGGCGTTCCACGATGAAGCACACCGGGCGCATTTCGAAGACAGCTGTATCCAGTTGCCATTGGAAAAGGGTGACGCGGTGTTCTTCAATCCGGCGCTGTTCCATGCGGCGGGCGCGAACAGCAGCACCGACATCAATCGCATGGCAAACCTGCTGCAAATCTCATCTGCCTTCGGGCGCGCGATGGAGGCGGTGGATCGGCGGGCGATGTCTGTGGCGGTGTTCCCGTCTCTGATCGCCTTGAAACAGCGCGGGGCGCTGGACGCAGCGCAGTTGGAGGCCGCAATTGCGGCCACGGCTGAGGGCTATCCCTTCCCGACCAATCTGGACACGGACCCCCCGGTCGGGGGCAATGCGCCGGAAAGCCAGGCGGATATTCTGCGTCACGCGGTTGCGGAAGGGTGGACCCAGGCGCAGCTGGCCAAGTCCCTATCGGCCCGGAACCAAAGGCAAGCTGCCTGAATTCAACACAGGCGGGCGCTCGGGGCCCGCCCAAGAAGGAGAACAAGAATGGCAGACCTGCTGAAGAAACCGATTGGAACCCACGGCAAGGTACATGACATCACTCCGGCCAGCGCGGGATGGAAATACGTGGGCTTTGGGCTTTATCATCTAAAGGCAGGGGATCGCGCAAACGAAGTGACCGCGGATCGTGAGGTCATTCTGGTGATGGTCGAAGGCAAGGCGCGGATCACCGGGGCCGGCCAGGATTGGGGGGTTATGGGTGACCGGATGAACGTCTTTGAAAAGACGCCGCCACATTGCCTGTATTTGCCAAACGAAACGGAATGGGATGCAGTGGCCGAGACCGATTGTGTCATCGCAGTGTGTTCAGCGCCCGGCAAAGGCGGTCATCAGGCGCGCCGCATCGGCCCGGATGGCATTACGCTGACTGAACGCGGCAAGGGCGTGAACACGCGCTATATCAACAACATCGCCATGGAGAATGAGGACTACGCCGACAGCCTGCTGGTGACCGAAGTGTTCACGCCGAATGGCCATTGGTCGTCCTATCCCAGTCACCGCCACGACGAGGATGACTATCCCCGCATCACATATCTGGAAGAGACCTACTACCACCGCCTGAACCCGTCGAACGGATTTGGGATCCAGCGGGTTTACACCGATGACGGCCAGTTGGATGAGACGATGGCGGTATCCGATGGCGACGTTGTGACCGTCCCGCGTGGCCATCACCCTTGCGGTGCACCCTATGGGTTTGAGATGTATTACCTGAACGTCATGGCCGGGCCGCTTCGGAAATGGAGATTCGTTCCAGCCCCCGAGGTCGAATGGATCATGGAGCGTGACGGATGAGCCATACTTTTGCCAATTACCCAAGCCTTGCAGGAAAAACGGTTTTCATCACCGGAGGCGCCGGCGGAATTGGCGCGGAAACCGTTCGGGCCTTTGCCGAACAGGGGGCAAAGGTCGGGTTTTTGGACCTCAACGCCGATGCCGGGCTTGCTTTGCTTTCCGAGCTGGACGGAGAGCATGCATTCGCCCAATGCGATCTGCGCGACATTGACGAGATGAACGCCGCAATAGGGCAATTGGTGGAAGAATTGGGCGACGCGGATGTTCTGGTGAACAATGCGGCCCGGGATGACCGGCACGACTGGCGCGAGGTAACGCCTGACTATTGGGATGAGCGCATGGCGACCAATATCCGCCACATGTTCTTTGCCATTCAGTCGGTGGCACCGGGAATGATCGCCAAGGGCGCAGGGTCGATCATCAATATCGGGTCGAATTCGTGGTGGGAGGCCGGTGCGGGTTTCCCTGCCTATGCCACCGCGAAATCGGCGGTGCATGGCCTGACCCGCACCATGGCGCGCGAGCTGGGCGATCACCGGATCCGGGTCAACACGGTCGTGCCCGGCTGGATCATGACCCAGCGCCAGAAAGACCTGTGGGTCACGCCCGAGGCGCTGGCCAAACAGATCGACCGCCAATGCCTGCCCGACCCGATCGACCCGGTCTATGTGGCGCGGATGGTGCTGTTTCTGGCCTCGGATGACGCGGCCATGTGCAGCGCGGGGAATTTCATGGTCGAGGGCGGCTCGATCTGACGGCCTTGGGGTCTTCCCCGTCCGGAATCGACGTGCGCCGATGCGCTGGTGCCGGTTGACGGATCGACACCCGGCAAGGGAAGATGCGGCATGATTGCCTATGTCACGGTCGGCGCGGACGACATCGCGCGCGCAAAACGGTTCTATTGCGCCTTTCTGCCGGATCTCGGCTATGCGCTGGAGGAAGGCCCAGAAGGGCTGAGTTTCGCCCTGCCGGTGCCGCCGGACCAGCGGCCGGTTCTGCCGGAATTCTATGTCAAGCCACCGTTTGACGGGGCTGCGGCCTCGGCCGGGAATGGTGCGATGGTCGCCTTCGAGGCGCGCAATCAGCAGCAGGTGCGCGACCTGCACGCCGCCGCGCTGCGCGCCGGCGGGTCGGACGAGGGCCAGCCGGGCTTTCGCGCCATGTACGGGCCGCGTTTCTATGTCAGCTATCTGCGGGACCCACAGGGCAACAAGATCGCCCTGTTTTCCAGCAATCCCAATGATCCGGGGCGCGACGACTAGAAGCCGCCTACGTGTTTTGCAGAACGGCTCAGGCCGGGACGGTCAGCGCTGCGGCGGCGCACCAAAGGCGCGGATCACGGTGCGGGCGGCAGCCACGACCGGATCGTGGGTTTCCTTCAGGATCGTCACCCGGTCGAACCGGTCGGGGTCGCGGTTCACGGCCGCGCGCAGGGCGGTGCCGAAGGCCATGCGCAGCTCGGTCCCGATGTTGAACTTGCAGATGGAGGTCTCGCGCGCCAGCCGCGCGCGCTGTTCCACGGGCACGCCCGATCCGCCATGGATCACCAGCGGCACGTTGGTCACGGCCTGAATCCGGCGGATGCGGTCCTCGTCCAGCCCGCCTTCCTTGTTTTGCTGAAGGTGGACGTTTCCGACCGAGATCGCCATCGCATCCACGCCGGTCTGGGTGGCGAAGGTCGCTGCCTCTTCCGGGTCGGTCCCGGCCGAGCCTTCACCACCGGAATAGCCGACGAAGCCGATCTCGCCCTCGCACGAGATCCCGGCGGCATGGGCCATTTCGGCAATCGCGGCGGTTTCGTCGATATTCTGCTGCAAGGGCTTGCGCGATCCGTCGAACATCAGCGAGGTAAACCCGCTGTCCAGCGCGATCTTGCACTCCTCGAACGTATATCCGTGGTCCAGATGCGCCACGACGGGCACCGAGGCGTTTTCGGTGAGATACCGGAACATCTTGCCCAGAACGGGCAGCGGCGTGTGCTCACGGCAGCTGGGGCCGGCTTGCAGGATCACCGGGGCATTCTCGGCCTCGGCCGCGGCGACATAGGCGCGCATGTCCTCCCAGCCCAGCGTTACCAGGCCGCCGACGGCATAGCCCTGTTCATAGGCCGGTTGCAGGACGTCTTTGAGCGTAGCGAGGGTCATTTGAATTTGGCGATCATGTCTTTGATGCCCGGGATCGTTTCGATCTGATAGGCATGGGTGGGTTGGAAGTACTGCACCAGCGACCGCTGGGTCAGCCCGCCGAGAATGGTGAAGTAATACATCTCGTATCCCGGCAGCACGCAGCAGGGGTGATACCCCTTGTCGATGCAGATCGTCGAGCCATCGACGATGTGATAGGCATCGCCCGGTTCGTTGTCCTCGCGTTGCAGCATCTGTAGGCCCGAGCCCCAGTTGGGTTTGAAACGGAAATTGTAGGTTTCGTCATGCCGGGTCTCGTCCGACAGGCGGTTGGTGTCGTGCTTGTGGCTGGGAAAGCCCGACCAGCCGCCCTGACCCACGGTGAACAGCTCACTCACCAACAGGCGACCGACCTTGTCATGCTGTTTCTGGCCCAGGATATGCTTGATCTTGCGATGGGTCTTGGTGTCGTCGCTGCCATATTGCACCAGGTCATGCTCGCGCACGTCGAACGGGTCCAGCACCTTGTCGTATTTGGCGCCGGCCACGAACACCTCGGCCGTGTCCGAGACGCAGACCATCTGCGCCCTGGCCCCCGACGGAACATAGGCGCCTTCGGGCTCGCCATCCCAGACATCTTCGCCGCGGTTGCCCAGATGGGCAAAGCGCACGCCCTCGACCTCCACGTCGACGCTGCCGGTGGCGGGCACGATGCAGGTCTCGTATCCCGGGACCTGGTATTCAAAGGCTTCGCCCCGCTTCAACTTGACGATGTTGAAATAGTTCAGCGGCACGGTCGGGTCATCGACATCGACGATGGGTTTGTTCTGGTTGTCGTAGGGCGCGATATGCATGGGGTTCTCCTATGTGGCCGGGCCGGGATGAGAAGCGAGGAACGCGTCCAGTTCCGGGGTCGTCGGCATGGCGGGCGCGCAACCGGGATGCGACACCACGATCGACGCGCAGGCCGAACCGCGCATGACTGCGTCTTTCAGATCGTGCCCCGCTGCGATCGAGGCCAGCAGACCGGCCATGAAACTGTCGCCGGCCCCGTTGGGTTTGACAGCCGTAACCGGGTAAATACCGGTTCGCAGCTCTTGCCCGTCCACCAACGTGACAGCGCCTTTTTCACCCATCTTGTAGATGACGATCCGACCGGGTTTTTCAGCAAGTTCCCGGGCCTTGGCAAACCCCTTTTCGATGCCGCCGGCCATGAACCCGAACTCTTCGTCATTGCCGACGATCAGGTCGCTGGCGTCACCTGCCCGCGACAGAACTTCGGCAGCCACCTCGGCCGAGGGCCAGCTGTAGGGGCGGTAATCGATATCGAAGATGATCGGCAGACCTGCGTTCCGGGCGTTCTCGAATGCCCGGAATGTGGCGCTGCGCGACGGTTCGGACGCAAAGACCGTTCCAGCCGAGATGATTGCCGAGAAAGACGGATAATCGACCCTGTCCATGTCCTCTTCGGTGACCTGGAAATCAACGGCCCCGTTGCGATAGATCACATTCTGAAAATCCTCGGTCCGGCTTTCGTACACCGCCAGAGACATGCGGTATTCGCCGCCCAAAACGCGGATATAGGATGTGCCCACGCCGTAATGCCGCAACCGGTTCAGACAGAACCGTCCGATCGCATCATCCGAGACGGACGTGATCAGCGACGCCTCACTGCCCAACTTGACCAACCCGGCACAAATATTGGCGGAAGACCCGCCAAGATCGGCATGGAAAGTGTCGGCATCCTCGCTTCTGACGCCGATCGGGTCGGCGTACAGGTCCATACCTGCGCGACCCAGAACGGCGAAGCGGTTTCCTTTGATACCATCCATCAAAGCGCTCAAGTTTTGTCCTCCGGCAGAGTGGGGTCGGCAAAGTTTGGACCTTGCGTTGAATCGATTCACACGATACTGATTTTGCAACCGGTTGCAAATGATATGTTCGGAGCCGTTACAGATGCCTGAAATCGGAATTGGAATCGTCGGCGGCGGCTATATGGGCAAGGCCCATTCCGTAGCCATGTCTGCGGTCGGTGCGGTGTTCAACACGGCATTGCGACCCCGGCTCGAGGTCATTTGTGCCTCCAGCCCCGAAAGCGCTGAACGTTACAGGACAGCCTACGGGTACAAACGCGCGACCCACGACTGGCGTGTATTGGTTGAGGACCCACAGGTCGAGGCAATCGTCATCGCCTCGCCTCAATCCACGCATCGTCAGATTGCCGAAGCGGCTTTTGCACTGGGCAAACCGGTTCTGTGTGAAAAGCCATTGGGCGCGTCGCTTGCGGACAGTCAGGCTATGGTTGCTGCTGCCGAGGCTTCGGGTGCGGTCAACATGGTGGGGTTCAACTATATTCGCACGCCCGCAAGCCAATTCGCCCGGCAGCTGATCGCCGACGGAGAGATTGGGGATGTCACTTGGTTCCGGGGGGAGCACACCGAAGATTTCTATGCCGACCCACGCGCTCCGGCGACCTGGCGCACGACGGGCATGGCCAATGGCACAATCGGAGATCTGGCACCGCACATGGTCAACGGTGCGTTGGCACTGGTTGGACCCATCGCACAGGTGATGGCGGATGTTGAAACGGTTCACAAAACCCGACCTGGTGGTGAGGTGACAAACGACGACCACGCCCAGATGATGTGCCGGTTCGAAAACGGGGTTATGGGCAACCTGTATTTCAGCCGCGTCGCGACGGGGCGAAAAATGGGCTATGCTTATGAAATATCGGGAACAAAGGGCGCGATCCGCTTCGATCAGGAAGACCAGAACGCGCTGTGGCTGTATAAGCGGGAAGGGCCCGAAGCCACGCGCGGGTTTGCCAAGATCCTGACCGGCCCGGCGCATCCGGATTACGAGCCCTTCTGTCAGGGCCCGGGCCATGGAACGGGCTATCAGGACCAGATCATTATCGAGGCCAAAGACTTTCTTCAGGCCATCCACACCGGAAAAGCCACCTGGCCCACCTTTCGCGACGGGCATGAGGTCAACCGCGTGCTTGCTGCCGCCCTGGCGTCGTCAGAGCAGCGGCAGTGGAAAGACATCCGCGATTTCTGATCGCTCAACCTAAAAGTTCTAATGAGAGACAATGACCATGGCTAAGTTGAGATGGGGCATGATCGGTGGTGGTGAAGGCAGCCAGATTGGCCCCGCGCACCGCTTGGGGGCACAGGCTGACGGGCTGTTTGAATTTGCCGCTGGCGCGCTGGATCACCGGCCCGAAGCGGGCCGGGAATACGCGCAGCGATTGGGCGTTGCGGCCGATCGCGCCTATGGCGACTGGCAAGAGATGCTGGCAGGCGAGAAAAACCGTGAAGACCGGGTTGACCTGGTGACCATCGCCACACCCAACTCGACCCATTTCGAGATTGCCAAGGCGTATCTTGAAGCAGGCTTCAATGTCCTGTGCGAAAAGCCGATGACCATGACCGTGGAAGAGGGTGAGGAAATAGTCCGCGTCGCCGAAGCTTCGGGTAAGATCTGCGCGGTGAACTACTGCTATTCGGCCTATCCCATGGTGCGTCAGGCCCGCGCGATGGTGCGCGCGGGCGAAATCGGACAGGTGCGTCTTGTGGTGACCAATTTCAGCCATGGCCACCACGGGGATGCCACCGATGCGGACAATCCGCGTGTGCGGTGGCGCTATGATCCTGCGATGGCAGGCGTTTCCGGGCAGTTTGCCGATTGCGGTATCCATGCCCTGCATATGGCCAGTTTTATCTGCGATGATGAGGTGAAGACGCTTTCGGCCGATATGGCCTCAACGATCGCAAGCCGGGAATTGGAAGACGATGCAATGATCAACTTCCGTATGGAAGGCGGCACGGTCGGGCGTCTTTGGACATCTTCTGTGGCGATCGGGCGCCAGCATGGTTTTGACATACAGGTCTTTGGCGAAACCGGCGGTTTGCGCTGGGCGTCAGAGCAACCCAACCAGTTGATCTATACCCCGGTCGGTGGGCGCACCCAGATCATCGAAAAGGGCGAGGGCGGCCTGCATGACGACGCCATGCGTCTGTCTCGGGTCGCCATCGCGCACCCCGAAGGCTTCCCGCTGGCCGTTGCCAATATCTATTGCGATCTGGCGGATGCGATCCGCGGTGAAAGCCGGGATGGGCTGCCCAACGCGGCGGATGGCGTGCGATCGATCGCCGCGGTCCACGCGGCTGTTGCGTCGGGCAAAGCAGATGGTGCCTGGCAGGACGCGCGCCCGCCGATGTTCCGCTGATCAGGGGCGGGGCCGCAACGTGCCCCGCTCGACCACCCGGCAGGGGAAAATCCGCGCCTCGGGGTAGCGGTCGGGCGTTTTCAGCATCTCTTCCACCAGATCGACCGACGAGGTGATGATCTGCTTGATCGGCTGATGGATGGTCGTCAGGTTGATATATTCCCAGCGCGACATCTCCATGTCGTTCAGGCCGATGATCCCGATGTCAGAACCCGGTTTCAGCCCGTGATCAGCCAGCGCCGACAGCGCCCCGATCGAAAGGATGTCGTCGCCGCAGAAATAGGCCTGCGCCGGGTCACCGGCCAGCAGGCGCAACATCTCGGCCCGCCCCGCTTCGAAGGAATAAGCCCCGGCGAAGGAGTGGCTGACCGGAATATGCGGATGGTTGGCCATTTCTTCGATAAAGCCCCGCTGCCGGTCCAGCGACGAGGTCGCATCGACCGGCCCGCCCATATAGCCCACGCTGGCATAGCCCCGCGCGACCAGCTCGCGCGCGGCCATGCGCCCGCATTCCACATTGTCGATCCCGACCACATGCACCTCGGGCGAGGTCGCCGACCGTCCGAACGTATGCACCACCGGCACACCCGCGTCGTGGAACGCCTTGGCAAAGCTGGGCGGCAGGGTTGACGAGGCGACGATCACCGCATCCACCGAGTACTGCCGCAGCATGCGCACGGAATTGGCGGGCTCGGTCTCGTCGGTCAGGTTCACGATCAGCGGGCGCAGGCCGCGTTCCTGCAAGGCACGTGTAAACTGGTCGAAGACTTCCAGGAAAATCGGGTTGTGAAAGTTGTTCGAAATCAATCCGATCAGCTTGGTGCGCCCGGTCGTCAGAGACGAAGCCAGAGCATTGGGGCTGTAGCCAAGCTCACGGGCCGCCTTTTCAACCTTGCTGCGCGTTTTTGCGGAAACCGAGGCACCTTCGGTAAAGGTGCGCGACACGGCAGAGCGTGAAACGCCGGCCAAGGCGGCCACGTCTTTCAGGGTCACACTCACGCTGCGGGACTCCGATTACAGCGAGGCAGGAAAGCAGGTAAGTTTGGCATTGCCCGAGCATTATGCATCATCGACCTGAACTTGCAACCGGTTGCAACCCTGCTTCGGCGGTTCAACCCTGTTTGAGTGTCGAGACTTTGAAGGCAAAAAGGAAGGTAATGAGACACTCGAACTCCTGACATCTTCAGTATAACCGAAGCGCATTTTCCAATCCGCAGATGCACCAAGACGCCGTCTTGCATTGCCACCAAGCGCACAAGTTCCCAGAGATGCCTGGTGTTGTCAGCGATTTGAAGTTGCACAAACTGCGGGACGGTTCAAGGGCATATCCTTTCTTGCCGTTTTCAAGGTCACGTTCGATCAAGCCAAAACAGGCATGCGTCGCCAAAAGGGCCATGGGGCAATTGCTTTTTCAACCCTTGCCATCCCTTGGTGGACAAACATGAGGGAAGCAGTGGAACGCCAATCCGCCCATTCGCAGCGCAGTTCCTATCCAAGGCGGAATTTGGTTGGCGTCACTCCGGTCTGGCTTCGAAAAAATCGAGTGAAGTGGGACTTGTCGGAATAGCCAAGCATGAGGCCGATCTCGGCAACTGTCTTTTTGCTGTCTCTGAGGTACTCCTTGGCGACATCGACCCGCAGCCGCCTCAGTTCTCGGGGAAGTGTTGTCTGATGATTGTGAAGTGCTTTCAGGAACCGCTCGGGCTGGATACCCAGCAATCCGGCCACAACCTCCGGCCCCAGTTCTGACTCGTCCAGTTTTCCACGCAGGACAGAGCGCAAAGCGGCCACCACGGTTACGTCTTCATTGTGCCGGGTCGTGGTTTTCGGCGCTTCGGGATCCTTTGCCGCATGGTGCAAAAACAACCATTCCACGGGAAAACTGATCTTCATTCCGGGGTTGGTTCCAAGGCCGACTTCGATACCCTTGTAGTCGAGAGGCAAGCCAAGGATGTATCTGCTTTCCCATCGCACTCGGGACGGATCCCACGCATTTCCCACCATGCTTTGCAACAGGCGCACATAGATGGCAGCCCCAAACCCGGTAACCTGAACCGGCGGAACGTTGGGTTCCTGTTGCCGCTCGATCCGATAGATCGCTTTGTCAGCTTCCACGACAAGGCTGTGCCGCACGGCGTTTGACTCTTGTGGCACAAGCCTGACGAACCGGGCAAAAAACTCGAACAGCGTGTTCGAGGATTGCAGCGACCGGGCGAATGGCGGCCATCCTTGCAGGTCAAACGTCTCTCCTACATTCAGACCAATGTATCGATCCCCTGACAATTCGGAGAAGGCATTCAACAGACCATAGACCAGTTCTGAGTGGACATAGACAGATGGGTCGGACAGCAGGTCGGCCTTCAAGCCGACCTGATCCAAGGCCGGTTGCGGATTGATCCTGCGGTCGGTGAGATATTGCAGAAAAGGGGCGGCCAGCGCGAGGCGGATAAAGCCTTCGCTATGCGCTTCAGAAGTAGAACCGAGTGGCACGCCCGTCACCCTTGTTTGAACCAATGGTTTCGTTCAGTGGCCCTTTTTACGGCCACATTCGCACATGTTAGTCCAAAAGTGGCAACCCGCCCAAGAGTTTTCGGGCTACACTTGGCAAAACGTGAATGTGAAGGGAGAACCTATGACCAGCATGCGAATGTCCCTTGGCCCGGCGGTAATGGTTGCGGCAGCTTTTGGTTTTTCGGCGGCTGCGCTGGCTCAGGATCAAGAAGATCCTCAAACGCTGTTCACCAATGTACACGTCTTTGATGGCGTGAATGAACAGCGTATCGAGAATACCAATGTTCTGGTCGAGGGCAACCTGATCAAGACTGTTTCAACCGAAGCGGTCGACGCGCCCAATGCCGTTGTGATTGACGGCGGAGGGCGGACGTTGAGCCCGGGCTTTGTCGAGACCCACGCCCATTTGATGCTGATGGGGCCCACTCTGCCCGCGATGGAAGCCAACGTGACATGGGAAGACTTTGCCATTCATGGCGCACGAATGGCTGAAATGTACCTGATGCAGGGGTTCACCACGGTCAGGGATGCAGGTGGGGCCAATGGCGGGCTGCGCCGGGCAATTGAGGCGGGGCAAATCGACGGCCCGCGTTTCTTTCCGTCAGGTGCGTTCATCGGTACGCGAGGTGGTCACGCTGACTTTGCCAATTTTACTGCACCGCCGGGCTCAGAGACCAACATGAGCCGCCTGAACATGGCGCAGGAAGTCAGCGGCGTGGATGACGTTTACAGGTTTGCTCGCAACAATTTCCGAATGGGTGCGACACAGTTGAAATTCATGCAATCCGGGGGCGTCGTCTCGGCCTTCGACCCCTGGCAATTGCTGGCCGGATCTCCCGAGGAAATCAGAGCCGCCGTGCAAGTGGCAAATGAGTATGGCAGTTATGTCATGGCGCATTCTTATCGCAAGGAAGCAATCCTCGCAGCGCTCGACGCAGGTGTGATGTCGATCGAACATGGATTCTCGTTCGACTGTGACATTGCCCGGGTCATGAACGAAAAAGGGGCCTACATTACCACCAACCTGACGGCCTTCGACCCCGGATTGCTGGACATTCCGGCGGTGGCAAACGTGCCGTCGAGCCTGGCCAAGGCACAATCCGCCTCGGCCACATTTGCAGGCTATATCGACAATATGAAGGAATGCCCGGTGAAACGGGGATTCCAGACCGATTGTGTTGGTTCAGTCGAGGCTTGCAATATCCAGATTGCCTATGAGAAACACCTGAACAATGAGTTTTTCGGGCCCTATCAGTCGATGGTTACTCTGACGTCGATCGGCGGCGAGATCGTGGCGCTGTCCGGCGATTTCATGAACCCGTATACGGCCGGAAAACTGGGTGTGATCGAGGAAGGGGCCTATGCTGATATCCTGCTGATCGACGGAAACCCGCTTGCAGACTTTTCCGTCGTTGGAACCGGGGATCAATGGTTTGGCGCCGAAACGAGGCCGGAAAGCCCGGAAACGATCCGACTGATTATGAAGGACGGTGTGATATACAAGAACACGCTGGAGTGACCCCAAAAACGGTTGGAGAGATTTCATGGTCCCTTGGTTTTGCGCCGCAGTTTTCGCTGGCTTGGTCCTGAGCGGTCATTCCGCAATGGCAGCGCCCCATGCGACGCTTGACTGGTCTGACCTTCCGGACCCGTCCGTGCAGGTGTTTGATGACCCCTATCGTGATCTCAGCCCTGAACAGTTTGACGATGTCCTTTTCGTCGTGCGCTTGCGCGGCAGGTTGCAGCAGGATGTCGGCAGCGTCGAGGAAAGACAGAAATGGCAAGAGCTTCTGACCGAGACCGAAGACGCCTTGGCCGAGGGTGGCGTTGATGTCGATTGGCTGCTCGATCAGCGCGAGGATGTGAAAGAGCGGCGAAAAAAGGCAGGAACAAGGGGAAATCCGCGATTCAATGGCCAGACGGTTACATTGACGGGCTTTGCCATTCCCGCGCCGAACGATCCGGACGGGCGAGCAGTGGCGTATTTGGTACCAGAACGCGGGATGTGCAGCCACATGCCTCCGCCTCCGCCCAATCAGATGATCCGGGTGCGGTTGAACGGCGACTGGGCCCCCAGTTACTTCCATGAACCTGTTCGGCTCACTGGTACGCTGACGATTGAACCCTCGGTTCAGAACATAATGGTCGTGGATGGGCCTGTGCCGATGAATGCGACCTTCAAATTGGAGACGGACAGCGTTGAAACGCTGGAAACAAAGGCCGACGGTCTGGAATGGAGGCAGCGTGCAGCCGATCGCGTCCGAGCTGCCGGCAATCGCAAAACCGGCGGCGCAAAGGCGTCGGAATGATAGGGCGCCTTGTTGCCGCATTGAGTATTGCCTGCGCGGGTATGGCGTCTGCCCAGGGGTTGTCCGGGCCTTCTTCGGTCGAGGCCGAGCTGAAACCTGGCGATGGCCTGACCGATCCGCAATACCGTTCCGAGTTTCCGCGCAATATCGCGCCGGGTTGGTTTCGGTGGAAAGACCGGCTGGCCGAGGGCGGGTTTCGTTTCAACGTGGATTACCTGGCGTTGGGCCAATCCACGAACGCTGATTTGGGAACTGGCGAAGCCGCAGGTGGAATCGCTCGCGTCTACGGCAGTTGGCAGGCAACCGAGCGGGGTTCTCTGACATTCAAAATCGAAGATCGGCACGGATACACCGATGTTGCCCCGCAATTCCTCGGGCTGGACGGAGGCGCATTGTCGATCACCGGGACTGCCTTCAACGACAACGGTTTGCTGCTGACCAACCTGTTCTGGACCCAAAGGGCCGAGAACGGCGCGTGGACGCTGCAAGTCGGCCAGATTGATGTGACGGACTTTGTGGATATCTATGGGTTGGTCAGCCCCTACAGCGGGTTCCAAAACCTGTCGTTCAACACCAACCCGACAATCAACACGCCCAACCAGGGAATTGGCATTGCCGGTGGGATAAAGCTGAACGAAAACTTCTATGCCGTTGCCAGCGTTGCAGACGCAAACGCCGATCCGTCTGATCCAAGTCTTGACGTGTTCAGCGATGGCAATCTCTTCAAATCGTTTGAAATTGGCTACACGTCGGGCTTTGATCGCATCTATTTCGACAATATCCACCTGACCCTCTGGCATGCGGATGCGGCCGACGATGGCAGCCGTGCAGAAGATTACGGGGGTGTGTTTTCCGCGGCATGGTTTGTCGACAACAAATGGATGCCGTTCTTTCGGGCAGGGGCGTCGAAAGGCACGGCAGCGCTGTATGATCGTTCGGTTTCTGTCGGGTTGGGCTATTACGGTCGAAACACAGATCTGGCCGGCTTGGGTTTGAACTGGGCCGAGGCAAGAAACATCGACGGCGATCAGTTCACGCTGGAAGCATTCTATCGCTTTTCGATCTCACCCGGGCTGCAAATCACGCCGTCGCTACAGTTCATCTCCAATCCGCTGCTGAACCCCAATCAGGATAGCATCACGCTGTTCAGCCTGCGAACCCGGATCGTTTTTTGATGCGGCTCGAAAGCTGCAACTCACACGAAGCCAATTTGGGAGGCTCAGTCATGAAAACTATGTTGGCCGCAAGCGCCATTGCAATCGTATTCGGTGCCGCCCTGCACGCGAGCGAGGAAAGCAAGACATGGGATGCGTCAGATAAGGCGAAGCAATTTGTGAAGGACACAATCGTGCTTGGCATGTTGGCCAGTCCCTACGGCACCGGGTGGACTGAAGACGAACAGCTGCACATTTACTTCGCGCGCGCTCGGGACAACGGCATAACAGGTCACGAGATGACGCTGGCCGCAGCGGATATGTCTTTTGAGACCTTTCTTGATCAGCACTACCACTTCCGGTCGGCGATGGCGCAGCAGCCGGAAAACTACCTGATCGTGAACGAAACCCGTGATATCGAGACCGCCCATATTCAAGGCAAGACGGCCGTCATCTGGAACAGCCAAACTGCCACAATCCTGAACGGCGACCTCAAGAAGATGGCCTTGCTAAAGGATATGGGGATCAAGAGTATGATCCTGGCCTACAACGATATCTTCCGCACCGGGTCGGGACAGTTGGCAGCCTATAACGGGCGCGACATCGGTCTGACACCTTGGGGGAAGTCGGTCATCGATGAAATGGTGCGGTTCGGTATCCTGCTTGACCTGAGCCACACCGGATCCAAAACAGCCAACGACGCCATGGACTACATGGACGAGAACTATCCGGGCGTGCCCTACGTCTACACCCACTCAGTCCCCGCCGGCCTTTACGCGAACGAACCCGGTGCGACGCCACGCGGGTGTTATCGGGCCATTCCCGACGACGAGGCCCTGCGTGCGGCCAAATCGGGGGGGTACATTTCTCCCACATTCACCGAATGGATGATGGACGGCGTTTGGCCTGAAGATATCTCACCCAAACAGGCCGCTGACATGATTGATTATTATGTCCAGCTTGTCGGAGTGGACCACGTCGGGATCGCAACGGATGATATGTTCTCGACCGAGCTTGTCGTGCAGTTCGCCACTGAAAACGCAAGCATGTATGATGATGGCGGTTATATGATCGACGCCTTCAACAAGGGGGCCACCGGTAACGGTGAACTGGCCAAGATACTTGCGGCAATCACCGATGATCTTTGGGCGCGCGGCTATTCCGATGAAGACCTCGAAAAGATCTATGGCGGCAACAAGATGCGGGTTTACGCGCAAGTGTGGGAAGGCAAGCCCCCCGAACGATTTCTGAAAGAACACCCCCCGCGCCTGCGTCTCAGACAGGAACTGAGAGAAGGGTTCTATTCGCGATAGATGTCCAGGACCGGCCTCAATGATGATTGGCCCCGGATACGGAACAGCGCAGAAATTTTTGGGGAAAGGATGGTGGGTGATGAGAGACTCGAACTCCCGACAAAGTATTATAAAGCAATGGGTTATATGTCGTATTGTAACTGTGTAACCGACTTTAGAATGGCCCAAACTACCAAACGTAAGCCTAGGCTTTCAACAGTCCCTCATTGTGGGTCAGAGCACGACATCTTATTCCGAGCCCAACCCTCTGGGCGTAAGTGTTTCCCGCGCGAAGATCAAACAGTCATCCTGGTCCGATCTGGTAGATGGTCGATCTTCGAAGGCGGCCTAGGGTCAGGACGCATTGATTTCCCGCGCATGACGTGATTCACGGCCCCAAAAACGGAGCGGTGATATGAGCGACCTTTACTGGCTGAGCGATGAGCAGATGGCCAAGCTTACCCCTTTTTTCCCGAAGTCGCACGGCAAGCCACGTGTCGATGACAAGCGCGTCCTGAGTGGGATTATCTTCATCAATCGCAATGGTTTGCGCTGGCGTGACGCTCCTGCCGCCTATGGTCCGCACAAGACGCTCTACAGCCGCTGGAAGCGCTGGAGCGAGAAAGGCATCTTTGCGCGGATGATGGCGGGTCTGGCCGCCGAACACGGCGAACAGAAGACCGTGATGATCGACGCGACCTACCTCAAGGCCCATCGAACAGCGACCAGTCTGGCCGCGAAAAAGGGGGGCGTGGGCGCCTGATCGGTCGAACCAAAGGCGGCATGAACACCAAACTGCACGCCATCTGCGATAGCCAAGGCCGCCCACTCAACCTGTTCGTCACCGCCGGTCAGGTCAGCGACTACATCGGTGCGCGGGCGTTGCTCAGCAGCCTGCCAAAGGTCGACTGGCTGCTCGGGGATCGCGGTTACGATGCCGATTGGTTCCGGGAAGCGTTGCAAGACAAAGGGATACGCGCCTGCATCCCTGGACGAAAGCAGCGCAAGAAAGCCGTCAGATACGATAAGCGTCGATACAAACGCCGAAACCGGATCGAGATCATGTTCGGCAGGCTGAAGGATTGGCGGCGCGTGGCAACCCGCTACGACCGTTGCCCAAAGGTCTTCCTCTCTGCCATCGCTCTGGCCGCGCTCGTCATCTACTGGTTATGAATCCTGACCCTAAGTACCTGCGAGATATTAAGACCACTTTTACGTGTTCGTCAGTCTGTCTCACCACTTTGCTTGCCCATCAAATCCAAGCGAACGACAAGGGCACTGCCGACTTCGCCGATACGCCTAGTGCACTCAGAACGATGTTTGAGCGTCTTGATACTTGGTTGCAGGTCAGGCCTGTAAAACCTAAGGTATCCAGCCCGTTCAGCAATGAAGATTTTGCCGTTTGCTGGACCGACGACCAATATTCGAATTTTCGAGACAAGGTGAACAAATATCGCGCCTGGATCGACGACGCCTTTGAGGAAACCGACAGAAACAAGAGTATATCAAAGTGGCGGCGTGTGTTTGGAGATGACTTCGGCAAGATAGAAGGCGAACAGCAGGCAAAATCTGTCACGGCGAAAGCGGTTGATCATCTTCGCGAAGACGTAAGAGCCTTACCCGCTACGGCAATAGGCTTTGTTGGCGACGTTGTCGACTTAGTGAAACAGTATGGCGCACGAGCGATACCCTGCACGCTCTCGAATCTTCCATATCTTTCACAACCAACTTGGCGGGCAGTAGGAAACCATCTGTTTTCGGCGTATCTTACGGCAACACTACACCGTTCGCGCGGGGGCGCAACCGTCTGTGACGTGAGCAGCGGCGACGTTGTTGCCAAGAAAATGAAATTGAAATTCACTGCGAGACTTGCCACTGGAATGCCCCTCAATGGGCAGGACTATAGGATCGAGTGGCGCGTCACAAACACCGGGGAAGAAGCCCTTGCAAAAGGCCAGCTTCGCGGATCGTTCGTCGGTTCCAATTCTGGTGGTGATCGTTGGGAAAACCTCGAATTTCGTGGAGTTCATTTCGTCGAGGCATTTGTCATACGAAAGCGTGACGGTATTCAGGTTAGCCGAAGTGATCCCTTCTATGTAGTGATCGAATAGCTGAGGAAAGGTAGGACCAGTTCAGGAGTTCACGCGCTATTGCTAGTCACAGTTGTCGACTAATGTGGCCAACTTCAGAAATTCGGGCTGTGAGCGAAGCATGGGCGAGTGTCGCTCAACGGCAGCACTGGGCCGCCCGCGAAGACGGCCCAGTCAGGCTAGTCTCTCAAAATGTATCTGCAAATTGGCCAACTGGATTACCGGCACTGCACCCGTAGGAGAAAGAAGGATGAGCCGCGCAACTTCGGCAAAGCTCGAGTGGCGAGGGGAAATCTCTTCAAGTTTTTCGAGCAAGTGCCGTCCCGCACTAGTATCTCTGAGGTAACTGAGGTGTGTAACAGTCTTAGCCAATATCAAAACCGATTGCTCATCGAGGGACCGGCAATCTAACTCAGCCCCAAAATCGGTTTCAAAGAAATCAGGGAGATTGGAACCATCGACCATCATCTCCTCAGTTAGTCCATCAACAATCTTGATGAGTTCCAACTTACTCAGCCCATCATGCGAAAGTATCGAAGAGACCATCCGATCAACTGATTTTATCGCATCCGAAGAGCTACGACTTTGAGAAAGTGCGAAAAACTCTGGATCTTGGCAGAGCTGTCCAACCTGTCGCCAAACATCGACCCAGTTTCCGTCTCGCCCGTGCAAATTCAGTTCTTCCCCTAGACCACTGGCGCGTTCGACCAGGTAACTTGCACAAAAAAAATCTTGAAAATATCGATGGCTAAATGCCCAAGTGTCTGGGTTAAGCTCCTGAATAATACCAGTTCGGTCAGTTATTTCTTGCAGAATTGCGCGCGCGCCAAGGGTCTCGCTGTCAAATGGCAATATGCCCTCCAACAGCTCGGCTTCGAATTGAGCACCTTGTACGGACTGTAATCTATAAGCAAGCCTTCCCAGTGTGGATTGGATAGACTCTACCGAGATGTTTGTGTCGCGATCTATACCTCTCCGAGCATCCCACCTTTCGATTAGCTGGGCTACCAACTCTCGACACAACACACCAATGTTAAATGGAAGAGAACCGCGAAGCCGAAACATGCCAAGCGCAAGACTTAGAGAAAACGGGTTTTTCAAAAACTCACGCAAGTCGGGATTCGCGTCAAGTACACGAGTAAATCTCCTAGCGGAGTTTGGGTCTTCGAGAACTAACTGGCAATACTCGTTTACCTGAGCTCGACTGAACGGATGTAGTTTTGCCTTTTTGAACGTACCCCAGAGGCCGTAATCAAGTGACTTTAGTTGCCTTGATGTCACTATCGTACTTGAAGACGGACGGCTCTCCAAAAAACCTTCCAACCAGCTTCCGAATGCTGACCTATCTCTTACGTTGAGCTCATCCAGCCCGTCAAAAACAAAGAGGGTCTTTCCATCTGCCCCCATGTTAACAACATGGTTCCTGCCTGCTTGCTCCTCCTCTGAGACCAGCCACGTCTCGAACTCATTTGATTTATGAGCAAAATCTCTAAGCTGAAAATAGAATACTAATGGAGGGTCTGCCTTTCGCCGTTTTCGTCTACCCTCATTTAAGTATACTTGTGTCAGATAACGTACAAAGCTGGTCTTTCCCGCTCCTGGTTGTCCCACCAGCAAAATTCTGGAGTCTCTTCTGATCGTACTCGGATGAGTGATTGTTGATTGAGATTCATCATCCCACTCAACTACAGGTGCAATATATTTCGATGGTAGATCAATCTGGTAATTATGAAAAAAGACATCGGAGTTTCGTGACCGTACTAGCCATTTGGAGACCCAATCAGCGTCAGGAAGCGTGTCATCTGAGCCACGTTTCGGGCTGTTTTCGTCAATCGGACGAAAGTCCTCGTCCAACATGATGTAGTGACTAAAGACTTTCTCATTCTTGGGTACATGAACTCTGCAATTTTTGAATTCTGTCCCATCGATGGATACGGTTGATGTCTCCGTATCGAACTCCCGAACAATCTCTTCCTCAAACTGCTCCAAAAAGTTTTCGTCGCGCCAATCTCTGATATCAACATCTTCCGTCCGCGCGCGATACTTGCCATTGCCTTCGACGAGTGGGACGTAAATTTTCATGAGCCGCCTCCAAATTCGTCTTCTTTATGCTGGATAAACGTGTCCCAAATTTCTCCAAAACCTGTTTCGAATATGAGCGTCTTTGACTCCCAAAACAGCGCTCCTCTTTCCTCTTTCGGCACTTTACCTAGAATAGACCGATAGAACAGGTTCCAAATCTCGTCAGGTTTGCAGCCGTCCATCATGGGTTGGTAAATTTCTCGAATTGTATTGATGCAGTCTTCCGTGGGAGAGTACGTCCGATGCATAAATTTGAACATTCGCATGGCAATATGAGCCTTACGATTGACAGGGTGACTCAGGCTTGGGTCATTTACAACGTTTAGGATTTTCTTCTTGGCGTCTTCTATTCCGTGTCCGCAAGGATCGACATAGACGGCATTGAGAGGATCATAATAAACAGCGTTACATGAAAAATCTCGAAGACGATGATCATAGTCTAGATCGGCACCAAATTGGGCATCGTTGGTGCCCGGAGCCTGCAGAAAGAAGTTCTTAACATCTATTAGCGTACCCTTTCGTGCCTTCCGAACGCCAGCATTCCGTCCAATGCTCATAAATCCGTTTTTCTCATGCCTAGACCATCCGCCAGGCCCAAACATTGCCTCAGCGATTGATGACAGAATGTAGAACGGAATAGTAGAAACTAGGTCGACGTCGTTGGCTTGATCACCATTAAGTACGTCTCTGACTGAACCGCCAACCAAGAAAACTTCATAACCTCTCTGCCAGATTTCCTCAATTAGATCAATATACTTAGGCCCAGGTTCGATGTGCTTGTTGAGTAGCAGATCAAGCTTGTGTTTCTCTTCGCTACTCGCCTGCTGGATAACCGTTTGGCTGGAGCATCGAGTATAGCAACCTGCCAGCCTTTCGCCCGGGTTTGCGGGTCGCACACTGAAGACGTCATTCAGAGGGACCGTGCTGCCGGATTCACTGTTTTTTACGATCGGTTGATCGTAGATGTCGTAACCATGAAAAGTCCCGGAGTACTTTATTTCTCCACGGTAGTACACGACGTCTTCACCGGGGCGCGGTGTTAAACTCGGTGGAATCGCTCGTTGAAAACTATCTGTCAATTTGGCGTTGCCTTAATGTGCGTAGAAAAATTGGTGCTCGATAACCTCGCTGGTTAAAGATAACGAGACATTCTCCAAGGGACAATGATCGATGTGTGTTGGTGTCGGAACCGCGACAAGAGCATCTACCTTGCTCGAACTTGCTTGGGACCGCTGCCTGTGCTGGCTTTACAGGTAGAACTAAAGACACTAGGCAAATCGTCTTCGATCCGGAAACCCGACCAAGGTGAGCCGTCGCATATGCAACGAATGTCGGCAATCAAAGATTGCGGCGCAACATCGAGGGCGATCCATAAACGGCAGTAAAGGGCCGTCCTCGCGTGAACAACGAGGGCCTGAATTTAGGTCGTTGACTTGATCAAAACTCGCCGTGATGTTCGCCGCTCCATCGAATGAAGTCCGCCAGCGCGCGTGTGAGCTGTCCATCGACGTCCGATTCCACCGTACATTCCCATACGACGAGCGTCCGCCAACCCAGATCATGCAGTTGCTGAATGGCCTCGGCGTCCCGGCGCATGTTGGCTGCAAACTTTTCATGCCAGAACGCGACATTTGACTTTGGGGTGGCAGCTTTCGGGCATCCGGTATGCCGATGCCAAAAACAACCGTGAACGAAAATGGCAGTACGCCACTTCGGCAGCACGATGTCAGGGGACCCAGGAAGCCTCCGGACATTCAAACGAAACCGGAAGCCTTGCGCATGCAATGCCTTGCGCAACAGGGTTTCAGGTCTCGTATTGGTGCCGCGAATGCGCGACATCATCCGTGAACGGGTCTTACGATCAACTGTATCGGCCATTTGCTCAACATAATGCCCGCGGACCGGATTTCGACCTGGAACATCTGCGGAAACCTGGTAGAACCTCCGCAGTAGAGGAAGGACATGCCAAAAGAATTCGCCATCATTGACCTTTTTGCCGGTCCTGGAGGTCTGGGCGAGGGATTTTCTCAGGCTGGGCGCGACCCCGGCGCACCGATGAAGATCAAGCTGTCGGTTGAGATGGACGACCACGCGATTCAGACGCTCCAGTTGCGAGCTTTTCTTCGGTCCTTCGACGAGTTTCCGCAAGAATACCATGATGCTCTGAATTGCGGTTCGCAGCTGCCCGATTGGGCCGACCTGTATCCAGTCAACTGGAGGCTCGCGACGGAAGAAGCTCGGCGACGTGTTTTGGGGGAGCCCGGCGTTTTCGAGGAACTTGCGGTCGAACTTGATCAAGCTCGCGAAAACCATCACGGCAACACGATCCTGATCGGCGGTCCGCCCTGCCAAGCCTATTCACTGGTCGGGCGAGCCCGAAACAAAGGCAAGGCTGGATACGTGCCCGAGGACGACCACAGGCATTTTCTCTACCGTGAATACGTACGCATTCTGGACAGGCTTCGCCCGGCGGCATTCGTCATGGAAAACGTCAAGGGAATGCTGTCAAGCAAGGTGGATGGAGGCGGCATCTTCAGCAGGGTTCTAGATGATCTTGAGTCCGCCGGAGACGGCTACCACCTACTACCTCTGTCCAAACCCGCCCCTTCGGACGGATCGCGAGCTGCAGCCCGGGACTTCCTGATCAGAGCCGAGGACCACGGTGTTCCGCAGGCGCGGCACCGAGTGATTATTCTCGGAGTTCGGAGCGATCTCGCCAAGGGAATCGAACTCGAAGGGCCCATCCCCATCCTCGGCAGCCCACAGGCCCCCGTGACGGTGGCTGAAGTCCTGCGCGATCTGCCCCGATTAAGAAGTGGGCTGAGCCGCGGCGACGATGCTGATGAGTGGCAGGCTGCCGTGCAGGATCAAGCTTTCGCCATCGCCGCTTTGGACGCGGCGCCTGAGGAGGTTCGCAAAATCGCTCACGCCATGGCCAGAGCCAACAGATTACCCCGACTCCGCACCGGCACCCGGCGAAAACGCTCCTGTGAATTGCCGGCCCATCTTGCGGATTGGTTGTTGGACGATCGGCTTAAGGTCGTTCTCCAGCACGAGACCAGGGGGCACATTCCGGACGATCTGGGACGCTATCTTTTTTCGTCGGCATTTACCCGGGCGTTTGGCAGGTCCCCGAAGCTTGCGGAGTTTCCCGAGTTTTTGCAGCCGGCGCACCGAAATCGGGGGTCCGGCGATTTTGCCGACCGCTTCCGGACGCAATGCGCGGATCGGCCGTCGACAACCGTCACCAGCCACATTTCCAAGGATGGCCACTATTTCATCCACCCCGATACCATACAGTGTCGATCGCTGACCGTCCGCGAAGCCGCGCGTCTGCAGATGTTCCCGGACAACTACTTGTTCTGCGGTCCGCGCACCAAACAGTACCATCAGGTCGGCAACGCGGTTCCTCCCTATCTGGCATTTCAGATCGCAAAAGCGGTGCGGCGGCTGCTGGGCTGACGGCAGGCTATTGCGCCGCAGCAGCCTCGGATTCCCTGAACCCGTTTTCCATCAATTTGTTCAGAACCTCGATCGCGAACTGAGACTGTTTTTCCGTCGGTATTCTCGTCGGCATCTTCGAGCAGACGTCCAGCACTCCGTATTCCGATGGTGACAACAGCTTGTTGGAGCGCCCCCAAGTCTTGGCCTGTGCCCAGAACTGTCCACCGAGTTCAAAGACACGGGTCTGAGCCTCGACGCTTTTCGTCAGGTTCTCGTCATCCGAGACGTCGTCATCTTCCGACTTGGCCTCTTCCGGCTCAATCAGAATATCCCCGAACTCCTCCGGGTAGGACAGTTCACGCTTGCGGAAGGCTTCCCAGCAGGCCTGCTTCTTCGCCCACTCGCTCATGTTCCGAATGCCCTCAGGCGGGTTGGTGATCGCCTCCTGCGCCTCGGCGGCTGCGACAAGCAGCGCACCCTCCAGAGTTGCGGGAGCGTCCTGCGACCGCCAGACCCGGCTCAGATCGACCACTAGGTCCCGCTCGGCCGCGTCACGTGCGACCTTGGCGATGGCATAGGTCACGATGTTGGCACGGTAACCTCCTTCGTACCAGTCCTGGGCCGACACCAGCTTTTCCATTTTGCGGAAGATGATCGCCTTGGAAATCAAATGGCGATACCAGGCCTCGTTGATGCGCGCACCATTCTTGCCCCACACCTTTTCGATAGTCTTGGCAAAGTCAGCAAAGTTCTTCTGCGCACCCAACGAAACCATGTGGGGCTTGCCGCTCCAAGTGTTTTCGAATTTGGCGAGGTCTGTCTTGGTGAAGAACTGGCGCCGTGGAAACTCGGCGTCCCACTTCTTCCGCTCCGCAGGGGTTTTCTTGCTGCGCTCGTCTGCGTACTGGCCCCGGGCCCGTTCGTAGAACCATTTGGTTTCGCGGTACCCGTTGATGCCGACCGGCGCCAGGATTTTCCGCGAAAGCTCCTCGATCTTGATGTGGAAGGGGTGGTTGGCGAAGAAATCCGCCGCATTTACCTTGTTCTGGCTGTTGGCGAATTCCGAGATGCGCGGAACGACGGTATCCGACAAGATCGGTGGAACGACGCTCAATTTCATCTGGACGAAGATGTCTTTCAGACCCTCGCCGGCCAGTTTCCGCGCTGCGTGAATTGACGCTGTCGTCTGCCCGCCGTTCACAATCTGAAGGTTGTCGGCCTTGGTGATGACCAGTCCTTCTTCGGTCGGTGCCAGCTCAACACTTTCAGCAGTTGCAGCCAGACCGTTGTTGTAGGCCAGGAACATGTGGGGCTCTTCCAAGATGGTCTTTCGGATTCCCTTGTTCACGTTGCCCCGGGCCTGCAGAAAGCTGCGAACGTTGGATTCCAGCAGGCGCGCACCCCACTTGTCGTAGATGGCAGCCAGCTGGGAGCCTGGTATGACCGCGATGTAGCTTTCCAGTGCGGCATCCGACCCTGAGGCTTTCAGAACCGGGATGCCACCGCCAAAATCCTCGGCGAAGTCGATCGTCAGGTCGGCCCGCGCCTTGCCCTGCTCGACAAAGGCCTGCAGGCGCTTGAGATCCCAGACGTTGTACGTGACCGGCTTGTCATCGATGTTGCCGGCCGGCATGGCGTCAACCTTGGCCCTGTTGTCCGAGTTCGTGACGAAGATCAGCTTGATCTTCTCGATGCCGTTCCAGCGGGTGTTGATTAGATCGGCTAGACCCGCTCCGAGGCTGGTTTCTTCCAAACTCTCTCTGAACGCCTCGCGCCGGGCGTGGCGGAGAAATTCGACCAGTTTGTTGAACTGAGCTTTCAGATCAGCCCCACGCGTCAACCGTACTTCAGGCGTAATCTGAAAATCACACAGGATTAGCGACAGGACACCATCGCTTTCCGCGGGATCGCCTCCGTATCCGCTGACTTGCAGGTGGACTACGCGCCGTCCTTGTTGTTCGCTTCCCTGAAAATAGGCATAGTCGCACTGATCGATCTCGCCTGCTTCGGTCAGGATTTCGCCGACTTTCTCGAAAAACGCTTCCTGAGTGTACAGGCCCAACGCATCCGCGTCGCCTTGGATGTCTGCGATGAAACTCTGGTGGAAATCTGCAAGATCCGACATTCGTCAACAACTCCGCAAAATCTGGTTCAGGTCTTCTGACCGCTCAAAGGCTGCGCAGGCATCCAGACGGATCGCATAGCTCACCTCTTCGACGCCCGGCGGCAGAGGTGGCACCAACCTGGGGAAACCTTCTCTGACTTCGAATGTCCGCACCGTCCCCAGATACCAGCGGCGGTTTTCCTCGACCGTTTCGTCCTGATATCCGGTCGCCGCGAGCCTCTGCTCCCAAAGGTCCAGTGCCTCAATGTCCGCATCGAACAACTGGGCCGTGCAGCGGACGTGATCGGCCAGGTTTTGTCCTTCGTCTCCCAGCAGGGTGTCGACGTCGTGCACCCGCAGGCAGAACCTCGCGCCTTCGATGTCCGACAATTGCGCTTCCGATGAAATGCGCACCTTGGGGTGCGCGCCGCTGCGCCGTGCCTTAATCTCGAAATACAGTCCGGGCAGCTCAAAATCCTTGGCGCTGTTCTCAGGGCCTTTCCAGGCATCCACGGCTTGGGTCGGTCCGATGTTCTGAACCAGCTCTCTGAGGAAGGCTAGCTCGGCCACCAGACCCTGCTGTTCTTCAATAGACAGGCCGCGCCTGCCGCCGCTGCGCAGCAGGTGATGCCAGCGCAGCGTTCGACTGACTGCGCGCGATAGGGCGTGCTGCGGTTCGCTCGCCTGTTCAGCCGCGGCTACGACGTCTCGGCACAACGTCTCGAACAAGTCGATGTGGGCCTTTTCCTGCAAGGTGATGCAATAGGAGTTCCGGCCATCGACGACTCGGTAGAACACCCCGATATGCTTCAGCTTGGGCAGCGAGCATACTTCGGACATATCATCCGACATCCGCAGAAGCAGGGCAGGCGCGTTGTCGGGCATGCGCACCCAGAAGAAATCATGGCACCCCTTGCTGTTCACACGCCGCGCCCCGCTAGGGGGCAGTCCGTCCCACGGCGTCTCAGTCATCTTCGAAGGCTCCATCATCCTCTTCATCCGACCCATAGATCTCGCGGAACTTCTGGGTATTGATGATGTACTCCACCCGATCGCTCGGCTTGGCGGATTGGGGGAAGCTGATGCTCCAGCCGATGACGGGCCGATCTGGGATCCGGTCCAAGTGCGGGAGATCGCCTTCCTCCGGCGGCCGGACCTTGACGACATGGAGCACGAACAGCGGCTTGTCGCGCACCTGCCTGTATATTCTATCCGGGAATGAAGGCCGGTGGGATTCAGGCTTTCCGTCCTCTTTCAAGCTCTGAAGGTATTCCTCTTCTGCCTGTTTCGCCTTCACCGGCTCGACACCGATCTTTTCCACGCCGCGTGAGGCGATACGAGCACGTTTACCGCTCATGGAAAGCATGTGGTCAGTCAGATCCTTGTAGCCGACGCTGCGCACCTGAGGGCCTACCCTCCACCCGGCGATATCGAACAGCTCCGTGTCGCCGGAAACGCTGGTGACCAACACGTCCCATTTCTCCAGTTCGTCATGCTGTCGCTCGCCGATGTAGGATCGGATGGGCGTGGTTTGCGTCAGGAAGGCCTGTTCGTGGTTGCGCCACGCCAGCAGGAAGTTGTCAATCAGGTTCACCGAGACATCGCGGATCAGGAAGCCACCGGTTTCCTTTTTGGCTGAAGACCGGTGGAAACCTGCGCTGGATAGGCCCTCCAGGAATTTCCGGGCGGCGTCTTCGTTGGCTGAAATATCTGCCGGTTTGGCGCTGATCTTGGCCGTTTCGACCCAAGCGTTGGACAGCCCGATCAGCACGTGCTTCTGGCCCGACCCCATCTTGTTGCGCGCGGTCACCAACAGTGATGCAGGATGGCTGCGCACGGCCAAACCGAAATCGGCGGGCGAGGCCTTTGCCTTCTCCATCTTCTTGAGTTCCAGATGGAGCTCCTCACTGGCCTCGGCGATGTGGGCGTACCAGTCGATCGCCTCTGATGGCATCCAGATCCGACACAGATCTTCGTACCCGCCGCGGTAGCCGAACCACCGACCCATCTGCATCAGGGTGTCGTACATCATGGTGTTGCGCAGGAACCAGGTGATCGTTAGGCCTTCGAGAGTAAGCCCCCGCGACAGTGAGAAACCGCCGACTGAGATCACGGTCTGACCGACGGGGGATTCACCGGAATAGTCCAAGCCATTGGATCGGCTGTTGACCTCGACGACCTTGGCTGGCGCCACGGCGTCCAGCATGGCGCTTTGGATCGGATCCCAATCCAGTTCGGCTTCCGCGTATTCCCGTTGCCAGGTTTTCTGCAAGGCGGCGATCTGAGGGTCGCGTAGTCCGTCCCTGCCACGCGATCCGTTGACCCGCAGAGAATCGAGAATCGCACCTAGGTATTCGTGTAGACGGTTCCGCAATCTGCCTTGGACATCAGTGAAACGGCTCGCGTTGACCAGCATCGAACAATGAGAAGATGCCTGACCGCGTAGGTTCCTGATGGTGCGGGCGATCAGAAATGCTCGGGCTGCCTCCTTGAGGCTTTCAGGCAGTTCATCCACCTTACGGTCGATCTTGTGTTTGATCGGCAGGATATCTTCGTTGTCACGGATGGTGCGCAGCCAGACAGGATCACCTTCGTCAGGGATGCCGTCGATGAAGATTTTCTTCGCGCCGAAGTAGTTCGACGGCGCGTCCAACCCGACGATGAAGTGTTTGGGGAACAGGTCTTCCTTCAACACGTCGTCGTACTGATCGGGATCGACGAAGATGTTGGCGAAAGGCGTCGCAGTGTAGCCGACATAGCAGCTGCGATGAAACATATTCAGAAGATCGCGGATCTGACTGTTGATCTTCGTGATATCTTCTTTGGAATACTTGGTGTTGATGGACGCGTTGTCAGCCTCGTCATCGATCAGCAGCATGGGCTGGTCGATCATTTGATCGTCGCCACGTGCGCTGTTCTCGCGCAGCCAGTCCAGAAGGTTCTTCAAAGTGCTGTGGTTCTTCTTAATCACCAGCACCACGGGCACCTTGTAGGAGTCGATCTGGCTGGTGTTGGTAGACGCGGTGCCTTTTTTGAAGTCGAACAAGGTGTTAGTGAGACTCACCGGAACCTTGCGGTCGTCGAAAAGCCCGACACCGATGGCCCGGTTTCCCTTTTTGCCTTGGGTTGCAAGGCGCCCCGTGTCGCGGCCGATGAAGCCCTCGTCGATCCGCTCCTGGGTCTGGTTGCGCAGATTGTTGTGGATCCCGGCAATGACAACGATAAGCCGATACCCTGCGTCGGCGGCTTTGCAGATGAGCCCGGTGTAGTTCGCCGTCTTACCGCTCTGGACGTGACCAACCACCATGCCCCGGCGATCCCACTTTTCGGCCAGTCCCGGGTTGCCTAGCCGCCCAAGTATTCGGTCGGTGATCTGGTCCAGACCGGTTACGACGTCCTGCGGAAGACCATTCTTGTGCAATAGCTTCTTGTAGCGGTCCCAGTAATAAGGATCGATGCTGGCCTTGGCTTCGTCCAACCAGGGGCGGAAACTCTCGTCGTCGACGGTTGCGCCAAGTCCCATGGTTATGCCGAACCGCTCTTCAATGTCGCGAGCCAGCTGTTCCAACGCCTCTGGAGCGGCATTCACGTTGAGAGCAGCGTTCATGGTCTTGATGAAGCTTCTAAGATCGTCGCCGCTCTTGCGCTCATGCGCCAGAGACTGGGAAACGACGTTATCCAGATGCTTGAGTTGTGCGCTCACTAATGTTCTCCTTGCTCGATTTCTTCAGCCAGCTGCCGGACGGAATCCTTGTGATTCACGAATGGCTCGGTTGAACACAGGGTCTTGAGGATTTCGGAACCTGTCATGCCGGTCTTCAGTAGTTCCCGAATGGCGGTTTCGGCCATTTCCGACAGATCGGCGAAATCCGACCTGTCCGACTCGACACTTTCGGCACCGCCAAGCATGTCGGCATGCAGCGCTGCGACAGGCAGACCGGACCCCAGAAGCGTGATGCAGGCCCGAAAACCGTGTCGGAACTCCTCGGGCAGGAGATCCGAAAAGCCTTTGATCGACGGGTGTTCTATGTTTGGCCGGTACACGATCCCGCCATCTTTCTGGATGCGGTTCCAAAGCGGCAGGTTTTCTTCTGACACCAGCTTTCGGCCGCGACGCTGATATGTGCGTTTGGAGGTTCCTTGGAGCCTTTCGACGATCTTGCGAAGACGCTCCCGAACGATGGGCGGCATCTGGGCTGACGCTTTGCGCACGTCGATCTTCCAGTCCGCGTCCATCGTGTTGGGGATGTCGACCCTGACACGCGACAGTTTCGTCAGCTCGGTCTGCCTAGCTAGGCCCAGCCAGCTACCTGCGATGATAAGGCGCTTTTCCCTGTAGATGTAGAACCCCTGCGATCGCAGATGCCCCTCGGGCCCGCCCAGCTCCTCCCATTCGGCTCTCGACATCATCTTGTGATGCGGCAGTGTATAGCATTGGGTAACGACCTCGCCTCTGACCAAGGGCAGAACTTCTTCCGGATCGACCTGCGTTGCCTTGTGGGTCGTGGCGAAAGGGTCATTCGGCGCAAGAAGCCGACCGTTCAAAAGGAGTTTCAACTTGGGTCTGCTTCCCTCCATGTAGCGGTGGAAGCAAAGGCGCAGGTGCCGTTCCGCGCCCGACAGCGCCTTGTTGATCTCAGCGGATCGTTTGGCCGTGTCGTGCCGGAAATTAGTCGAGAGTCGGTCCAACTTGCGCCAGAGGACTATTGTTCCGGTCTCGGGCAGTCTGTCTACTGCAGGAAGGCCATGGAGGTCGTCCTCCAGATCCACGTTCCAGACATTCTTTTTCGCCACCTTGTCCAGATCCCAAGTGGCCCCCGAAGTATGTCCGTCCCTGCGGGAAATCACAGTAAGCTGGCGGCATTGCGAAAAGCTGGCGCTCTTCAACCCCAAGCCAAAGCGACCAAGATCGTGTCCTTCGCGCTCGGCCAACGGGTTTTTTGAACCCGGTCGCATGGCTTCTATGAGTTCTGCCTCCGTCATGCCGGATCCATCATCGACGATCGCGATCCAAGGTTCGTCGGTAGTTGTTTCGGCCAGAACCTCGACGCGTCCGGCTCCGGAGGTGACCGAATTGTCGATGATGTCGGCCATGGCAGTTTCTAGGGTATATCCGAAGTCCCGCATGCCTTCGATCAACGATGCGGCATGTGGTGTGGCATCCGCCTGCCTTTTTCCGTTGATTTGTAGGTTGCCTTGGACTGATTGCACGGCTTCTTCTCGCTGTCTGTCGTATTTGCTTGAAATCTGCAGTCTTTTCTCGAGTCCCGAATTGACACCAGTTCCTGCGAAAGGTGAAGAGGTCATTTCGGTTTCTCTCCCAAATTCGGATCGGGCCGTCGCGTTCGCAGAGTTCGCCCCGCGGCCGCGTTCAATTGCCTTCAACAGTTAAAATGGTGATGCGCACTAAGTGAAACCACCTGCCTGAGGTTTGAAAGTCTGCCATTTCCTTTCGATCTGGCGCCATTTTTAATGAAAGTTGAGATCAACAAGATGGTAGGCGTCGCCCGAGGTGGATGTGTCCGCTGACCAGGTGGTCCTCGGATCGATGCAAGCAGTTGAAGAGTATTCCGCAATATGTCGAAGTATTCCACTTGATCCCGTGTCGCCAATGCCATTTGGCATTTAGCTTTTGAAGGACTGCAACTCAGAAAAAAGGAAGCGGATATGAAAAAGCCGAACCGCAATGCCGACATCAAGAACCCTAACAAAGGTACTCCGGGGCAGAACAAGACTCATGCCAAGGCGCAAGGAAATCGCGGCAAGCAGCTGAACCCCCACAACAAACTTGCGGGTTCAAAAAAGCCGTGATTCATATTGTACGGGGCCGTTTGTCGGCCCCGGCAATTTTAGAAAGAACAATGACCAAAAAACCAACTTCGAAAAAGGACAAGTTCCCTCAAACAAAAGAACTTGTGCGTATCGCCTTGAATGATGGAATGACCCAGGCAGCAATTGCAACCATGTGCAGAACTCAGCAGTCACAGGTGAGCAAATGGAAGTCGGGCGAGCGATTGGCGGCCCGCGGTCAGGTAACAGAGTTACTCAAACGATATGGCGACAAATTCCGCCGTGTTCCTTTCAAACTCTATCAGACGAGGGGCAATTCCAGCGCGTCTGAGCAGTTGGTGCGTGTCGAAGGGAAGTTGATACTGAGAGAGAAGTTCCGCGCGACATGTGGTCTTGCAGGGCGCAATCGTGATGGTTGCACGGCGCTACGCATCTCTGTCCATCATCAAAAAGATGAATTCTTTGTTGTCGTGGTCGAAAACACCTGTGCACCTTTCCCTGGCCCAGGTCTCCGCCACCAAGTTCCCACTATCACGGATCGGCATGCATCATGGTTTTTGTGCGGAACGCTTGCGGCGGCGATAAAGGAGTGCAACATCGGGGAACTGCTGAACTGGATGTATAGCCTTGGTAGGAGCAAATCAGTCGATGATTTCCCGGGACTGTTCGAGCTTCCATTTCTTGTGACAGAATCGCTTTTGAACCACGGGTTCAAGTTGAAAGGTATTGTGGAATTCAAGGTGCCTGAATAGACTGGCGGTCCACAACCAGACAGCCCAACCAGGCATCCCGGCACCGCCAAGTAACGGAAAAGGTGCGTCAGGTTCGTGAGCAGTACTGCACGCCACGCGGTCGAGCCTTTTGCTTTCGCGTCGCGCACGAACCGTTTTGGACCGAACGGGACGACCCGAGCCAAAGCCTAACCCGCGATGGCAGGCTCCTCCCCAAGGGGTTAGGGGTGGGACAGCCGCCAAGCCGCGAGCCTGGCTCGCCGCTTGGCGGCGCTTTTTTCGTTTTATGGGTGGGAGTTTGAGCGCCAAGGGTATGATAGCCTTCGGGGCCGGTTGTCCAGTTTGCTTGGAAACCAATTTGTTGGTTTGCGGCAGGCTGGAAGGAGGGGCGATCGGTCCTTGCAACCACTCCTTGCAAAAAATCTAACAATGACAGGCGCGTCGGTTCGCCTCAAAATTTGACCCCGGATTTTGCAAAAATGGCCAAATGTCAAACTAAGGATGGTGCTGAACCATCTATACAGCATGGGGAACTTAGAGCGGCGTAGGGAAAAGGTGGAAGTATACGGGCCGTCGGTCGGGAGCACTCCTCCCGACGATCTCTGTTCACACATCTCTGGAGATCACCAAGCCTTTTAGGGCGCGCCTGCGTTCTTGCCTCCTCACGGGAAAGCCTAAGCCGTCGAGAGTATTCTTTTTTCCGGCACGATTTTTTACTTCTTGAGTATTCGCAAGTTTCCCATCTCGGAACGTTAAAAGATCTACTTGGCCTGTTCGGGCGCGTAAGCTCTCTATATGGCTCGTGCTGAGCCAAGCTGTACGCTGGCCTGAGTTGAATAAGTGTTCTTCTCTATGCCAAGTGTGACCCAGCATGTGTTTCGTCGCTCAGAGAGCTTTTCTGGCTTGCGTTCGGTTGCGTTTCTTCCAGAGAGTCATGTTTTATTGGGTTTTTGCGCTTAATAGGTTTACCTTTTGGTTTGAAAAACCTGATTTCGGGCCGGATCTGTCAACTTAATGTAAACTTAGTGTAAACCTTTTGGCCTGAAACCGGCTGTTTTGACAGGTATAAGGTTTACATTCCGTCGAACCCGGGAAGGCGGATGTAAACCTTTGTCAACCTTGTGCAACCTCAGTTCAATCAGCGAGGGACCCAGCGAGGCAGGGTTCACCAGCCATTCCGCGCCGCAATCTCGAAAACCCGTTCCATTTTTCTTTTTGAGGTCGACAAAGGCGCCTCAATAGCTGCACTCTCCGTAAGGTAGGCTCAGGATCACTCCCGTTGCTCACGTCACGGAGGAACCGCAACCAGGCGAGCTCATTCATTGTCAGGACGTCTTTCTGGTCATACATGGCTCCTACCTCCCGAAGATAGTCTTGATCGCCGTCTCTGACCGACTGGTCAACCGAGGATCGGTGTTGTTGGAGGCCTTGCGAATTGCCTTTAGCCAGCCAAGTTCATTCGACGTGACAGGTTCTCCGAACACCTCGAAAACTGCCTCAGCTGCAGTCAGGCCGATCGACTGCTCAATTGCGAGGCGCATAAGGTAGGCAGCGTCGCATTCCAGAGCTTTCGCTAAAGCCGGGACGCGATCCAATGCCACCTTGGAACTACCCTGCTTGATCATTGTAATCATGTTCGGGTTGACGTATCCCACCTGCGCCGCGATCTCGGCTTGGCTCTTGGTAGGTTTCAGCTCGAGCACCCTTCGTTCGACATACGTCGCCATCCGGGTGTCTCCATACGGTTTATTTGTCATCGCTATCCTCTCAGAAGTGATGCAGCACGCGCTGCATGTCTTCGATATAGCGATGATCTGGATGGGAATGCGCGGCGGGAGAAGCAGAAGAAAAGGCCTCCAGAAGGGGCAACTCGGGATCTTGCGAACCCTAGTTCCCACTCAGTTCATACCAAGGCAACGGTTCTATCGCATTTATCTTTGCTGTTAGAGTTACATCGCCATAGTCGTCACCTGCCGTCTTTCCGGCATGCCCTTGGATGGCATCAACCACGCGATCTGAGATACCAAGTTCACGACACTGAGTCTTGAAACGATGCCGCCACGCATGATTGGGCAGCAAACCTTCTGGCGCCAGCCCGGACTTACTAAGCCATGCTGCAACCTGATTTGCGATACGCTTTGCTTTGCGTGAATAGTCCTCTTGTTTCGTGCCGCCATGGAACATTGGGCCGGGATTCGAGGCTTCGACAAAATCGATGAAGCCCTCGCTTATGATCTGGGGATGCAGCGGGGCGTCACGATATCCACCTGTCTTGATTGAACCAGCGTCGGGCGTGATCCTGACAACCCAATGCCCATCGATCTTGCGCACGTCTTCTTTTCGAAGCTGGGTAATCTCAGATATGCGCGCGCCGGTAAAGGCGCAGATGATTGGTGCCCATCGCTTTGCATCGACCAAGTGCGATTTTTCCCTGACGTAGCCACGCTCATCTTCGTTGGGTTGATAGGTGCGGCTGGCCCTCAAGACCTTGTTAGCTTCGGTCACCACGTAGCCGCGTTCTCTGGTGTGTTGTTTCTTAGGCTTTGCTTGCCGCACATTGGCAGTTGGGTTCTCAGTCAGCATTTCGTTTTCGACCGCCCACGAAAATAATGACCTGATGGTTGAGAGATACACGTCACTGACTGTCTTGGCGGACAAATCATTCATCAGGCAATCACGCCACGCTATCAGGTCTTTCTTAGTGACCCGTGTGGCGTCGTCGTGTTTCAGGTGTTTGACGAGCTTATCAATGACCGGCTGTTGTCGGCCTGTGCCAGACCGCATGAACCCGGCTTGCTGACGGTGCGCAACATAGCCTTTCCAGAGCTGTTTAATGCTGACCGGAGTAGGGGCGTTTTCCGAGGGCTGTGCGTTCACAATGATTGATGCGGTGGGTTTGCCTGTAAAATCGCCTTCATCGCGCTCAGCGACGTGCGCAAGTGCTTCTAGCTCCGCATGGCAAAGGGCACGAGCTATCTCACGCCATTCGGTGCTGCCCGGTGCTGCATCAAGGTTGCCAGCGGCCCTGAAGCGTTCAATCTGCGCACCGACCAGTTCACCCAGTTCTGCGTCATTGGCGTTTCCGGCTATGGCGGTGCGTAGGCGTTCGACCAGCAGGTCATCGATGCCAACTGCAGAGTAGCGTGGATCATTTCTAAGCTGATCATCTAAGGCCATGCGCTGGTGGTAGTGGCTGTGCGCGATCTGGCCTGGTGCCAGCGGAAAGCGGGCTGGGGAGTTGGGTTGCTGGTTCGGGTTCGCTTTTTGCTCAGCCACTGCGATCTGGTGTTGAATCTGCGTAACAGCCCCGGGCAAAAGCTTGAGCGCCTCGCGGCGATCACCGCCCAGCGGGATACGCAGTTCGGTCTTGCCGATGATTCCGCGCAGGTCTTTCGGAACCACAACACGTGCGTGATACCGTCCGGAACGGTTTACGAGGTGACGAACTCTGCCTGCCATGGGAACTCCTTTTGTAACCAAAGTTGTAACCTTGAAGCGGACAAATGCCCCTATTTGCAAGGCTTTTCTTTTATATCAAAAGGTTAGGATGGTGGGTGATGAGAGACTCGAACTCCCGACATCTTCGGTGTAAACGAAGCGCTCTACCAACTGAGCTAATCACCCGTGATGCTGCATTTAGCCAAGCCTGCGGGCAGGTGCAAGAGGGTCTGGAAGATTTTCTTGCGTTCCGTCTTCGGCGGCCGATCAACGGGGCATCATGCAAGCAGTAGGCAGAACAAGCGGGCGCTCTGGGCGCCTTTCGGGCCGGAAGGTGCACAGCCTAATTTTCAGACAGATCGATGGAAAACGCCTTGCTGAACCTGCGACCCATCACGTGTAAATGGCCAAAGGCGCTTGCGCGCCACCGGTGGCGTCCGATATCCCCGGAGAGACTGAAACAAACCGGTCGGGAGTTTACATGACCCTATCCTTCGCCCGCCGATTTTGGATGGTGGCATTGGTCCTTGGCGTGACGGCGCTGGCCCCGATCCGGGCCGGTGCAGAAGGCATTCTGGTCTTTGCAGCGGCCAGCCTCAAGACCGCATTGGACGAAATCGTTGCCGGATACGAAAACCAGACCGGTCAGAGCGTTTCCGTTTCCTATGCGGCGTCGTCGGTTCTGGCGCGGCAGATTCAGCAAGGCGCACCTGCGGATGTGTTTGTCTCGGCCAATACGGATTGGATGGATGTGTTGGAGCAGGATGGTCTAATTCGGACAGAGTCTCGAGTGGATCTGCTGAGCAACGGTCTGGTTCTGGTCGGGGCTGAAGATCATGCGCAAGTGGGTGAAATCCAGCCCGGATATGACCTTAGGACGGACTTGAAAGAAGGCTATCTGGCCATGGCATTGGTTGATGCGGTGCCTGCCGGGATTTATGGCAAAGCTGCTTTGCAGAGCCTGAACCAGTGGGAAGCTGTGCGGACACAGGTGGCGCAGGCCGACAATGTGCGCGCTGCGCTGGCTCTGGTTGCGGCAGGGGCCGCGCCACTTGGGATCGTGTACCAATCAGACGCCAGGGTGGAAGAAAGGGTCCGGGTCGTAGCGACTTTCCCTGCCGATCTGCATCCACCGATAATTTACCCTGCGGCCCTGACCCTCAATGCAAAAGAAGGAGCACACGATTTCCTTGAACACCTGAAGACGGATGTTGTCACGGCTGTATTTCTGGAGCAGGGATTTACCCTGCCGGGCAGGTGATTGCCTTGAATTGGTTGGGACCTGCCGAAGTAGAAGCCTTGAAACTTTCATTGCGCGTGTCCTTCTGGGCGACGCTGGCGACGTTGCCGTTTGGGATATTTGTCGCTTATGCTCTAGCGCGTTGGCGGTTTCCCGGGCGACAGGTTTTGAACGGTCTGGTGCATTTGCCTTTGATCCTGCCGCCCGTTGTCACCGGATACCTGCTGTTGCTGACCTTCGGCATTCAAGGGCCGCTGGGGCGGATCTTGGCCGAGTTCGGGATCGTAGTGGCCTTTCGCTGGACAGGCGCGGCCCTTGCCGCCGGGATCATGGCCTTCCCTTTGATGGTCCGGGCGATACGTTTGTCGATCGAAGCGGTGGACCCGAAGCTGGAACAGGCAGGGGCAACTCTGGGCGCGTCGCGTCCGATGGTGTTTTGTACGGTGACCTTGCCGATGATTTTGCCAGGGGTCATAGCCGGGGCTATTCTGGCCTTCGCCAAGGCCATGGGTGAATTCGGTGCGACGATTACCTTCGTGTCCAACATCCCGGGTCAGACGCAAACATTGCCTTCGGCTGTTTACGCGTTTTTGCAGGTCCCGGGCGGCGAGGCCGCTGCGACGCGGCTGGTTCTGATCTCGATCGTCATCGCGATGAGCGCGTTGTTGCTTTCAGAATATGTGGGACGCCGCGCCGCCGCGCGGGTGGCCGGATCATGAGCTTGTCTGTTCGGTTGCACCATGATCTGCCGGGGATCGATCTGGACGTCAGTTTTGATGCACCCCCTGGCGTAACAGTGCTGTTCGGGCGCTCGGGATCGGGAAAGACCACCATCGTCAACGCAGTCGCAGGGTTGCTGCGGCCCCGGGCGGGCCGGGTGGCGGTAGATGACTGGGTTCTGTTCGACACGGAACAGGGGCTCTGGCTGCCGCCGCATCGGCGTCGATTGGGGTATATTTTTCAGGAAGGGCGGTTGTTCCCTCATCTGACCGTGCGCCAGAACCTTGCCTATGGGCGATGGTTCGCGCCGAAGAATACACGGCGCGAAGACCCCGACAAGGTCATCGACATGCTGGGCATCGGTCATCTGCTGGACCGCAGACCTGCCGGGTTGTCAGGCGGAGAGAAACAACGCGTCGCCATCGGGCGGGCCTTGTTGGCAAGCCCGCGATTGATCCTTGCCGATGAACCGCTGGCGGCACTGGATGATGGGCGAAAAGCGGAAATCCTGCCCTATTTCGAGCGCCTCAGGGATGAGGTTTCGGTTCCGATCCTCTATGTGACGCACTCGGCTGCTGAAGTGGCCCGATTGGCAACGTCCGTCGTTGCGTTGCAGGATGGCAAGGCCGTTCGTCATGGGCCCGCATCCGAAGTTCTTGCCGACCCGTCTGTGGCCCCTACGGGTGTCCGTGCCGTCGGGGCCGTGTTGCAGGTTCAGGTTGCAAAACATCATTCCGATGGGCTGACGGAATTGAATGCCAATGGCGCGCGGTTGTTTCTGCCTCGTATCGGACATGAGATCGGAGCCAACTTGCGTATTCGTATTCCTGCGCAGGAAGTGATCCTGTCGAACAAAAAACCCGAGGGGCTTTCGGCGCTGAATGTGCTCAGCGGTACTGTCGAAGAGATCCGGTCGGGCGAGGGACCCGGTGCGATCGTGTCCGTAAGGACTCCGGCGGGCAATGTGCTGGCGCGGGTCACGCGCCGATCTGTTGTGGCCCTGAACCTGCAACCGGGCAGCACATGTCATGCGGTGATCAAGACGGTTGCGTTGGCCCCGCAGGATGTCGGCGGACATATCGTGGCCGGTAGTTAGTCTCATGCGAGCGCGCGGGCTTCGTGTTCGCGCAGTATCAGACGAGCCGCGCGCCCGAATCCGATATGACCCGAGGTCGGCCTGTCCGGGAAAATTGCGGCCAGCTCTCGCAACGCGTCAGAGGACAAGGCATACAGCGCCTCTTCCCCCAGAAACAGGCTTTCGGCCAGCGCTCCGTTGGCGCTCAGGATTTCGTGGCGGTCCAGCAGGACGTGGAGATACTCGATGGCTTCAACAGATGTATCGATGCCAATGCCGGGCCATCCGCACAGGTGTTTGGCGGCAACCAGGGCTTCGGATGCGCCGAAAAGCAACTCGACCTTCGGGCCCTTTACCAGAATTCTGTGCTGTTGCGACACGAGAAGGTCGCAAGAGGGTTCGTTCGGCCCCAGACTGTCCGCCGAGATACGAACGGGGCGCAAAGCAGGTTCATCGCATAATCGTTCGCGTGGAATCCTGCTGCTTTCGATCCAGCGGATAGGTTGCAGACCGTGATCGGCAGTGGCCACCATATGCCCTGCGCCCAGCGTTTCGATCGCAAGCGGGCCGCTTTCAGTTTCGATCAGAGTTCCGGCCGCAAAACAGACGCCTTCAATCCTGATGACCACCTCCACCGGATCCGGTGTGCCAGTGAATGGAAGGGTGAATGGTCCGACTTGCGTTGTACCCGAGACGCTGATGAAGAAAGAATCGAAGACAACCTCGCCTTTGTCGAGGCCATCGAAAAATGTCGGGTCGACGGTATAGGTCCACTCTCCTGTGTTCGGGTCAATCGAGGCGGTACCGTTGGCGGGCTGTGCCGCAATCGTCCAGGTTTGCGTGACCGGATTGAAGTTTCCATTGTCCAGAGTGGGTTGCCCCGTCTCAACGTTGGGTGGAAACCCAGTCACATCCCCGGTCAGTTCGCCTGTGATCGGAACTGAAACCAATTAACCCTCGCCTTGCTGCAACACGCGTTCAAATTCCTTCTTGCGATACAGGCGCATGTGAACCTCGCCCGCTTCATCCCGCGTCCATTCGACAATGCGATTGCGTGTCATGTCACTGTCCATCCGGTTGGTGCGCACACGCGGGTGCGGGATTTCCTGCTTGAGGATATCAACAATTTGGCTGGTCTGTCCAAACGGAGCCACAAGATCAATGATCCAGAAGGATGATCCGCTGGTGAAATCCGTGTCGGAAAGGGGCTTTTCTTTCACCGCATAACGGAATTCGGCTTCGGGGCTGAGCCCGGCGAAGGTGACAAAACCACGGGGGAATCCGTGCTGTCGGAAGATATGGTACTGGCCCAGGCGAAACGGAGTTTCGAACGCGTACAAAACCTGTGCCAGACTGCGTTTCTGATGTGTTTTCGTCAAACCCGCCAGAAAGAACATAGCGCCCAGATCCGCGTATTTTTCCGGCGTGAAATCGAACCAGTCTTTTGGAAACGTCTTGCTCAAAGAGATGCCCAACAGTGTAACGGGAACCAAAAGTCTACAGCGAGTGTACTGCTTTCCTGCAATATGGGTAGAATAAATTCTTTGATGTGGTCAGTGTTGCCGGCTCGTTGGCCTGTCCTGCTTTACTCGCAGGTCGTCCCGACTATGCTATTGGTATCGGACCCTTGTTTCGGGATATCTGGATTATGCGTTCATTCAAGACTTTGGCTGCTGCCGTGCTTTTGTCGATACCTGCGATGGCCGAGGCTGTCGGGTTCGGCCTGTCCGTTCGGCCGCAATTTCGTACGGAAATCACGCCAATGCCGGACGGTGTCTACGAGGTCAAGGCCATCGGATCGTCGGCGCCCGTGAACTATTGGTGTGGGATCGGGGACTATGCGATCCGCAGTCTGGGCGTGCCAAACAACCAGCGGATCTATATCTGGCGCGCCTATGAACCCGGTGTCCGGACCGTGCAATTCTCGCTGAGCCCGCCGCCGGGGGCGGATACCAAGCCGGGATATTCCATCACCGTCAGGAAGGTTGGGGCCAATATGTCGGCGTCGTCGGCGCAGAACTACTGCTATGACAATTTCATCATGGACACGTTCTAAGCGTCAGACCCATTTCGCCATCGGCGGCAGGCTCATCAGAACGGCGTCCGGGTCATGTCCGGTTTCCAGTCCGAACTTGGTGCCCCGGTCATAGACCAGATTGTATTCCGCATAAAGACCGCGATGCACCAGCTGGGTGTCTTTGTCGGCGTCCGAGAAACCCTGTACGCGCCGCTTTTCAACCAATGGCAGGAAGGCCGGCAGGAAAGCCCGACCGATATCCTGCGTCAGGGCGAAATCGGCCTGCCAGTCCCCGGTGCAATAGTCATCCATGAAAATGCCGCCCACGCCGCGTGCGCGTTTGCGGTGGGGGATATAGAAATATTCGTCCGCCCACTCTTTCAGGCGTGGATAGTGCCCGGGACCATGCGGGTCCAAATGGGCCTTTTGGGTCGCGTGGAAATGCGCCGTGTCTTCATCATACTCGATGCAGGGGTTCAGATCCGACCCGCCGCCGAACCACCAGGCGTGCGGGGTCCAGAACATGCGGGTGTTCATGTGCACCGCCGGGACATGGGGGTTCTGCATATGCGCCACGAGGCTGATCCCCGAGGCCCAGAAACGCGGGTCTTCGGTCATCCCGGGAATGCCTTTGCGCGCTGCCATTGCCTGTTGTGCACGCTCGCCCAGGGTCCCGTAAACCGTCGAGACATTGACCCCGACCTTTTCAAACACGCGCCCGCCGCGCATCACGGACATCAGACCGCCCCCTGCGTCAGAGCCGTCCTCGGACTGGCGTTTGGTTTCCTTCACTTCAAAGCGGCCGGGTTTTGCGTCGGAAAACGGGCCGGTGTCGTGGCTGTCCTCCAGTGCTTCGAATGCGGCGACAATATCGTCGCGCAATTGGCGGAACCAGGCAGAGGCGGTGTTTTTTTCTGTTTCGAACATGGGTCTTAATGCGCAGGTGCGGCAACGGGGTCAAGCAATGTGCGGCCACCGTCGATTGTCAGGATCTGGCCGGTGATGAATCCGGCTGCATCCGATGCCAGATACTGCGCAGTTTCCGTCAATTCGGTGGCCGACGCGATGCGGGCAAGCGGTGTGTGCTTTTCGATGTCGTCGCGGAATTCTCGGTTCTCTCTCAGGGTCGATTGCAGGGATGCACTCATGACCGAGCCGAGCGCAATCGAATTGACCCGGATGCGGTTCGGCGCCAACGCCACGGCTAGTGAACGTGTCAACTGATCCAGCGCGGCGGTAGACACGGAATAGGCCATCAGGTCCGGATGCGTGCGGCGGGCCGCGATGGATGACAGGTTGATGATCGATCCGGCCGGGTTTTCATCGTCATCCCCGGCCTGTTTGATCATGCGTTTCGCGACCAGCTGGCTGAGCCGCAGCGCAGGCATCAGGTTCTGGTTCAGCAAGGTGCGCATCGAGTCGTCATCGGGGTCCAGCGGATCAGACTGGATCACCTGGCGCGCGCCGTTGATCAGAATATCCACCTGATCAAACGCATCCAGTGTTGCCGACAGCAAATTGGCAATGGTCAGTTTTTCGCGCAGATCGCCTGCGAAGTAGCGAATATTGCCGTCTTCTGCCTGTTCCCCAAGCTCATCGATCAGACGTTTTTCATCTATATCGGCGAACATGACATTTGCGCCCGCATCCGCGAAATGCCGACCTATGGCCAGCCCGATGCCATTGGCTCCGCCTGTAACGATTGCTGTCTTGCCTGCGATGGAAAAGGACATCCGAATCCTCCTGAATTGGGGGCAGGTTAGCTGGCCTTATCGCCGAGGGCGAGAGGCCTCAAACACCTTGAACCGGTTGTCGCCGGCGGCTTCATCGACCCGAGCGAAGTGTTCGTTCAGAGTGGTTTCGTAGGGGAGATGGCGATTTGCCACCATCCAGAGCGTTCCGTTGCGCATCAGATTGCGTGCCGCTGCTGCGATGAAACCCTGCCCCAGCGCAGGGTCGGCACTGCGTGAGGTGTGAAACGGGGGGTTCATTACGATGGTGTCCATTGGCTCTGGCGCAGACCAGGTGACGGCGTCAGCCCAATAAAACCGGGACTTCGGGTCAGAGGCGTTGATGCGCGCACAGGCAAGGGCCGTGTGATCTGCTTCGACAAGATGTACGGATTTCACAGTGTCGCGCTTCAGGATCTCTGCGGTCAGATACCCCCATCCGGCACCCAGATCGGCCACGCGCGGCCCCAGCTTGGCGGGCAAGGCCTTCAGCAACATGGCCGAAGCGGGATCGATCCCGTCCGCTGAAAACACACCCGGTGCCGTGTGGTACCCATCGACGATCTGTGTCTTTGGCGCAGCCCAATCTGCAAAGCTCTGCGGGTCGGCCTGAAACCAGAAGATTTTCCCGTGTGCTTTGGACAGAGGTCCTTCGACCGAGATCCTTTTGCGAACATCTTTCAGAATGCTGTCCACGCCATCGGTCTTTGCGCCATCGATCACGACAACGCCGCGGGCTCGTGAACTGGCCAGATGGATCATTGCCCGCGCCAGCGCCTTGGCGCGCGGCAAAAACACAATGGCATCCTGACAGAGGCCGTCTGTTTCTGGCACCGTGTCAAAGCCCTGCGCAGCAAAATGGTCGTGAAAAGGTTTGAACGGTTGCACCACCTGCGCTTCATTGGGAAGCGCCGACAGATCATGGGCCGGAACAGGGCAGATCACGCTAAGGGGCGACGACAGCGACAGGCCGTTCTGCAATGCAAGTTCCAGGCGAGGGGACATGGGCAATTCCGGCAAATATGGGTGATTGTCAGGCAAAAAGCCCTATTCTTCGCGTTCCATGGTGCATTGCAGCGGGTGCTGGTGCCTGCGGGCGAAATCCATGACCTGGCCTACTTTGGTCTCGGCAATCTCATGGCTGAAGACCCCGACGACGGCCACACCTTTTTTGTGCACGGTCAGCATGATCTCGAACGCTTCTGCATGGGTCATGCCGAAGAAACGTTCCAGAACATGAACCACGAATTCCATCGGCGTGTAATCGTCGTTCAGCAACAGCACCTTGTACAAAGGCGGACGCTTGGTTTTTGGGCGCGTCTGCACCAGAACGGACGCGTCGCTGTCGTCGTCCGGTTCGTCAGACATCATCCAGGTCTTTTCCAGCATCGTAGGCAACTGTCCGATTCAGTTTTGGGGTTTATCTTCGCGCTTATATAACGTGGGGATGGCCGGTGAAAAGAGCAAGCGGACGTAAACGAGATGACTGACAAGCTGACGACAATCGGTTTCGATGCGGATGATACTCTGTGGCACAATGAGCGTTTTTTTCAGCTGACGCAGGCGCATTTTGCTGAATTGCTGGCCGAGCATGCCGACCGGGACCATCTGATGGAGCGGCTTCTGGCGGCCGAAAAGCGCAACATTCGACATTATGGCTATGGTATCAAGGGCTTTGTCCTATCGATGATCGAAACCGCGATCGAGGTCACGGACGACCGTGTTCCGGCCTCGGTCATTCGCCAATTGATCGAAGCCGGCCAAGAGATGCTGGCCTATCCGATCGAGCTGTTGCCCCATGCCCGCGACGCGGTGGAAGGCATGACCGGCTTGTGTCGGGTTGTCTTGATCACCAAAGGGGACCTGATCGACCAGGAACGGAAACTGGCCCAGTCGGGTCTGGGCGAACTGTTCGACGCGGTGGAAATCGTGTCTGAAAAGACCCCTGACACTTACCGGTCTATATTTGAGCGGCATGGCGATGGCCCGACGAGCGCGATGATGGTTGGCAATTCCATGCGATCTGACGTCGTGGCTCCGATTCAGGCAGGAAGCTGGGGGGTTCATGTCCCGCACGGCCTGATCTGGGAGGTGGAGCATGCTGAAGCCCCGGTCGACAGTCCCCGATTCCGGGAGTTGAGGGATTTGGGCGGTCTGGCCGATCTGGTGCACAGCCTGAAGTGATGTTGCCTTTTGGCCGCAGTTCCACGAAAACCCTGCCGGGCGTTGACCAAGTTCTGCCTCAATCGCGCATCTGGTGGGCTTTGGGCGGCATCTGTCTAGATATAGCCCTGTTCGGGCGGCCTGACGAAACCGCGAAAAGCTCAGCTTTCGGTTTATTTCACCAAGTCTCTGTGATAGTCTGTACGATAATAAAACAAAATTTGCTGACCGGGAAAACCCGGCGGCGCGAGGCAGACAGAGGCAATAATCGTGCAGATTCGGCGGACAGTTCCGGCCCGAATGGGCTTTCTTCTCATAGTGTTGCTATGTGCTCTGGCGATTGCGCCGCTCAGGTCCATGGCGGCACCTTACGCGGCGATGGTGATTGATGCCCGAACCGGAGAGGTTCTGCATTCGCGCAATGCTGACACAAGACTTCACCCGGCATCGCTGACCAAGATGATGACGCTTTATATCGCGTTCGAAGCGGTGCGGAACGGTGAGATCACGCTGGATACCCCGGTTCGGATCACCAAAAAGGCAGCAGCCGAGCCGCCATCGAAGCTGGGGCTGCGCGCCGGTCAGACGATTGCTTTTCGCTATCTGATCCGCGCGGCTGCCGTGAAATCGGCCAATGATGCCGCCACGGCCATCGGCATTGCCATCAGCGGATCCGAGGCAGCTTTTGCGCGGCGCATGACGCGAACCGCCAAGGCGATGGGGATGAGCCGCACGACCTTCAAGAACGCCCATGGTTTGACCGAAGCGGGTCATCTTTCGACCGCACGTGACATGACCACGCTGGGTCGGCATCTGCTGTATGACTATCCGCAATACTACAATCTGTTCTCGCGCCAATCGACCTATGCAGGGATCAAAACCGTTCCCAACACCAACCGCCGCCTGCTGGCGGCCTACAAGGGCGCCGACGGCATCAAAACCGGGTACACCCGTGCAGCGGGGTTCAATCTTGTGGCATCGGCAAAGCGCAAGGATGAACGCATCATCGCCACCGTTTTCGGCGGAAAGTCCGGCGCCTCTCGGAATGCCAAGGTTGCCGAGCTTCTGGATTTGGGCTTCCGCCGCGCCCCGTCGCGTGCGCCCATTCGCAAACCTGCCCGACCGGCCTATGCTGGAAATACCGGATTGGGTGTCGGGACGCAGGTCGCCAGCGTGAGCGGCGCGCCAAAATCCAGTTTGCGCCCGGTTCGGCGCCCGACCGCGGCAACGCAAGTCGCAAGCACGGTTGCAGCGGCGGCTGACGAGAATCGCGACAGCATTACCAGCGCGATCGCGGCGGCCATTGCAGAGGCGGATATCGCGCCAACTGCACCGCCTGTGGAAACATCCGATACCCGTCCGGCATTGCGCCCCGAAAACCTGGTTCTGGCTTCGACGGATTCCACGAAACAGCCAGAGCCTGAGCAGGAGGTTGTCACTCGGTTGTCTTCGTCAGGTGGGCACCTGTGGGGGGTCAATGTGGGTCGCTATACCACGCGGTATGAGGCCGAGAAGGTTTTGCTGAAAACCGCATTGTCGGAAATGACCACTCTGGAAGGCACGCTGCGCAAGGTGAACCAAAGCGCGCGCGGGTTTGACGCAACCTTTCAGGGCATGACGCGCGAACAGGCGGATCTGGCCTGTCGCCGTTTGCAGGCCCGCAACGTCACCTGTTTCATGATCGGGCCATCATAAGGTTCGGCATTCTCTCTCCTGAACGGGTCTGGGCTGCGGTTTTCCGCAGCCCTTTTTTCAGTCGAAAACGTGACCGTGCTGGTATTGTTCATCCTGCCCGGCGGCAGCCGTCAGGGCGGCGACGTTGTCCTTGGTGAAGAACCCGTCGTATTTGTGACACCGCTCGATATACTCGGTAATCAGCAGGGTGTGCTTGGAGTGTTTCGAGAAGATCTGTTTCAGGTTAGGGTCGTCTTTGCACTCACCCACCACATGGGCCAGGAACGGCACACCCTCGTCCTTCAGGGTGTTCACCACGAAATCGACGTTCTTTTCCCCGGTACCGTGATCGCCATCCTGAATCTCGACCGCCATGTGGTGCAGGCGACGGCCAAAATTGCGCACGAAATCTTCGGTCGGCATCGGCAGTTTGGCGAAGGAGTTGACGAAGGATGGCGTGTTGTTTGCGGTGAATACCTTGGCCGGAGACTTTTTGTCATCGTCCACATTGCCGTTGCGGTTCACGTTGGTCGATGAGTTCATGTCGAATATGTTGTAAGCGCCCCAGAAATAGTAGGGCACCATGGTCAGGAACTCGAGAATCGCATCCTCGCGCTCGCCCGCCAGCACCCGCGTCGCAAGATGGTCGATTCCCAGCATCAGCGGGGCGATCCTGCTTTCGGTTCCAAAGGCGGCGGCCTGTTCCAGGCGGGCCTGTTCCGTATCGCTCAGCAACACGCGATCCCCAAGGCCCAGACTGTCGGTATCGTTAAAGTCGTGGGTCGAATACCCGACGCGGTTGCAGGTGAAATCGGACGGGGTGGTGAAACGGTACCCGTCTGATGTGTAGAACGGGTTTTCGGTGTCGCCGGAATACTCGAAGCGTATGTTCTGATCCTCAAGTGCTCGGGTCAGCGCGTCCAGATCACAGGCAGCGAAAACCTCACCTACGTAACGCGTCTGAGGATTGTTGCGCGCAAGCGGGTACATGCGGTTGATGCGGGGGATGAAATCTTCAAACCCGGGGCTGAGCGGGGCCATCAGGATCAGCGCGGGATAGTCGGGATGTGAATGCAGTACCGAAAACCTGTGGGTCTGCCCCAGATAGCTGGCGGTGTGTCGATACGGCGTCATCACGTAAAGCTCGACCATTGTGTCGAACACCGCGTCGGGTTCAACCTGAATGATGATGGCCCGCATTGCGCCGACCTGATCCGCAATGCCCGAGCTTGTCCGGCGTTCGTAAATCTTCGGAAGGTATTCATTGAAGAAATCCGAGTTCTTCTTGTCGCCCCGGGGCTGATAAGACATCAAATCAAATGACATTCCACGACCTCCTTGCACTTGCCCGCTGCGGGTCAATGCATTGTTTGCAATTATGGTATTCAGAATATGCGTTTGCCCGTCATGCTAGGCGCTGAGGCCTGCACGGGCAACAGTCGTGAAATTGGGCTGCCGACGTTAACGCATGATGTTCAGCGGGTGAATTTCGTCACCTCGACACCGCCCCCGATCAGGCTTTCGCGAACTGAACGGGCGATCTGAACGGCAGTTGGTCCGTCCCCGTGCAGGCAAATCGTGTCGATGGATGTCTCCAGCCGCTTGCCGCTTTCGGTGATGATCGCGCCTTCACGCACCATGTTCAGGATGCGTGGTCCGGCGACATCTGCGTCGTGGATCACCGCGCCGGGCAGGCTGCGGTCAACCAATGTTCCGTCGTCATTATAGGCACGGTCAGCAAAGATCTCGCCCACCCATTTGCAGCCCAGCTCGCGCACGGCGTCTTCCTGTTTCGTCACGGCAAGAACCATCACGATGATGTCGGGATCGACGTCCAGCGCGCCCTGATAGCAGGCCCGCGCCATATCCATATCGACCGAACACATATTGGCCAGTGCGCCGTGCAATTTCAGATGCCGCACTTTGGTGCCGACCGCCTTGGCCATGCCCATCGCCGCACCCAACTGATACCGCACAAGGTTGCGCAGATTTTCCTGGGACAGCTTCATGTTCCGGCGACCAAAACCTTGCAGGTCCGGAAACCCGGGATGCGCGCCGATGCCGACACCATTCTCGGCCGCCAGCTTCATTGTAGATGCCATTACATCCGGATCACCCGCATGAAATCCGCAGGCAATATTGGCGGAGGTGATGATTTTCAGAAGGCTTTCGTCATCGCCCATTTTCCATGGACCAAAGCTTTCCCCCATATCGGCATTCAGATCGACGCTTGGCATCGGCACATCTCCTTAGTCGGTGGCAGAGATCACTCCGCTGATCAATTGGTAGGACAGCAAGTCCGGGATGTCATGCGGGTCACGCACCAGCGCCTCGACTTTTGAGGGCAGGCGGGCAAGATCCGCCAGGAATGCCGCGTGCAAATCGGCGGCCTGATCCAAGGTCACAAATTCGAACGTGATCGCTCCGCCCGCGGGCGTCTGCGCTGCGCGGGGCATGTCGCAGGGCAAAACGGTCGCGATGCGGGGGTACCCTCCGGTGGTCTGGCATTCAGGCAGCAGAATGAATGGGTCTCCGGTTCCGGTCATCTGGATGTCGCCCGGGGTGATCACCTCGGACAAGATGTTCAGTTGGCCAGTGGCCGCAAACCCGTCGCCGTCACTGTTCACTTGCATCCCCATCCGGTTGGCGCGTGCGCCACGTTGGAATGAGGTTCGCGCAAACCGATCAAGCGTTGCGTCATCAAACAAGGACGTCTGAAAACTGGCAACGACACGCAAAACGCCACCCGAGAAGCGCTCGGAGGGGGTCAGTTTCAAACCTGCGTCGCCTGCATCCGGGCCACATGTCAGCCTGTCGCCTGGCTGCACTGCCCGCCCGATCCGTGCCGTCAGATGCGCGGATCGAGATCCAAG